>NZ_JBITIG010000009.1:0-414160 GCF_044458745.1 Streptomyces sp. NPDC050418
TTGGGTGGGGTGTGTTGTGTTTTTGGGGCTTGCGCCGGCCTTTTTCCCCCCCGGCGGGTTTTTGGGGGGGTGGGGGGGGGGTGGGGGGGGGGGGGGGGGGGGCCCCCCCGGTTTTGGGGAGGGGGGGGGGGGGGGGAGAAAGCCCGCCGCAGGCGCCCTCCCACCAGCCCCCACCGGCCCGCCCCATCGCGAGACAGAACCCCCGCCCTACTCCGTCCTCAACCCCTCCGGCCGCATCAGCTTCCACAGCGGCGGCAGACTCAGCAGGGTGACCGCGAGGACGACCCCCGCCCCCACCCCGGTCATCATCAGGACCGACGACCACTCCACCGTGGTCTCGGACGCGACCATGCCGAGCAGGACCAGGCCGAGGCCGAGGCCGACCACTGCCGCGAGCAGCAGGCCGAGGGCGATCGGGACGGCCGTCTGCCACAGGACCGACAGGCTCAGCGTCCTGCGCCGGGTGCCGAACGCGACGAGTGCCGCGAGCAGTTTGCGCCGTTCGCGCAGTTGCTCCAGCTGCGAGACGAGAAGGCTGGCGCCGATGAGGAGCAGGACGCAGGTCGCGCCCACGAACAGGCCCGTACGGATCGAGTCGAAGCGGCGTGAACGCTCGGTCGCGGTCAGCTGGTTGACCTCCGTGAGCGGGGCGATCCGCGCCACGGCGGTGCGCACCTCGTCGCTCACATCGGCCACCGAACGGTCCGTCTTGAGGTGCAGACTGCCCGTCATCGCACCCCGTACCGCCGTCGGCAGCGCGCTCGACGTGACGAGGAGGCCACCGGTGTCGCCGCCGGTCGGCGAGGTCCGCGCGTCCGCCTTCTTGAGGTCCGCCGGCAGCTTCCACCGCACGGCGAGGCCCTTGTACGGCCCGTACGACGGTTCGAGGAAGATCGTGCCGCCGGCCTTCGCGAGCCTCGCGGTGTCCTCGTCGTACGAGGCGCCCTCGACCCGGAACACATCGCCGTCCTTGCAGGAGGGCAGCGTCGCCACCTCGCGCAGGGCCGCGCAACTGCCGCTCGTGACACTCGCGCTGAGCGAGGGATCGGCGCGCCGCTCGCCCATCGTGGTCTGCACGACCGGCGCGGTCACCGAGGTGACACCCGGCGTGCGTTCCAGGACCCGGCGCTCCTCGTCGAGGTGCTCGAACGTGTCCGGGGACTGCGGGATGTAGATGCTGAGGTCCGCGCGGGCGGGGTCCTGGCCGGTGTCCGTCGTGTAGTAGTCCGAGACGCCCGCGAACAGCATCTGCAGCGCGATTGCCCCGGCCACCGCCACGGCGATCCCGTTGACGAGCCGGGCCGCCGAACCACTGCTCAACTGCAGTCGGCGCACGGCCAGTTGCCAGGAGACCGGCCCCCTGCCGAGCCGCGCCACGACCGCCTCGACGAGCCACGGCAGGATCGCCGTGATGCCGATGAGCAGCAGGACGACACCGCCGGTGACCATCCACTGGTTGAACTCGCCGTTGTCGTTGCCCTGCCCGATCATCGGGTAGAGCAGCGCGAGTCCGGCGAGCGGCAGCAGCAGCCGCCACCACAGCCTGCGCCGCGCGGGCTTGGCGGTACGGACCACACCGAGCGGTTCGATCACCACGCCGCGCAGCGCGAACAGCGTCACCACGACCGCGGCGGCCGGCACCGCGAGCGCCACGAGGACCACGAGGGCGGGCGCGGGGGACAGGTCGTGCGGGAAGACGCTGATGTCCATGACCCGTATCCGGGAGGCCAGCTCCCGCGCCGCCATGAACAGTGCGCCGCCCACGAGCAGCCCGAGCAGCGCCCCCATCGCGGCCTCGCCCGCCGCGATCCGGCGCGCCATCCGCCCGTCCGCGCCGATCAGCCGCAGGGCCGCGAGCCGGCGGTCGCGCCGCTCGCCGCCGAAGCGCACGGCCGTCGCGATGAACACGGCGACCGGCATCAGCAGCACGATGAAGATGATCAGTGTGAGCAGCAGCAGCCGCGGATCGAGTTCCTCGACCGTCGACTCGCTGCCGTACGCGTCGAGGCGGTGGATGCGGTAGCCGGTCGGCTGAAGCGTGTCGGAGCCCTTGATGTACGAGAGTTCATGCGGCCCGATCAGCCCGTCGTCCCCGATCGTGCCGGTGATCCGCCCGTCGATCCGGTCGGCGAGCAGCTTCGCGTCACCGGACTTCAACAACTCGGCGAGCGCGGGCGAGACGAGCACCTCGCCGTCACCGGGGAAGGCCGGGACCCCGGGCGGCAGCGGGGCCTTGGGCCCTTCGGGCCGGATGATCCGGCCGCGTACGTCGTCGCCGCGGAACACCGTGTCGACCTGGGCGAGGATCAGCGTGTTGTCGGCCTTCGGCTTGATCTTGTCGCTGAACGTGATGTCGCTGCGCGCCACGCCACGGGCCTCGCGGGCCTGCAGCGCATGCGGGATCGCCGTCGTCACGAGCAGCAGCGCGACCCCGAGCCCGACGCCGACGGCCGTCAGAACCGTCCGCACCCAGCCCTCGCGCCCGCCGGTGACCGCGAACCGCGCGCCCATCGCGAGATCCCTGAACCACATGTTCACAGGGCGGGCTCCATGTCACGGGACTTGCCGTCGCGCACGACGATCTCGCGGTCCGAGTACGCGGCCACGCGTGCCTCGTGCGTGACGAGGACGACCGCGGCGTTCGTCGAACGGGCCGCCTCCGTCAGAAGCTGCATCACCCGCTCGCCGTTGAGCGAGTCGAGCGCACCGGTCGGCTCGTCCGCGAACAGCACACGCGGCCCGGTGACCAGCGAACGGGCCACCGCGACCCGCTGCCCCTGTCCGCCCGAGACCTCACCGGGACGCTTCTTCGCGAGATCGTCGACCTCCAGGCGCTCCATCCACTGCAGGGCGGTGCGCTCGGCGTCCTTGCGCTTGGCGCCGGCGAGCCGCAGCGGAAGCGCCACGTTCTCCACACAGCTCAACTCCGGTACGAGCTGCCCGAACTGGAAGACGAAGCCGAACTCGGAGCGCCGCAGCGCACTGCGCTCGCTGTCGCCGAGCGCGCTCAGCTCGCGTCCGTTGTACGTGATGGTCCCGGAGTCGGGTGTCACGATGCCCGCGAGGCAGTGCAGCAGCGTCGACTTGCCGGAGCCGGAGGGGCCCATGACGGCGACGACCTCGCCGGGGTGGATGGAGAAGTGCGCGCCGTCGAGCGCGTTCGTCGGCCCGTAGGCCTTGCGCAGATCGTGCGCGGTGAGCAGGGAGCCTGCGGGCGCCTTCATCGGGCGGCCACCTCCACGGCGAGCTTGTCGAGGCGGGCGGCGGTCAGTTCGAGCCAGCGGAGGTCGGCCTCCAGGTGGAACAGGGCGTGGTCGCAGATCAGCTGGTCCGCGAGATCACCCTTCCGCTTGCGCTCGGTGAGCATCCGCATCATCCGCAGGTGCGCGGCGCGCTGGGTGTCGAGCAGATCGGCGGCGTCGCGGCCGGTGAGGAGCGCGAGCACGACCTTCGTGTAGAGCGTCGAGGAGAGATACGGCTCGGGCTTCTCGGGAGCGGCCAGCCACTGCTCGACGTCGGTGATCCCGGCCTCGGTGATCGCATACCGCTTCCGCTCGGGCCCGCCGCCCGCCTCGACCCCGTCGACCTCCACGAGCCCGTTCTTCAGCAGCCTCGACATCGTCGAGTAGACCTGCCCGTAGTGCAGGGGCTTGTCGTGCCCGAACTTTTCGTCGAAGGCGCGCTTCAGGTCGTAACCATGGCGCGGACCGCTTTCCAGCAGGCCGAGGAGGGTGTGTCCGATGCTCATGCGGCATGACTATACACACCACGTATACATGGCGTGTATAGCCCTCGTGTATAGCCCGCGGCCTGCGGCGCTCCCGCTAGGAATCCCCCTTGGGCGGCCGCCCCCGCCGAGGCATCGGCCCCGCCGCCCCCGGCAGCCGCCCCGCATCCTTCAGCGCCCGCCGCAGCAGGAACTCGATCTGCGCGTTCGCCGACCGCAGCTCGTCCCCGGCCCACCGGGCCAGCGCGTCGTAGACGAGCGGGTCGAGCCGGAGCAGCACCTGCTTGCGGGCCGCTCCGGCCGGACGCCGCCCGGATTCGGGCTCCGGATCGGGGCTCACTGGTACAGCGTCCCCGTATTGAGCACGGGCTGCGCCGCCCGGTCCCCGCACAGCACCACCATCAGGTTGGACACCATCGCCGCCTTCCGCTCCTGGTCGAGCTCGACGATGTCCTGCTCGGTGATCCGCGCGATGGCCGACTCGACCATGCCCACCGCGCCCTCGACGATCTGCTGCCGCGCCGCGACCACCGCGCCGGCCTGCTGCCGCTGCAGCATCGCCGAGGCGATCTCCGGTGCGTACGCGAGGTGCGTGAACCGGGACTCGATGATCCGCACGCCCGCCGCCTCGACCCGCGCGTGCAGTTCGACGGCGAGCTTCTCGGTGATCTCCTCGGCGTTCTCGCGCAGGGACAGCTGCTCCGAGTCGTACGCGTCATAGGGGTACTCGATCGCGATGTGCCGCACGGCCGCCTCGGTCTGCGTCGACACGAACTCCACGAAGTCGTCGACCTCGAAGGAGGCCTGTGCGGTGTCCTCGACCTTCCACACCACGACCGCGGCCAGCTCGATCGGGTTGCCGTAGGCGTCGTTGACCTTCAGGACGGCCGTCTCGTGGTTCCGTACACGCGTCGAGATCTTGGTGCGCGACGTCAGCGGGTTCACCCACCGCAGCCCGTCCGTGCGGATCGTGCCGCGGTAGCGCCCGAAGAGCTGCACGACCCGGGCCTCGCCCGGCGCGACCATGTTCAGACCGCACATCGCGAGGAACGCGGCGATCCCGATGAGGATCCCGCCGATGATCAGCCCCGCCTTCGCGCCGCCCGAGTCCACCCCGGTGGCGGCGACCACGAGCCCGGTGCCGGCGAGCAGTCCGACCAGCCCGAAGAGCAGCGCGAGCCCGCCCCCGATCGACTGCGCCTGGAATTCGCGTACGCGCGGCTCCGGCATCTGCGGAACATCTGGCGTCGTGACGGTGGCGTCTTGTGCGCTCATGGCGGGCTCCCCGTATCTGTCCATGCCGGTGGCTGATTCCACCGGCTTAGCAAACTGCTATCACTTTAACCCATGGGTGAGAGCGGCGCCACATCGCTGTGAGGCTTCGCGAAACCCCACCAACTCCTGCAAAACGGACGGAAAGTGCGACCGGAACCGATCCTTCACATCCGGAGGAGCAACCGTTCGAGCCCACGGGTAGTCGGTTCCTGTAGGACAGGTGCTGATTGTCACGTCCGTAAAAGACCGGATCGTCATCCCTTTGTCCCCAGCTGCGGTGTTAGCTTTCTGAGCTGACCCGGGGGGAAGCCGAGACACGACTGGAGCTACGCGAACCATGGGCCGAGCGGAAGAAAGGCGAGCGAGGCAGCGCGGCGGCGGTGTCCGCCGGGCAGAGACTTCGCCGTCGGCCGGCGCGCGCCGCATGGGGCACGACCGTGGCGGTTACGACGATCGCGGCAGCTACGGTGGCGGCGGCCGCGCCGACCGGCGCCGGTCCGCGTCGCGGCACGACGACCGCAGTCTGCTGCGCCGAATATTCACGTGGAAGAAGATCCTCGGGACCTTCTTCGGCTTCATCCTCCTCGGGATGGCGGCGGCGGTCGGGCTGTACTGGTACGTCGACATTCCGACGGCGAACATCGACGCGACGCAGCAGAGCAACGTCTACAAGGTCAACGGCAAGACGATCGCGAACGTCGGCGAGACCAAGCGCGAGATCATCGGGCTCGACAAGATCCCGGAGAACGTGCGGCAGGCAGTCGTCGCCGCCGAGAACAAGACCTTCTACAAGGACCCCGGCGTCGACATCAAGGGCACGACCCGCGGTGTCCTCAACACCCTGATGGGCAAGGGCAAGCAGGGTGGTTCGACGATCACCCAGCAGTACGTGAAGAACTACTACCTGTCCCAGGAGCAGACGGTCAGCCGCAAGGTCCAGGAACTGGTGATCGCCCTCAAGGTCGACCGCCAGGTGTCCAAGGACGAGATCCTCGCGGGCTACCTGAACACCAGCTACTTCGGCCGGGGCGTGTACGGGATCCAGGCCGCTGCCCAGGCCTATTACGAGAAGGACGCGCAGGACCTCACGCTGTCCGAAGGCGCGTATCTGGCCGCCCTGCTCCAGGCCCCGAACCAGTACGACTTCGCGATCGCCTCCGAGACCGGCAAGAAGCTGGCCAAGCAGCGCTGGGCCTACGCGCTCGACAACATGGTCGAGATGGGCTGGCTGACGCCGCAGGAGCGTGCCGACCAGAAGTTCGTGGATCCCAAGAAGCCCAAGCAGGCCGCCGGTCTGGAGGGACAGAACGGCTACTTCATCCAGGCCGCGAAGAACGAACTCGCCCGGCACTTGATGAAGGAGGACGACACGCTCAGCGTCGACCAGGCCTACGCCACGATCGACCAGGGCGGCTGGACCATCGACCTCAACATCGACCCGAAGAAGCAGAAGGCGCTGGAGAAGGCCGTCGACCAGGAGCTGACCTCCGAACTCGACCCGAAGACACGCAAGGTCGATGCGGCCGTACAGGCCGGTGCCGTCTCGGTCGACCCGAAGACCGGGAAGATCGTCGCCATGTACGGCGGCGAGGACTACCTGAAGCACACGACATCCAACGCGCTGCGCTACGACTACCAGCCCGGCTCGACCTTCAAGCCCGTGATCCTGGCCTCGGCTCTGGAGAACGAGGCAGTGAACGAGGACGACGAGCCGATCACGCCGAAGACGATCTACAACGGCGACAGCGAGACGAAGATCGAGTTCGGCAACGGCCAGACGTACGCCCCGCCGAACGAAGGCGATGACGACTTCGGCCCCATCACCGTCCAGCGAGGCATGGACAAGTCCGTCAACTCGGTGTTCGCGGCCATGGGTGCGGACGTCGGCATGGACAAGGTCAAGGAGACCGCAAGCGATCTCGGCATGAGGGACTTCGAACCCGTCGCCGCCATGACGCTCGGCTCCATGGGCGCGAGCCCGCTCGACATGGCCGGGGTCTACGCGACCTTCGACGCCCATGGCAAGAAGGTCACGCCCTCGATCATCAAGAAGGCCACGCACAAGGACGGCGACTACGTTCCCGAGCCCATCGGTGACGAGGTCATCAGCCGCCAGACGGCCGACACCATCACCTCGGTCCTCCAGGGCGTGACTAACGACGGTACGGGTGCGGCCGTGCTGAGGGGCCCGTACGCGGGCAAGTACAAGGCCGCGGGCAAGACCGGTACGACGGACGCCAACGTGTCGGCGCTGTTCGCGGGTTATACCCCCGAACTCGTCACCGTCGTCGGACTCTACGGCGAGGCACCCGAAGGCGGCGGCGGTCTCAAGACGCCCGAGGGCAAGAAGGCCAAGGCGGGCAACCACGTCCCCCTGTACGGCGCCGGCGGCCGCCCCACCACCCACGGCTCGGGCTTCCCGTCCGAGATCTGGGCCGCGTACACCCTCGGCGCCCTGAACGGCGGCTCGGACGCGCGCTTCGAACTCGATACGGACATGGGCGTGGGCGTCGCCCCGCCGCCCAGCACCGAGGCGCCGGAGACCGAGGCGCCCGAGACCGAGGACCCGGATCCCCAGGACCCGACGGAGGCACCGCCGGCGACCACGCCCCCGCCGACCACCGATCCCACGGACCCCGGGACCGAGGAGCCGACGGACGGTCCGACGACGATCCAGCCGCCGATCACCCTCGACCCTGATCCGGACGACTCCGGAGGGGCCGAGAACGGGAACGGGAAACCCAGGACCTAGGGCCCGCCCGGCACACGCCGGGCGCCCCTTGTCTTGACATCTCACCCCACCCGTATCTGAATGTGCGTCAGATGTGTGCCGGGCGTGCAGGGGGTGTGCGCCCGGCGGCCGGTGAGGGCGAGGGGGCTCGGGATGCGGCGTCCGCGAAGACTTCGACCGCGAAGACAGGGTGGGCGCACGCCCGCTCCCGTGCCCGTCCCGCGCCGACGACGCCGTATCGCCGCGGCCGCCGCCGTCGGACTGCTGCTCGCGTCCGGGACGGCGGGCGCGGCGGAGCCGCCGCCCCCCGAGGAATCCTCCGGCCCCTCGGCGGAAGGCGTCGGCGGGGTGGTGGAGCCGTCCGTCGTCTGCCAACTCCCCGCCGGGCAGGGCGAACGGACCGGCCCGCAGAAGATCACGGTCCGGCTCAGCCCCGCGACCGTCGCCCCCGGCGGCACCGTCCATGTCTCCGTCGACCTCGGTCCGACGCCCGCGACGAGCCCCATGGCGCTCGAGGACGCGCCGTTCACCGCGGGCATCGAGTTCGCGCTGGCGGGCGGGGCGGACGGAACGGTCACGGTCTTCGGCAAGCGCACCACGATCGACGTGCCGCTCGCGCCGGACCGGATCCAAGTCCCTTCGTACGAAGGCGACTTCATGATGCCGACGGACGCGCGCGGCCCTGTCTCGCTCATCCCCACGCGGACGCTGACCGTCACGCGCGTGCTCGACCGCGATCACGAGACGGCCTGTGCCGCACGGTCCGGTACGAAGTCCGTCGGCTCGGTGGACGTCGAGGGGGCGGCCCGTCCGGCCCCCACGCTCGCGACCGCCGACCGTGCGGTCTCGCCCGGTGCCACCGTCCCGGTCGAGGGCGCGCGCTGGACTCCGGACGCGCGGCCGCGGGCGCTGCTGTGTGCGGAGGACGGGACGCGGTGCAGTCCCGCCCGGTTCGCGGAGTCCTCGCTGGACGTGGACGCGGAGGGGCGCCTCCGGGGCGCGTTGACGTTGGCCGGGCCGGAGTTGGTCGGCCCGGGGGAGCACCGACTCCGTGTCTTCGACGGCTCTCGCGAGGCGGGCACTTCGCTCACGGTCACGGTCGGGGAGTCCCCGTCGTGGCCCTCGCCCTCCCCTTCAGGCTCGCCTTCGCCGTCGCACCTCACGCCGGCCGATCCCGCTGCTCAGCCCGGCGGCGACGTGCCGGGCGAGGTGGAGGCGAGTCCGCGGCCGGGGGAGTCCCCGGACGGCGCGCGCCTGACCCGGTCCCAGCAGCGGCCGGCGACCTACGTCACCCCGGGGCCGCTCTCGATGAAGCAGTCGGGCAAGGCGGTCAACTTCGGCGCCTTCGAGCTGGGGGAGCAGGCGACGGCGACGAGTTCGCTGAACACGGTCACGGTTTCGGACGGGCGCGGCCACAACATCGGGTGGTCCCTGACGGCGACCCTCACGGACCTGCGTACGTCTCACGGCGGTGTGATCCCGGCGTCGGCGGTCACGTGGACGCCGGTGTGCGTCGCCGAGCCGGGCAGTGTGGGGCGCCCCACGGCGGGCTCCCCGGGGGCCCTCGGCTCCCGGGCCTCCTCGCTGTGCACGATGGGGTCCCAGCTGCGGACCCCGTTCACCGGGGGCGAGTTCAGGGCGGACGCGTCCCTGTCCCTCTCGGTCCCGGGCTTCGTCCCACCGGGCGAGTACAAGGCAACGCTCCAGCTGACGTTGCTGTAGGGGGGCGCCTGCGGCGGGCCTTCTTCCCCCACCCCGCCCCTTCCCGAAACTGGGGGCGTAGCCCCCAGACCCCCTAATCGCGCTGAACGCGCTCGTCCTCAATCGCCGGACGGGCTAAATATTTAGCCCGTCCGGCGATTGAGGACATCCGAACGAAGTTCGGATCCGGGGTCCGGGGCGAAGCCCCGGTTTCGGGAAGGGGCGGGGTGGGGGAAAGGTCATCGGTTCAGCTCGAACCAGACCACCTTCCCCGTGGACAACCGAGTAGCCCCCCACCGCCGAGCCATCCGGTTCACCAGATACAACCCACGCCCACCCTCATCCGTGGCCCGCGCCTGCCGCAACCGCGGCAACTGCGGCACGTCGTCCACGACTTCACACCGCAGCACATCCGTCCGCAGCAGCCGCAGCGTTATGGGCCGGGACGCGTACCGCACCGCGTTCGTGACGACCTCGCTCACCAAGAGCTCCACCGCATCCGTATGCGAGGACAGATCCCACCGCTCCAGCGCCCGCCGAGCAAGCCGCCGCGCACGCGCGGGAGCGGAGTCCTCGGGCTCCAGGTACCAGTACGCGACATCGCTCGGCGCGATCCCGTCGAAACGGGCCGCGAGGAGCGCGATGTCGTCGTCGCGGTCGCCGGGGCCGAGCATGTCGAGCACGTCGTCGCAGAGCGCCTCCAGGGGAGGCGAGTGGTCCGGGCCGGTCAACTCCGCGGTGGCGGCAAGCCGTTCGCGGAGCTGCTCGATACCGGTCCACACGTCCCGCAGCCGGGACTCGACGAGCCCGTCGGTGTACAGGAGCAGCGTCGCCCCGGCGGGCGCGTCGAGTTCGACGGCCTCGAAGTCGACCCCGCCGACCCCGATCGGCGCACCCGCGGGCACCCGGAGCACTTCCGCGCGCCCGCCGATGTGCAGCAGCACCGGCGGCGGATGCCCCGCGTTGGCGATGGTGATGCGGTGCGCGACCGGGTCGTACACCGCGTACAGGCAGGTGGCCATGCGGTCGGAGCCGAGCCGCTGGGCCTGTTCGTCGAGGTGGTGGAGGACTTCCTGCGGCGGCAGGTCGAGGCCCGCCAGGGTCTGGGCCGTGGTCCGCAGCTGGCCCATGACGTCGCCCACGACGAGCGCGACCCGGCTGCCCGGCAGCGGGATCGCGTCGTACCAGTCGCCGCCCACCCGCGCGGTCTCCGCCGCCGGAAGGTAGCGGCTGGCGAGCTTCACGCCGGTCGGCTGCGGCAGCGTCTCGGGCAGCATCGTCCGCTGCAGCTCGTCCGCGATATAGGCCTCGCGCCCGTACAGGACGGCCTTGTCGATCCCGAGCGCGGTGTGCGTCGCGAGCTGCGCCGCGACCAGCAGGTCCTCGCCGTCGAACGCGGCCCGCTCGGCCCGCCGCAGGAACACCGCGGCCCCGATGACCCGCCGCCGTCCGCGCAGCGGGGCGAGGATCACGCGCCGCGGCCCGGGCAACGAGCGCTCGTCGCCGAGCAGTTCGGGCAGCGCGGCCCGCGCGGTCTCGGACTCCCCGAACACCGGCCGCACCCCGCGGAGCACTTCGGCGAGCGCCCCGCCGATCCGGACCTGGCACAGCTCGGCGGCCGGTCCGGCGTCCGGCTGCAGCTGCAGGACGGGCTGCAGGACGCCGTCGGTGAGAGTGTCGTCGCTGTCGTCGGGCGCGTCGGGTATCCGGTCGGTGCGGCGCAGCCGCAGCACCACGGGCCCTACCGGGCGCTCCTCGCCCACCGGCAGCGGGTCCCGCAGATACACGAGGATCGAGTCGGAGAACGTGGGCACGGTCGAGCGGCACAGGCCCATCACGATCTCGTCGAGGTCCATGCCGCGCGCGATCCGCCGGGTCGCTGATCCCACGAACCGCAGCCGCTCGCCCTCGCGCCGCGCCTTGTCACCGCCGCGCGGGGCCGCACCGACGCCACCCTTGGCGCCGCTCTTCGCGCCGCCTTTCGCGCGCCCGGCCCCGGTACCGGCCCGTGCGCCGGGCCGCGCCTCCGACCCGGTGGGCTGCTCGGGCACCTGCGCGTGCTCGGCGCGCGGCGGCTCGGTGCGCGAGGGATCCGTGCGCGACGGATCCGTGCGCGAGGGTTCGGGGCACGGCGGATCGCCGCCGCGGTCACCCTGTGCGGGTAACCCCATGGCAGCGCTTTCCTGGGAACGCAGCATCGCCCCGCGTGCTTCCGCGGGGCCGGCCGCTCCGGAGGCCTTCGTACGGCCGTCGTCGTGGGAGGTGGGGTGCTCCGTCACGCGTGTCGAATCCGTCCGTCGATCGAGCCCCGCGCGTTCTCTTGGTTCACGTCCTTGCCACCCCTCAGTGACGCTCCGTCAAGCTGTGCGCAAGCCCCGCGAGTTAACACTTCCGGACGTTGATCCTACGTTTGGACCATGGGGGCGCATCAAGGGTCTCATGTGGACACACGCGCGGGCGTACGATCCCAGTCCTCCGGCAGAACCGGCCTGCGCCAGGCGGGATCGGGACGCCAGCCTGGCCAGCCGTCGGAGAACGGCGGACCCCATTCCCGTACGACATCGAGCGCCGCCCGACCCGCCGCACGCACCCCGCGAGCCTGGCCGGAATCCATCAGTCCGACGCGCTGCGCCTCGGCGAACTCGTCCTCGTCGCGCCAGTGCCAACTGCGGTCGGGCTGTACGGAGATGTCGAGGAAGTGGTCCTCGGAGTCGACACCGCCCGCCCAGCGGGCCAGCGGCTCCTCGAGGTTCACGTAGAAGTTCTTGAACCGCCAGCCCTGCTCCCAGAACAGCCACACCGACCAGGGCTCCCCGGGGCGCGCGAGCTTCAGGACCCCGGTGCCGTGCCAGCGGTCGCGCACCACGGACCGCGGTTTCGTGTAGCGGGTGGCCAGCGGCTCATGGTGCACGGGCGTCCCGTCGGCGAGCACGGGCCGTACGCATTCGGTGCCGGGGGCCATCCACACGGCGAGCAGCTCGGCGCTGTCCCGTACGACGGTCACGGGACGGCAGATGTGGATGGAGTCGCCGCCGTTCTCCCGATAGCGCCACAGGATGTGGCTGCCCGGCGCCCAGCGCCCGGCTCCGTCCCGGCCTGCGGTGATCCCGTGCTCTTCCATGAACAGATCTTACGGATGGACGGCTACGGCCGCGTCATCCGCAGCACGTCCAGCGCCTCGTCCAGCTGTGCCTCCGTGAGCAACCCGCGCTCGACATAGCCCGATTCGAGCACTACCTCCCGGATCGTCTTCCGCTCGGCGAGCGACTTCTTGGCGACCTTCGCCGCCTCCTCGTACCCGATGTACTTGTTGAGCGGCGTGACCACGGACGGCGAGGACTCGGCGTACTCCCGGGCCCGCTCGGCGTTGACGGTGATCCCGTCGACCGTGCGGTCCGCGAGCAGCCGCGAGGCGTTCGCGAGGAGCCGTACCGACTCCAGGACGTTCTTGGCGAGCACCGGCAGCATCACATTGAGCTCGAAGTTCCCGGCCGCGCCCGCCACCGACACCGTCACGTCGTTGCCCTGCACCTGCGCGGCGACCATCAGCACCGCCTCGGGGATCACCGGATTGACCTTGCCCGGCATGATCGACGAACCCGGCTGCAGATCCGGCAGGTTGATCTCCGCGAGCCCGGTGCGCGGCCCCGAGGCCATCCAGCGCAGATCGTTGGCGATCTTCGTCAGGCCGACCGCGATGGTCCGCAGCTGCCCGGAGGTCTCCACGAGCCCGTCCCGCGCGCCCTGCGCCTCGAAGTGGTCGCGTGCCTCTGTCAGCGGGAGCCCGGTGGCCGCGGCGACCTCGGCGATCACCGAGGCGGAGAAGCCGGCCGGGGTGTTGATGCCGGTGCCCACCGCGGTCCCGCCGAGCGGCAGCTCCGCGAGCCGGGGGAGCGAGGCCGTCAACCGCTCGACCCCGTACCGGACTTGGGCCGCGTACCCGCCGAACTCCTGGCCCAGCGTGACGGGTGTCGCGTCCATCAGATGCGTACGACCCGACTTCACGACCTCCGCGTACTCCTCGGCCTTGCGCCCCAGCGAGGCGGCGAGGTGCTCCAGGGCCGGGATCAGATCCCGTGTGACGGCCTCGGTCGCGGCGATGTGGATCGAGGACGGGAAGACGTCGTTGGACGACTGGGAGGCGTTCACATGGTCGTTGGGGTGCACATCGCGCCCGAGCCGCTCGGTGGCCAGGGTCGCGATCACCTCGTTGGTGTTCATGTTGGACGAGGTGCCGGACCCGGTCTGGAACACGTCCACCGGGAAGTGCTCGTCCCACCGCCCCTCGGCGACCTCGGCCGCCGCGGACTCGATGGCCTCCGCGATGTCCTTGTCGATGACGCCGAGCGAGGCGTTCACCTTCGCCGCGGCGCCCTTGATCTGCGCGAGCGCCCGGATGTGGGCGCGCTCGATGCGCTGCCCGGAGACGGGGAAGTTCTCCACGGCGCGCTGCGTCTGCGCCCGCCACTTCGCGTGCGCGGGGACGCGCACCTCGCCCATGGAGTCGTGCTCGATCCGGTATTCGCTCATACCCGGTACAGCGTTCGGGGCGGCGCGGATGTTCCGCGCCGCCCCGAACGGGTGACCGGGAGGGAAGAGCCCTTGACGCGTTACGCGAGCCCGGGACCCCGTACCGGAATCGACGTGAAGGTCGGCGCGGGGGCCGGCTCCTGGAAGAAGTCATGGCCCTTGTCGTCCACGACGATGAACGCCGGGAAGTCCTCGACCTCGATCTTCCACACCGCCTCCATGCCGAGCTCCTCGTACTCGACGACCTCGACCTTCTTGATGCAGTCCTGCGCGAGCCGCGCCGCCGGACCGCCGATCGAGCCGAGGTAGAAGCCGCCGTGCGCGTCGCACGCGTCGGTGACCTGCTGGGAGCGGTTGCCCTTCGCGAGCATCACCTTCGAGCCGCCGGCCGCCTGGAACTGCTCCACGTACGAGTCCATCCGCCCGGCCGTCGTCGGCCCGAACGAACCGGACGCGTAGCCCTCGGGGGTCTTCGCCGGACCCGCGTAGTACACGGGGTGGTCCTTCAGGTACTGCGGCATCTCCTCGCCCGCGTCGAGCCGCTCCTTGATCTTGGCGTGCGCGATGTCGCGCGCCACGACCAGCGGGCCGGTCAGCGAGAGGCGGGTCTTCACCGGGTACTTGGTGAGCTCGGCGAGGATCACGTCCATCGGCTGGTTGAGGTCGATGTTCACGACATCGCTCGCCTCGTCGAGGTGCTCGTCCGTGGTGTCCGGCAGGAAGCGCGCCGGGTCCTTCTCCAGCTCCTCAAGGAACACGCCCTCGGCCGTGATCTTCGCCTGGGCCTGGCGGTCCGCCGAGCAGGACACCGCGAGGGCGACCGGGCAGGAGGCGCCGTGCCGCGGCAGGCGCACCACGCGTACGTCGTGGCAGAAGTACTTGCCGCCGAACTGCGCGCCGATGCCGAGCTTCTGGGTCAGCTCGAAGACCTTCTGCTCCAGGTCCTTGTCACGGAAGCCGTGGCCCAGCTCGCTGCCCTCGGCGGGCAGCTCGTCCAGGTAGTGCGCGGAGGCGTACTTCGCGGTCTTCAGCGCGAACTCGGCGCTCGTACCGCCGACGACGATCGCCAGGTGGTACGGCGGGCAAGCGGCCGTACCCAGTGAACGGATCTTCTCCTCCAGGAACTTCATCATGGAGGCCTCGTTCAGGACGGCCTTCGTCTCCTGGTAGAGGAACGACTTGTTGGCCGAGCCGCCGCCCTTGGCCATGAAGAGGAACTTGTACGCGCCGCCGTCGGTCGCGTACAGCTCGATCTGCGCCGGCAGGTTCGAGCCCGTGTTCTTCTCGTCCCACATGTTCAGGGGGGCCATCTGCGAGTAGCGCAGGTTCAGGTTCTGGTACGCGTCGTAGATGCCCTTGGAGAGCGCCTTCTCGTCGCCGCCCTCGGTCAGGACGTTCTGGCCGCGCTTGCCCATGACGATCGCGGTGCCGGTGTCCTGGCACATCGGCAGCACACCGGCCGCGGCGATGTTCGCGTTCTTGAGGAGGTCGAGGGCGACGAACTTGTCGTTGCCGCTCGCCTCCGGGTCGTCGATGATCCGCCGCAGCTGCGCGAGGTGGGCCGGGCGCAGGTAGTGCTGGATGTCGTGGATCGCCTCCTCGGCGAGCTTGCGCAGCGCCTCCGGCTCGACCTTCAGGAACGTCCGGCCGTCCGGCCCCTCGACGGTCGAGACACCTTCCGAGGTCACCAGCCGATACGGGGTGGTGTCCTCACCGGTCGGCAGCAGGTCGGTGTACGCGAACTCCGGCATCTCGGGCCATTCCTCTACTTCAGCAGACAGCGGCTTGACGTCCTGTTGGCAAGCACCCTTAAGGGTAGGACCCGGGAGCGTCCCTGAACTTGTGAGGTAAGGCTCAGTTCCGGCGCTCACGGGGTAGTCGCGATCTATCGCGTTTCGTATGCTGAATCCGTGGACCTCGAAAAGCACTCCCAGCCGAAGCCGGACCTGACCAAGCCGGCGCCCGCGGCCGCCGACGCCCCGCCGGCGCCCGTGGGCCTGCGCGCCTCGGACGCGGACCGCGACCGCACCGCCGAGATCCTCGCGGCCGCGCTCGCCGAGGGCCGGCTGACCGCGGAGGAGCACTCCGAGCGGATCGAGGGGGTGTATCAGGCCAAAACCGTCGCGGAGCTCGAGCCGTACGTCGCGGACCTGCCGGGCGCACACCAGGCGCGCCCCGCCGCCCCCGTCGCCGACCAGCCGACGCCCGGCGCGGTACCGGCCACGGCCGACGAGAACCTCGTCGCGGTCTTCAGCTCCTCCACCCGCAAGGGCCGCTGGCGCGTGAGCCGCAGGACCCACGCGTACGCGGTCTTCGGCAATGTGGAGATCGACCTGACCGAGGCGGTCTTCGAGTACCGCCAGGTCGTCATCAAGGCGTACTCGGTCTTCGGGAACGTGGAGGTCCGCGTCCCGGAGAACATCTCGCTGCGCGGCAGCGGCAGCGGCATCTTCGGCAACTTCGAGGTCGAGGCGGTCGACTCCGCCGAGGCGGACGCCCCCGTCGTCTTCGTCGACGGCTACTCGGTGTTCGGCAACATCGAGGCCAAGCCCAAGCGCGGCAAGTTCATCGAGGACCTGCACAAGTATGTGGGGCGCTCGGTGGCCCGCCATATGCGCAAGCACCTCGACTGAGCAGAGCGGGAACTTCCGCTCTTCGGAACTCCGGCATGGGAACTCAGTGCATAGGCCCGCGCACAGCGGGTAGGGCTGCTGCATCGTCACTCGCTTGCGAATCCGTCGTCAGGAGTAGACCGTGCTGCACCCTCCGCATCAGTCCCTTCCGGTCACCGCGATCCCCGCGATCCCGACACAGAGGGTGCCGACGCGCGATTCGGAAGTCCCATGGCACACGGAAGCTGTGTGCCGGCGTGACGAGGCAGGCCTGTTCTTCGCCCCTTCCAAGGAACCGACCGCCGCGCGTCTCTCCCGCGAACAGGCCGCGAAGCGGGTCTGCGCCCGCTGTCCCGTCATGGTCGAGTGCCGCGAGCACGCCCTGCTCCAGCCGGAGCCGTACGGGGTGTGGGGCGGCCTGACCGCGGCGGAACGGCGCGTGGTCCTCGCCCGCCGCAGGCGCCGCGATGTGGAGCTCCAGAAGTCGGCTCTCTCGGTGACGCGGATAGCGGCCGCCGGGTAGGGCTTGGCCGTACGTGACCGGGGGCGCCCCTTGCGCAAGGGGCGCCCCCGGTCTCAGTCGAGGCCGGGGCGGACCAGGCCGCATTCGTAGGCGAGGACGACGGCCTGCACCCGGTCCCGCAGCCCGAGCTTCGCGAGGATCCGGCTCATATGCCCCTTCACCGTGCCTTCCGTGAGGAACAGCCGGCCGGCGATCTCCGTGTTCGACAGACCGCGGGCGACGAGCACGAGCACCTCGCGTTCCCGGCCGGTCAAGGCGCTCAGCTCGATGTCGGGCCGGGGGAGCGGATCGCCGTCCGACCCGATGTGGCGCTCGATCAGCCGCCGGGTCACGGCGGGCGCCACCATCGCGTCGCCCCGGGCCACCGCCCGGACCGCGGAGAGCAGGTCGGGGGCGAGCGTGTCCTTGAGGAGGAAGCCGCAGGCGCCCGCGCGCAGCGCGGCGTAGACGTACTCGTCGAGGTCGAAGGTGGTGAGCACCAGCACCTTCGGCCCGTCCGGTCCGGCGCCGCGGATCAGCCGCGTCGCCTCCACGCCGTCCACATCGGGCATCCGGATGTCCATCAGGACCACGTCGGGCGCGAGCTCGGCCGCCAGGGCCGCGGCCCGCGCACCGTCACCGGCCTCGCCGACGACCTCCATGTCCTCGGCGTTCTCCAGGATCATCCGTACGCCCTCGCGCAACAACACCTGGTCGTCGGCGAGCAGGACCCGGATCACTCGGCACCTCCCCGGATCACTCGGCACCACCGCGGTTCAGCGGGAGCAGCACCCGCACGGCGAAGCCGCCGCCGGGTGCGCGGGCCGCGGACATCTCGCCGCCGAGCAGCGCCACCCGGTCGCGCATGCCGCGCAGCCCGTTGCCGGTGCCGTCGGCCGACGGCACCGCGGCGCTGTCCCCGTCACCGGCGCCCCCGTCGTCGGCGACCTCGATGACCAGCCCGCGGCCCGTGCGGGACACGAGCACCTCGGCGCGGGCGGACGGCCCCGCGTGCTTCATGACATTGGTCAGCGCCTCCTGCACGATCCGGTACGCCGACAGATCGACCACGCCCGGCAGCACCCCCGGCGGCCCCTCGACCCGCAGCCGCACCGGTGTGCCCGACTCCCGCACCGTGTCGACGAGCTGCGGCAGCCGGTCGAGCCCGGGCGCCGGGTGGCGGGACGCGTCGGGCGCCGCGTCGGAGGCCAGGACGCGGCGCATGTCGGCCAGGGAGGCACGGCCGGTGCCGACGATGGTCTCCAGCGCCTTGCGCGCATGCTCCGGCCGCTTGTCGAACGAGGCACCCGCGCCCTGCGCCTGCATCACGATCACCGACAGGCCGTGTGCCACGACATCGTGCAACTCGCGGGTGAGCCGGTCGCGTTCGGCGGCCGCGGCCAGCGCCGCCCGCTGGTCGCGTTCACGCTCCAGATCGCGGGCCCGTGTGGCGAGGGCGTCGAGATACTCGCGGCGGCTGCGGGCTCCCGAGCCGACGGCCCAGCCCGCGATCAGCGCACCGAACAGCGGCAGCGTGCCCCAGTCGGTCGGCCCGGGGTCGAACGCCCCGCCCGGTCCGGCTCTGCCCGGTTCCCGGCCGGAGCCCTCGGTCCCGCCGCGTGTGCCGCCGAGCGTGTCGCCGCCCACCCCCGGCACCTGTTCGAGAGCCCAGCCGTCCACCTTCCCGTCCAGGGCCACGAACAGGGACCAGCCGGCCGCCACGAGGAGGGTGCATCCCAGCGCGGCCAGCGAGGCGCGGCGCCCGTGCCGGCCCGCGAGGGCGGCGAGCGCGAGCGGTGCCGCCAGATCGGCGAAGGAGGGCCCGGTGACGATCGCCATGTGCACCAAGGACCCGGTCAGCGCGGCGGCCAGCGCCGCGACCGGCCACCGGTGGCGGGCCAGGACCGAGAGCAGACACACCGCGGTGACCGCCCACCACGGGGTCGGCTCCAGGGGCGATCCGCGCCACGCGACCGTTCCGCCCAGGAGCAGCGCCACGAGACCGGCGTCCTGGACCGCCGGCCTGCCCGTCCACGCGGATATCCGAACTCCCCACCCGTTCATCCCGGTTGAGAGTAGGGCAGAGCGGTCCGCCGCGGACCCGCCTGTGGTCATGCCCGTATCCCTGACCACAGGCAGACGACAGGCGTACGGGGAGCGGCCCACGCTGCCCGTATGAGGACACAACGCAGAACGACCGGCACGCTCGCCGTCGTGCTCATCGCCCTGGCGCTCCTCGGCACGGCCCTCGTGTTCGTCCTCGGCGGCCGTGACGCCGAGTGGGCCGCCGCCGACTGGAAGAAGATCGTGCCCGGTGGCGACTGCCAGTGCGCCGACGGCAGCGAGTTCGCCTTCTGGGACCGGCGGGCCGACGCGAAGAAGGTGATGCTGTTCCTGAACGGCGGCGGCGTCTGCTGGTCCGCGGAGACCTGCGCCTTCCGGGACGACAAGGAGGACGAGGAGTACGACAGGAACCTGAGGGACGAGGGCCCGGGCAACTTCACGATGGAGGGGATCTTCGACTTCTCCGCCGCCAGGAACCCGTTCACCGGGTACTCCTACATGTTCGTGACGTCCTGCACGGGCGACGCCCACCTCGGCAACGCCGCCCACGAGTACGGCCCCGGGCTCACCGTCCAGCACCGCGGCTACGTCAACGGCACAGCCGCCCTGGACCACCTGGCGAAGCAGTACCCCGACGCCACCGAGGTCGTGATCGTCGGCAAGACCGCGGGCTCGGCCGCCGCACCCCTGTACGGCGGGCTCGTCTCCGACCGGCTCCCGGATGCGAAGGTCACCGTCCTCGGCGGCCAGTCGGGCGCCTGGCCGGACCACCCGGACTTCAACTCGCGGATCCTGGACGCCACTTGGGGAGCGTACGACGCGATGCCGTCCTGGGCGGTCGAGGGGAACCGGCCGGAGCAGTGGGGCCCGCCGGACTTCTGGGTCAGCGCGGGCCGGCACGACAAGGACCTGGTCCTGTCCCGCTTCGACTTCGCCCACGACCCGAACGCGGCGGTGGAGGTGACCGAGTGGATGACCTCCGACCCGCCGGACCTCCTCGCCGAGATCGACGCCAACGAGACGGCGATCGAACGGGCCGGGGTGACCGTCCACAGCTACACGGCACCCACCGACGACCACGGCATCTGGGAGTGGGACAAGTTCTACGGCATCGAGGTCGAAGGGGTCCGGCTCGCCGACTGGGTCGCGGATCTCGCCTCGGCCGGCGACGACCCACCGGGAGACGTCCACTGCAAGAAGTGCGGCTGACGTTCCGATACGCCGACGGGGCGCCCCTCCGCACAAGGGACGCCCCGTCGTCGTACGCCTCGAACCGGCGCCGAATCCGCCTACTTGGCGCGGTCGAAGTCGATCGCGCTGTACGCACGCAGCTTCGCGAGCCGGTGCTCCGAGTCGATCTGGCGGATCGTGCCGGACTTCGAGCGCATCACCAGCGACGAGGTCGTGGCGGTCTCGGGCCGGTAGCGCACGCCGCGCAGCAGCTCGCCGTCCGTGATGCCGGTCGCGACGAAGAAGACGTTCTCGCCGGAGACCAGGTCGTTGGTGCTGAGCACACGGTCGAGGTCGTGGCCCGCGTCGAGCGCCCGCTGACGCTCCGCCTCGTCCTTCGGCCAGAGCTTGCCCTGGATCACACCGCCGAGGCACTTGATCGCGCACGCGGAGATGATGCCCTCGGGCGTACCGCCGATGCCGAGCAGCAGGTCCACGCCCGTGCCCTCGCGCACCGCGAGGATCGAGCCGGCCACGTCGCCGTCCGAGATCAGCTTGATCCGGGCGCCGGTCTCGCGGATCTCCTTGATGATCCCCTCGTGGCGGGGACGGTCGAGGATGACCACGGTCACGTCCTCGGGCGCGACCCGCTTGGCCTTGGCGACCCGGCGGATGTTGACCGACACGGGAGCGTCGATGTCCACGAAGTCCGCGGCCTCGGGGCCGGTGACCAGCTTGTCCATGTAGAAGACGGCCGACGGGTCGAACATCGTGCCGCGGTCCGCGGCGGCGAGCACGGCGATCGCGTTCGGCATGCCCTTCGCGGTGAGCGAGGTGCCGTCGATCGGGTCCACGGCGATGTCGCACTCGGCGCCGGTTCCGTCACCGACCCGCTCCCCGTTGAAGAGCATCGGCGCCTCGTCCTTCTCGCCCTCGCCGATGACGACCACGCCGTTCATCGAGACGGTCGAGACGAGGGTCCGCATGGCGCGCACGGCGGCGCCGTCGGCACCGTTCTTGTCGCCGCGCCCGACCCACCGGCCGGCGGCCATGGCCGCGGCCTCGGTGACCCTGACCAGTTCAAGGGCCAGGTTGCGATCGGGGGCTTCGGAAGGAACGACGAGCTCGGAGGGCAGGTGATGCTGCTCGGTCATCGGGGCGAACCTCTCTTGGGAACGGCGACGGCCGGATGAGGGTGTGTACCCGGAGACTCTATCGGTACGTCGACATTTTGAGCAGAGGGGGTCACGTCTGAGCGGACATGGCCAGGACCGCACACCTGCGCACAAGGCGGACGAGGGCACCTGCGACCATGGGGCACGTGGCAGGTAGCAGAGGCAAGAGTGTGGCGCAGACGGTCCGGGACATGGTGCTGTCGCTGGCCGTCATCGGAGCGGTCGTCGCGGTGATCTACGTGTTCATCCCGCACGACGAGTCGGCGACTCCCGTGAAGCGGGTCGACTACAAGGTCGAGCTGGCGACGGCGTCGCGCGCGGCGTCGTACCCGCTCCTGGCCCCGCAGGGTCTTGACGCCGACTGGAAGGCGACCTCCGTGCGCTACAACGGCGCGGAGGATGAGCACTGGCACCTCGGGTTCCACGGCCCGGACGGCAAGTACGTCGCGGTCGAGCAGACCTCCGGCAAGCCCGGCCCCTTCATCGCGTCCAAGAGCCAGAAGGCCGAGGACACCGGGAAGACCCAGCGCATCGGCGGCAAGGACTGGCGGCGCTACGAGGGCGGCACCTACGACGCGCTCGTGCTCCAGGAGGGCGGCGCGACCACCGTCGTCACCGGCAGCGGCTCCTTCACGGCCCTGACGCAGATCGCGGAGTCGCTGCGTCCGGCGCCCGCGGACAAGGTCTGATCCACTCCTCGAGGCGGGCCTCCGCATCCCTGCGATGTGAACCGGATCACCCCGATCCGGTTTTGGTTGAACTTTCAACGTGACGGGTTTATGGTCGTAGACGTCGGAGCGATTCGATCGATGATCGATCAAACCGGCGCCCCCACCCCGACCCGCTCGTAAAGGTTGCCTCGCATGACCCTCGCACTCGACGCCGCCGCTCAGGACCTCCTCTTCCGTGAGGCCCGGACCGCCAACACGTTCACCGACGAGCCGGTGTCCGAGGAGCAGGTCCAGGCGATCTACGACCTCGTGAAGTTCGGCCCGACCGCGTTCAACCAGTCGCCGCTGCGCATCACCCTGGTCCGCTCGCCCGAGGCCCGCGAGCGTCTCGTCCAGCACATGGCCGAGGGCAACCAGGCGAAGACCGCCACCGCCCCGCTCGTCGCGATCCTCTCCGCGGACAACGAGTTCCACGAGGAGCTGCCGGGTCTGCTCCCGCACTTCCCGCAGGCCAAGGACATGTTCTTCAGCGAGCGCCCCGTCCGCGAGGGCTCCGCGACGCTGAACGCCGCGCTGCAGGCCGCGTACTTCATCATCGGCGTCCGCGCCGCCGGTCTGGCCGCGGGCCCGATGACCGGACTCGACTTCGCCGGTCTCCAGAAGGAGTTCCTGGACGGCGACCACACCCCGCTGATGGTCGTCAACATCGGCAAGCCGGGCGAGGACGCCTGGTTCCCGCGCTCCCCGCGCCTCGCGTACGAGGACGTCATCACGACCGTCTGAGCCCACGGACCGCGGGGCCGGCGCCCCGCCCCGTACCCGTACACGCAAAGCCCCCGGCCTGTCACCGGGGGCTTTCGTGTACGCGGGGTGGGGGAGCGGGGCTACTCCTCGCCCTCACCCTCCTCGGACGCCAGCGCCGCGTCCAGCCGCGCCCGCGCCCCGTCCAGCCAACGCCGGCACACCTTCGCGAGCTCCTCGCCGCGCTCCCACAGGGCGAGCGACTCCTCCAGGGTCGTGCCGCCCGCCTCCAGCTTGCGGACCACCTCGACCAGTTCGTCCCGCGCCTGCTCGTAGCCCAGGGCCTCTTCGGTCACGCTCATGCCCCGTTCTCCTCATCCCTTGCCTGTACGTTCCCGTCGGTCCTGGTGACCGTGAACTCCCCGTCGGCGACCCGCGCCCGCAGTGTCTCGCCCGCCGCGACCTCGCCCTCGGCCCGCACCACCGAACCGTCCCCGCGCTGCAGCACCGCATAGCCGCGCTGCAGGGTGGCCGCGGGGGAGAGGGCCACCACGCGGGCGCGGGTGTGGGTCAGCTCGGAGTCGGCGCGGTCGAGCAGATGCCCGAGCGTGCGCCGGCTGCGCTCCACGAGGTGGTCGATCTGCTGCTCGCGCTCGTCGACCATCCGGTGCGGATGCTCCATCGAGGGCCGTGACATCGCGGTGGCGAGCCCGCGCTCCTCGCGGTCGAGCAGGATGCCGACCGCACGCCGCGCCCGGTCGCGCATCAGCCGCACCCGGTCCAGCTCCTCGCCCACATCGGGCACGACCTTCTTCGCCGCGTCGGTGGGCGTGGAGGCCCGCAGATCCGCCACCAGGTCGAGCAGCGGCGAGTTCGGCTCGTGCCCGATCGCCGACACCACGGGCGTACGGCACGCGGAGACGGCCCGGACCAGCTGCTCGTCGGAGAACGGGAGCAGATCCTCCACGCTGCCGCCGCCACGCGCCACGATGATCACGTCCACCGCGTCGAGCGCGTCGAGCTCCTTGACCGCCTGCACCACCTGCGGCACGGCGTGCACGCCCTGCACCGCCACGTTCCGTACCTCGAAACGGACGGCGGGCCAGCGGTGCCGCGCGTTCTCCAGGACATCCCGCTCGGCCGCCGAGGCGCGCCCCGTGACGAGCCCGATGCGCTGCGGCAGGAACGGCAGCCGCCGCTTGCGGTCGGCCGCGAACAGCCCCTCGCCCGCGAGGGACTTCTTCAACTGCTCCAGCCTGGCGAGCAGTTCGCCCACCCCGACCGGCCTTATCTCGGTCGCCCGCAGCGAGAGTTGCCCCCGCGGCGCGTACCACTCGGGCTTCGCGAGCACGACGACGCGCGCGCCCTCGGAGACGACATCGGCCACCGTGTCGAAGACGCCCCGGAAGCACGTGACGCCGACGCTGATGTCATGCGACGGATCCCGCAGCGTCAGGAACACCACACCGGCACCGGGCCGCCGCGACAACTGGGTGATCTGCCCCTCGACCCACACCGCCCCGAGCCGGTCGATCCACCCCCCGATGAGCCGCGAGACCTCGCCCACAGGGAGGGGGGTCTCGGCGGACGTGTTCAGAGCCATGCGTAGGAGCGTAGCCGCGCCCGCTGACACTCCAGGCGCCCCGCCTCAGCCGGACGCCCGCCTCAGCCGGACGCGCCCACCTCGCCGGACCCGCCCACCTCGCCGGACCCGCCCCGGCGCCCTCGCTGGACGAACAGCACCACCAGCCCCACTGCCAGCCAGCACGCCCCCACCACCTGCGCCGCCCGCGACGCCTCCACGATCACCGCGATCGCGATGGCCGCACCCAGGACCGGCATCAGCACGTGCTTCCACCAGATGACCGCCCCGCCCCGCTTGTGCACCGCGAACCACGCCACCACCGACGCGTGCAGCATCGTGAACGCCACCAGCGCGCCGATGTCCACGACCGAGACCAGATGGTCCATCCCGTCGTCCCGCGAGGCCGCCCATACCGCCGCGACCAGCGTGATCACCGCGGCGACCGACAGCGCGACCCGCGGCGTCCCGGCGTCCGTGCGCGCGAGCAGCCGCGGCAGCCGCCGGTCGCGGCCCATCGCGAACAGCAGCCGGCCCGCTGCGGCCTGCCCGGCCAGCGCCGCGAACGCCGCCCCGATCGCCTTGCTGACGGCGACCAGGTCATGCAGCCACGTACCGACCGAGGCGTCCACGGCGTCGTAGAACGCCGACCCCTGCTTCACCGGCTCCGCCGCGAGCTCCGCCGACGACATCGGTTCGAGCAGCGCCACCAGATACGTCTGCGCGATGAACAGGAAGCCCGCGAGCGCCAGACAGAACAGCACCGCCCGCGCCACCTTCGCCGAGCCCCCGGTCACCTCCTCCGCGAACGAGGCGATGGCGTCGAAGCCGAGATACGAGAGCACCGCGATCGACACCGCGCCGAGCACCGCCGACAGCGCGAAGGTCCCGTCCCCGGTGAGCGGCGACAGCCAGTCCCGCTGCGCCCCGTCCCGTACGAGCACGACGACCGCCGACACCATGAAGACGGCGAGCACCACGATCTCCATCGCGAGCACCAGGAAGCCGGCCTTCGCCGCCGTCCGCACCCCGGTCAGGTTCAGCGCGGTCGTGATCAGCACCGCGAGCGCCGTCCACACCCACCGCGACACGTCCGGGACCAGCGCGTTCATCGCGATCCCGCAGAAGAGGTACGCGACCGCCGGGATCAGCAGATAGTCGAGCATCGCCATCCACCCGGCGATGAACCCGGGCCCGCGCCCGAGCGCCGCCCGCGCGTACGCGAAGACCGAACCCGCCTGCGGTACGACCCGCACCATCTGCGCATAGCTGTACGCGGTGAACGCCATGGCGATCGTCGCCACGATGTAGACGAGCGCGACCGCGCCGTGCGACTTCGCGTCGAGCGCGCCGAAGACACCGACGGGCGCCATCGGGGCGATGAAAAGGAGTCCGTAGACGACAAGATCCCGGAAGCCGAGACTGCGCCGCAGCCCCGTGTGCTGGTCCTGCCCGGCCTCAGCGGACATCGTGCGCCTCCCTGGTCTGCTCAGGCCCCAGTCTCCCCAAGGAGGCGATCTTTGACCTGTTGAGCGCGGCCTTACGATGGGGGACATGACTGCACCCACCCAAGCCCGCCGCGTCCTGCTCGCCGCTCCCCGTGGCTACTGCGCGGGTGTGGACCGCGCCGTGATCGCCGTCGAGAAGGCCCTGGAGCAGTACGGGGCGCCTGTCTATGTTCGCCACGAGATCGTGCACAACAAGTACGTGGTGCAGACCCTGGAACGTAAGGGCGCCATCTTCGTCGAGCAGACGGAGGAGGTGCCGGCGGGCAACATCGTGATGTTCTCCGCCCACGGCGTCGCGCCGACCGTCCACGACGAGGCCGAGCGCGGCCGCCTCGCCACGATCGACGCGACCTGCCCGCTGGTCACGAAGGTCCACAAGGAAGCTATTCGCTACGCGTCGGACGACTACGACATCCTTCTCATCGGCCACGAGGGCCACGAGGAGGTCATCGGCACCTCCGGCGAGGCCCCCGACCACATCCAGCTCGTCGACGGCCCCAAGGACGTCGAGAAGGTCGAGGTCAGGGACCCCGAGAAGGTCGTCTGGCTCTCCCAGACCACGCTCTCCGTCGACGAGACGATGGAGACGGTCGACGCCCTGAAGACCAAGTTCCCCGGCCTCGTCTCCCCGCCGTCGGACGACATCTGCTACGCCACGCAGAACCGTCAGCTCGCCGTCAAGCAGATGGGCGCCGAGGCGGACCTGGTGATCGTGGTCGGCTCGCGCAACTCCTCCAACTCCAAGCGCCTCGTCGAGGTCGCCCTGCAGGCCGGCGCGTCCGCCTCGTACCTGGTCGACTTCGCCTCGGAGATCGAGGAGGGCTGGCTGGAGGGCGTCACCACGGTCGGCGTCACCTCGGGCGCCTCGGTCCCCGAGGTCCTCGTCGACGAGGTCCTCGAGTGGCTCGCCCAGCGCGGCTACGAGGACGTGGAGACGGTGAAGGCCGCCGAGGAGTCCATCACGTTCTCGCTCCCGAAGGAGCTGCGCCGCGACCTGCGGGCGGAGGCGGCGGAGCGGCTCGGGCAGGCGTAGGGGTACGGGCGGCTGCCCTCAGCACCCTTTTCGTACGGTCAAGGTTGGCGCGGGACGCGTGTCCCGCGCCCGCTTCGGGGGGTGGGCCCGCCTACGTTGGGCCCGTGGAGCAACAAAGGACCCGCCCCGTCCCGGGCTACGACGCCGGCTACCCCGAGGCCGCGCTTCCCCCGCAGGCCGCACCCTCCGAGGCCCGCACCCGCGCGGCCGCCCCCGCCCGGGCGCGCACGGCAGCCCCGCCCGCGGCGCGGGCGGTCCGCGGCACCGTCCTCGCCGTGCGCCGCGCCGTCACCGCCGTCCGCACCATGCCGAACCCGCGCCTGACGGGCCTCGGCGCCGGACTCTTCGCCTCCCTGGTCCTGCTCTGCGTCGCCGGCGTGGACCGGCTGCTCCTCGACGGCTCCGGCACGCTCTACGGCTTCCTCTTCCTGCCGGTCAGCGCCCTGGCCGCCCTGTGGGTACGGCCCGCCGACCTCGTCACCGCACCGGTCGCCGTCCCCATCGCCTTCGCCGTCGGACTGCTGCCGATCGCGGGCGGCAGCGGCGGCTTCGGCGGCCAGCTGATGGGCCTGCTCACGGCCCTCGCCCTCAACGCGGGATGGCTCTACGGGGGCACACTGATCGCGGGCGTCATCTCGACGGTCCGCAAGATCCGCGACATGAAGCGCCGCCGGGCCCAGCGCGCGCTGCAGCACCGGCCGCCACGGCGCCGTATGCCCTCGTAGGCCCCTCATGCCCTCATGGATCTCTCAGGAGGCCCGGGGCAGATGCTCCTCCCGGGCCGCCATCGCCGCCCCGACGATCCCCGCATTGTTGAGCAGCTCGGCGGGCACGATCTCCGCCTTGATCCCCTCGATCAACGGCAGAAACTTCTGCGACTTCCGGCTGACGCCACCGCCCACGATGAACAGCTCGGGCGAGAACAGCATCTCCAGATGCGCCAGATACTTCTGCACCCGCCGGGCCCAGTGCTCCCACGTCAGCTGCTCGTCGTCCCGCGCCTTCGTGGACGCCCGCTTCTCGGCGTCGTGCCCGTGCAGCTCCAGATGCCCCAGCTCGGTGTTCGGCACGAGCTTCCCGTCGATGAACAGCGCACTGCCGATCCCCGTACCGAACGTCAGCAGCAGCACGGTGCCCTTGCGGCCCTTGCCCGCGCCGGTCCGCATCTCGGCCACCCCGGCCGCGTCGGCGTCATTGAGCACCGTGACCGGCAGCCCGCCCGTCGCCTCGCTCAGCAGCGCCCGCGCATCGACATCGATCCACCCCTTGTCGACATTGGCGGCGGTCCGGATCGTGCTCCCGCCGGTCACGACGCCCGGAAACGTCACCCCGAGCGGCCCCGACCAGGCGAAATGCTCCACGACCTCCCGTACACAGCCGGCGACCGCCTCCGGAGTCGCCGGCTGCGGGGTCAGGACCTTGTGCCGCGGCTGCGCCAGATCCCCCTGCTCCAGATCGACCGGGGCACCCTTGATCCCGGACCCGCCGATGTCCACGCCGAAGATCTCCATCTCTCCACGTTACGACGGACCACGGACCGTCACGCCCCGGACGGCCCGACGCCCCGGTCCGGGCCCGCCCGTGCGGCCGGGACCGCACGCACCCCGCCGCGGCCCTAAAATGGTGGACCGGCCCGCCCGCGAGGGGCTGCGCCCTCACACCTCACGCACGGGAAGTCGGTCAAACGTGTCGCTCACGATCGGAATCGTCGGTCTGCCCAACGTCGGCAAGTCGACCCTGTTCAACGCCCTCACCAAGAACGACGTGCTCGCGGCCAACTACCCGTTCGCGACCATCGAGCCGAACGTCGGCGTCGTCGGCGTCCCCGACGAGCGCCTGACCAAGCTCGCCGAGATCTTCGGCTCGCAGCGGATCCTCCCCGCGACCGTCGACTTCGTCGACATCGCGGGCATCGTGCGCGGCGCCTCGGAGGGCGAGGGCCTCGGCAACAAGTTCCTCGCGAACATCCGCGAGTCGGACGCGATCTGCCAGGTCATCCGCGCGTTCGCCGACGAGAACGTCGTCCACGTCGACGGCAAGGTCTCGCCGAAGGACGACATCGAGACGATCAACACCGAGCTGATCCTCGCCGACCTCCAGACCATCGAGAAGGTCCTGCCGCGCCTCCAGAAGGAGTCGCGCATCAAGAAGGACATCGTCCCGAAGGTCGCGGCGGTCGAGGCGGCCAAGGAAATCCTCGAAAAGGGCGACACCCTCTTCTCCGCGGGCATCGTCCAGGGCTCGGAACGCGCCGAACCCCTCCACGACCTGCACCTCCTCACGACCAAGCCCTTCCTCTACGTCTTCAACGTCGACGAGGACGAACTGACCGACGACGCCTTCAAGGCGGAACAGAGCGCGCTGGTTGCCCCGGCGGAAGCCATCTTCCTCAACGCGAAGCTGGAAGCGGACCTCGCGGAACTCGACGCGGACGACGCCATGGAACTCCTGGAGTCGGTCGGCGCCACGGAGCCGGGCCTCGCCACCTTGGCCCGCGTCGGCTTCAACACCCTGGGCCTCCAGACCTACCTGACCGCCGGCCCGAAGGAATCCCGCGCCTGGACCATCCCCAAGGGCGCGACTGCGCCTGAGGCGGCGGGCGTCATCCACACGGACTTCCAGAAGGGCTTCATCAAGGCGGAGGTCATCTCGTTCGCGGACCTCGTGGAGACCGGGTCGGTCGCCGAGGCGCGGGCGAAGGGGAAGGCGCGGATGGAAGGGAAGGAGTATGTGATGCAGGACGGGGATGTGGTGGAGTTTCGGTTCAACGTGTGAATGATTCGAACGGGAAGTCCTTCGGCCTGCGTTATCGCAGGTGGAAGGGCTTTTTCGTGTCCGAACGTAGTGGAATTCTGGCTGGATCCGGCAGATACCCGGGTGGGTATGTGGAGCCGTCGGTGGGGCGGGTCTACGGCTGGAGGGCAGTGGGGTCCATGAGGTTGGACCAGGCTTGTTCGGCGGGCAGGAGGTCGCGGTCGGGGAGTGTGGTTTCGGGGAACCAGGCCTCGCGGTCGCAGCCGGGCACGATGTCGAGCAGGATTTTGACGAGGTTGCCGGGGACGGAGCCGGTGATGCGGACCGCGACGTAGGTCTCGTGGTCGTGGGCGGGGCGAACTTGGATGCCGACGGTGAAAGTGTCGTAGGCGAGGGTGTGTTCGGTGCCGTCTTTGAGAGAGGCGCGGACGGCGTTGGGCAGGGCGGTTTCCAGGCGGCGGACGAATCGGGTGCCCTCTTCCGCTCGGTAGCGCAGGTGGTCGTCGCGGTCGGGGAGGAGCGCGCCGGTGTAGGTCTGGCTGGTGAGCGGGCGGGAATGGCTAGCGTTGTAGCGGCTGCGGGCATCAGTGGCCTCGGTGGCCAGGGCGGCGTAGAAGTCGTCACCAGAGCCGTCTTCGCGGAGGCCGGCCGCGACGAGCCAGGGGCAGGGCGGTCCGGACTGCCAGACCGCTCCGCGCCAGCGCTGCACCTTGACCTTGAACAGGACTTCGTCGTCGATGGCCCGGATGCGTTCGTGCCGCCCGTCGCCTTCGTGGTCGAACTGTTCGTGCGCTTTGGTCAGCAGAGCGTGGTCGATGTCGTCGAGGGGTGCGGTGATGGGCGGGATCGGTAACTGGAGATCTTCGCGGAGGCAGCGCAGTGTGGGTCGGGTGCGGTCCATCCCGGGTCAGCTCTGCTCGCCGAGGCCGCCGAGCCGGTCGAGGTCCTCGGGGGAGATTTCGGTGAGCAGTGCGACCCGTGCCTTGGTGGTGCCGTCCAGGACGCGCATGGACTCGGCCATCCCGCGCCGGATCTCCTCGCGCTGATGCTTTATGTACATGCGGACCGCGTCGGCCACGAGGTCCTTCTTCGTTACGCCTAGGAAGTGGGCGCCCTGGGTGATCAGCTGGTCCGTCTCCAGGTCCACCTTCAGCGGGGCGGACGTACGGGGCTTCGCTGACGCGTTCTGTGGCTGCACGGGTACCACCTCCGGTATCGGATGGTACCGCGATACCGGTCGCAAGGGCGGGGCTTTCGTGTGGAGTGGATATCAATCAAGGAAGCGGTCGCGGGCGTGCGTTACCGCTCGACCGAGCCGGCCAGGTGCGTGCCAGCCGTTCGAGCGGGCCTCCTTCTCGAAGACTCCGATCATGTACGCGAGCGATGCGGGACCGCCGATATCGCCCGACCAGGTCAGCTCCTTGCCTGCCAGCTCCTTTGGTACCAGTGGCCATCCCCGGACCGCGAGGTGCAGTGCGAGGGTGGCCCGTGCGTACAGGGGCATGACACCGCGCGGGATCTCCGACTGGAGGTCCGCGTACTGGGCTGTCTCACGCATGGTGAGCCATGGCCCGCCGTCACCGACGCCGCCGGTCCGTGCCGCAAGCATCGGCACCATTGCCCCATCGGTTCCCGCCACGGCGAAGACCAATTCGTCGCCCGCCTCCTGAACTTCGTACCGGGGCAGGTAGGCGAGGCGCGCCAACCCGAGCGCCCGCTTCCAGGAGGTGACCCACAGACCGCGGCGCAGGTAGTACGCCACGCTCGCCTGCCAGGTCCAATGCGTATCGAGCCGGACTCCGGACAACCCTTCGGCGAGGCAGGCCCCGTACACCGTGTTGAGTGCCGCGTCGGCCAGGCCCCGGCGACGCGCGACGGGGTGGACGTACAGCGAGGAGATCCGCAGAGCGTTACCTCCGGAGGGATGCCGGTCGACCGCCACGGTGCCGACCGGGCGACCGCTCAGCCCTTTGTCCACCAGCCAGTACCGCGTGCTGAACCACTCGTCGTGCCTGGACTCCCTCCCACGCTCGCCGAGCCTCAGTCTCAGCTCCCGCTCACGCGTCACCGTCAGAGACCATGGATCGACGAACTCACCAAGCGCGCCCTCGGTCAGAGAAGCGAGGTCGTGGAGTGCGAACTGCCGCCCCTCGCCGAGGAGAACTGGGCGGAAGCCGGCCTCGACGGCGAGTCGCTCGTGCAGGCGGTGGGCAGGTGTTGGGGCCATGCGCCGGAGCGTAGATCCGGGTCCGGCGGCCGCAGCGGGCTCTGCGGCGCAGTTCATCAGGCCGGTGGACCGCCCTCCCGTTCACGCAGTTGCCGTTCGCACTCGTGTGCAAGGAAGGGGTACGTCTCGGCGATGGCGGTGTAGATCCGCTGTCGCAGCAGCGTCTCGGCCGCTGCGCGTCCCGTCTTTCCGTGCAGGCCGTCGAGCAGCTCGTCGTAGTGGGTGAGTTGATGCCGCAGATAGTTGACCTGCCAGCGGTCGAGCGCGGGGCGATCGGAGCTCTCGACGGTTGCGGGATCGGGCATGTGTCCCCATCGCTCGTACGAGTGCTCCTCGTCGCGCTGGTTGCGGTGAGCCACTGCTTGCTGAACCAGCCGGTCCGGCCTCCAGTGCGGAACGTCGATCGGCTCGTCCCGGATCCGGGTGAGCACCTCCTGCCGTTTGCGCTCCGCCGTGTCGCGCGCGGCGTCGGAACGCCGCCGCGCGGCAGCTGCGGCGGCTTCGAATACCGGTGACTGCTCGATGAGTTCAACCGCTCTACGAGATAGAGCCGCGTCTGGGGCGCGGACCGGAAGACTGGGTTTACGCTTCGCCGGTCGGGTTCGCCGAGCAACTGCCGCACTATCCCCGCCGTCCATCCGCGAGCCCGCAGGCCGGCCACCGAGATGTATGCACTTCTTGTCGGTTCACTCCCACCCATGAAACCTCCCCCGAGATAACTGTCTGTGGCGACTCCATTGGTAGCGCGGGGCACTGACATTGGAGTGGTGTGGCAGCTCGATCAGGTCTGCGAGTGATTGTCGATTCTGTGGCTGACTTTGGGCGGTGGCCGACAAGTCGCCTGACTAGCACTCCAGTTGGGGGACAAAACAATGCTTAGTGCGGAGGACCGCCACACAGCGCCGTCATAGATCAACCGGGCTTCAGGCGATCCCTGCTGGCGCGAAATGATCCTTGGCCAATGATGCGCTCTTTCGTCACCGGCTGTCGCGAGCGACTCTACGACGAGGACGTTCTCGCGGGGATGACGGGAGCTGTTCAGGATGGTCGATTCCTTGCCGATCTACGTGCCCGCGTTGCCAGCGCGTCGAAGCGCGCTCTCCGCGTACGAGCGGTTGAAGCCCTGGACCCGTGCGGTCAGCACCCCTTTGTGGACTATGCCGCCGCGGACGGGTCCGGAGCGCCTCATCGGCCGCCGGCCGACGACGCTCCACGACCGGGACTGCGACGCTCTCGCCGCGCACATACGCCGCACGACAGTCGCGATCATGCACGCGCAGCAGGCTTACCCGGCCTGGGTGGATGCCTTTCATGTGGAGGACGAGCCGGGACCGGTCACGGTCGGCCTCTGGAACCACCTTCCTCCCAGTCCACTCAGGCCGGTGACTGGGATCGAGCGCCCCGGCTGGCAGCAGGCAGCGACCATGGAGGTGGCCCAGGCGAGCGGCAACGGTCTGGGCATCCGTCTGTTGCTGTCGGAACTGCCCGACGAGCGCAGCAGTGAAGCCGTCACGGAACTGATCGAGCGTGTGCGAGCCGTGGCCGAACCGTTGGACCTGCTGATCGACCTGGGAGCTGTGACCGATGAGCACCATCAGGCCGACAAATGGGCGTTGCGCGCGTGCGACTTGTTCGGGAGCCTCCACCACTGGCGCACGCTGGTGGTGGTCGCCGGCTCTGTCCCGCGCGTCCTGGCACACCTGGACGAAGGGGCGATGACCGAACCGCATCGCTTCGACTGGGACATTCGGCACATGCTGCTGCACGCCGGTGCGCCAATGGCGCCCCCTCTCGTCTACGGCGACTACGGAGCACAGCACACACGTGGAGCGGACCAGCCCACACAGAGGCGGGGCGGCGGACCGCCGTGGGGGCTCCTGCGGTACACAACCGAGCGGACGTTTCTGCTGGCCAAGGCCTCGACGGAGGGCGAGCGCCGGGCAGCGGGGATCCGTACGCTCGCACGGCGCATCGTCGGGATGCAGGAGTACAGAGGGGCGGAGTTCAGCGACGGCGACAGGTGGCTCAGCCACTGCGCGCGAGGGACGGGAAGAGAGGGAACGGGCAGTGCGGAAGCCTGGATCCAGGTAGGTCACAACCAGCACATGGCCTATGTGACGCACCAGTTGAGGGAAGCCATGTCTGAGTAGTGCGAGGTCGGCGGTACGCCAAGCGGGCCTCTGAGGCACCTCTGCCGACAAAGCACGCAGGCGAAGGCAGTCGGAAGGCGTTGCGAGGAACGCCTCAAGCGCATTCCGGCCGTGCCGTGAGTCTGATGGGGGCGACCGCTCGCTCGACGGGGAGCGTGGTGCGTTCAGCCGAAGTCGGCTCGTACCTTCATGCCGGGTCCCGCAGGGGAGTCCAGACCCCAAAGGCGATGCGTGCTGCCGCTGCTACGACCATCAGTACGACAGGCAATGCTGCCAGGTACCCTCAAACACATCGTCAACGCGGCCCGACGGGCTTCCGCTCCACCCGGTGGAGTCTCGAAGGACATGCCCCCACCCGCACGAGCCATTTCGTGCTGCCCGGGGGAAGTCCTTGTTGTTCCGTGCGTCTGCGAAAACGGCCGCCACCATGGCGTTCGACAGTTCGCTCCACCTCCATCTCACCGAGCAGTTCACCCATATGCACGGCCACCTGCCCCACCCCTCGGAGATGCGGTCCTGGGAGCGGAGCATCCCTGTGCTGACCGCCGCACTCAATGACGCGGGACTGGGCGAAGTGGAGGTCATGCTCGAGTACGCACTCCCGATGAACAGCAAGAGAGCCGACGCGGTTCTCGCTGGAATCCACCCGCGCACGGGCGCGCCCTCCTATGTCGTGGTGGAGCTCAAGCAGTGGAGCGATGTGGTCCCGGACGAGGACGACCCAGTGCTTTGCCACGTCACCTCCTATGCTCAGCCGGTCCTCAACCCCATCGAGCAGGTACGCCGCTACTGCGAGTACCTCGTCAACTTCAACGGTGCTGTAGCCGACCACCCCGAACGGGTCGCAGGAGTAGCCTTTCTGCACAACGCAACCGAGTTCGACGTGGCCGCACTGCGCGAGATCGAGTCCGACCAGTGGGGCCAGTTGTTCGCGGGCGACAGACGTGGTGGATTCATCGACTACGTTCGTGCGCGGCTCAGCCCTGAGCACCCGGGCGCCGCAGCCGCTGACGCGTTGCTCGCGGGGAAGGCGGCCCCCTCGAAGCAGCTGATGGCGGTTGCTGCGGACGAAGTCCGTGAGCGTGAGCAGTTCGTGCTCCTCGACGAACAGCAGGTCGCTTATCGCAAGGTTCTCAATGCGGTTCGCAAGGCCCAGCAGTCCGACCACAAGGAGGTCGTGGTCATCACCGGTGGTCCTGGCACCGGAAAGAGCGTTATCGCGCTTTCCCTGCTCGGTGAGCTGTACCGGCGAGGCGTCCTGGCCCTGCACGCGACCGGGTCCCAGTCCTTTACCAAGACGATGCGCAAGGTCGCGGGTGCCAGGAAGCGCGAAGTGCAGGACCTCTTCAAGTACTTCAACAGTTTCATGGCGACGGAGAAGAACAGCCTCGACGTCCTGGTCTGTGATGAGGCCCACCGTATCCGTGAGACATCCGCCAACCGATATACGCCGGCCGCACAACGGACCGGCAAGCAGCAGATCGACGAACTGATCGACGTGGCCAAAGTGCCCGTCTTCCTGCTCGACGAGCACCAAGTTGTGCGCCCAGGTGAAATGGGCACGGTTGAGGACATCCGAGCCGCAGCGGCACGCAGAGGGCTGAAGTGCCCTGTCATCCGGCTGGAGAGCCAGTTCCGCTGTGGTGGGAGTGATGCATACCTGCGCTGGGTGGTGCGGCTTCTGGGACTTGACCCCGGGGGCCCGGTGGTGTGGGACCCGGATGACCGCATGCAACTCCTGTTGGCCGACAGCCCGGAAGAGATGGAAGATTTCCTGGACGACCGCCGAGGCCAGGGCTGCAGCGCTCGCATGTCAGCCGGCTACTGCTGGCAGTGGTCCCCGGAACCCAAGCCGGGACAGCCCCTTCCGGCAGATGTAAGGATCGGCGCCTGGGAGCGCCCCTGGAACCTGCGTGGTGACCGGTCTGTCTCCGGCGCGCCACCGTCTGCCCTGTGGGCCACGGACCCGGCGGGCTTCGGCCAGATCGGTTGCGTCTACACCGCCCAGGGCTTCGAGTACGACTGGTCCGGTGTCATCATCGGCCCCGACTTGGTGTGGCGCGGCGACCGATGGGTGACGGACCGCACTGCGTCCAAGGACCCGGTATTCAGACGCTCGACACCGGATACCGAGGTGGACCGCCTGATCCGCAACACGTACAAGGTGCTGCTCACCCGCGGAATGGTCGGTACGGTCGTCTATTCCACGGATCGGGAGACGCAGGAGAAACTGCGAGAACTGGTGGGTTCCGGGCAGCGCATGGCCGTCACGCCGTAAACGACCGGACTGAACCGCGGATTTTTCGCCAACTTGCCGCCGGCATGCCCTGAGCCGGCTTGAGGAGTGCACGTGAGCTGCTGAGATCCATAAGATCACCCGTACCAATTGCGGCCCGACGGGCTTCCTTCGCGTAAGGACATGCCCCCACCCGCACGAGTCACTCGTGCCCTGGGGGAACCACGTCGTGTCCATGCTCCTGCTGAGGCTGTCCGCGCAGGACCTGCTCGCTTTGAATTCGAGACGGCACATGGTGGCGCATCTCGCCGCCAGATACCGCTACTTCCGAGGCCGCGATGTGTCCGATTCAGAACGGGAGGCATGGGCCGAGAGCCTTGTCGAGCTGGCGGAGGACCTGGTCGAGGCAGGCCGGGGCAACGTCGAGATGGTTGTCGAGTGCGCGGCGACGGTCGAGGCGCCGAGGAAGGGGGATCCGCCCCTTATCGACGTCGTGCTCGTGGGCCGCCATCCGGAGACAAGCCAACCGTCGTTCCAACTCGTGGAACTGAAGCGATGGTCCATGGTGACGAGGGTGGAAGCCGCCACCGCGCAGGTCGTCCGTGTGCCGGGCATCGCGAAGCCGAAGAAGCACCCTGCGCTGCAACTCAGAAAAACATTCCAACTGTTCACCGGAGACCAGGGGCCGCTGCGGGGCATCACGGTTGAATGCGGCGGATTCGCGTATCTGCACAACGCCACTGATGACTCGGTTCGGCCGCTGCTCGATACGCTGGCGCCGACCGGAGCCTATGAGCAGGTGTACACCGGCGACAGCCGTGACCGGCTCCTTCTGGATCTGCGGCGGCATTTCGCCGAGAACGGCGCGGATTCCGCGGCCGAGCAACTCCTGAAGGCCATGAACCTGCGGAACACTCCGCTGCTCGACGCGATGATCAGATCTCGCGGGGAGGACACGGTGTTCACTTTGCGTAGAGAGCAGAAGAAGGTGGCTGACAGTGTTCTGCACCGGGCCGACATGGTTCTCGGCGATCCCGGTCAACCCGCTGCCTCGCCGGACGGTGAACGAGCCGTTTTCATCGTGACGGGTGGTGCCGGCACTGGAAAGAGCGCCGTAGGTCTGCAGCTCAGGGCCGATTTTGAGGCGGCCGGACGAACGGTGAAATATGCCAGTGGCAGCCGTGCCTTCAATGGGGCGCTTCAGGAGCAAGTGGGCTACAAGGAGCAGGAGTTCAAGGAGAGGTTCGCCTACTTCAGCAACTTCGTGACACTCCCTGACCCTCCGCTGGACGTCCTCATTTGCGACGAGGCACATCGCTTGAGAGAGCGAACCACCGACAGGTACCGCCCGGAGGAGGAGTGGGGCAAGCAGCCTCAGGTGGATGATCTGCTCGATGCTGCCCGTCTCACGGTGTTCTTTCTCGATGAGAGCCAGTCCGTAAGGCCGAAGGAAGTCGGCACGGAGAGCCTGATCGAGAACGCCGCGGCAGCGAGAAAGATCAAGCCACTTCCTTACCGGCTCAGGGAGGAATGGCGCTGCGGGGGAAGCGATGCCTACATCCGTTGGGTGCGGGCTGTCCTTGGCATCGAGGAGGGAACCACCGAGTGGACGCCCGACGGTCTGATGCATGTCGAGGTGGCCGAGAGCCCTCAGGAACTCGAACACATCATCAGGACAGAGGTGGAGGCAGGGGCGACGGCTCGGATGGTGGCCGGCTTCTGCTGGCCGTGGACTGATCCCGTGGGGAAGGGCAAGGGCGCGCGCCTGGAGGCAGACGTGCGGATCGGTGACTGGCACCGGCCGTGGAACGCCAAAGGTGACTCCTTCCGCGATAACGGAAGGGTGCCCCCGTCCACGAAATGGGCAGTGCACCCTTACGGCATCAACCAGATCGGCTGCGTTTACTCGTCTCAGGGCCTGGAATGGGACTGGTGCGGGGTGATCCTCGGCGGGGACATGGTGCGGCGCGGCGATCGCTGGGTCTACCGCAAAGGGCAGTGGTGCAAGGACCCGGAGAGCGGGGTCAAGCGTGTCCGAGTGCCCGGTTCGTTCGACATGAAGCTCCGCGAGGGGACAGGAAGCAAGGAAGAGAAGGCGGAGGAGTTCGCACGCTGTGTCCGGCACGCCTACCACGTCCTCATGACCAGGGCGAGCCGCGCGACGGTGCTGTACTCCACGGATGAGGAGACACAGGCGTACCTCAAGAGCTGCGTAGGCGACGTGCAGATACACGGCCTGCGGCCCACATGGGAAAGCCTCCCCGCCGAGGCGCGGGAGCCGCATCGGTCCAGTCCGAAGAGGAAGGGGCATGACACCTCTCCCGGCCAGGAGCTGCTCTTCTGAAGGATCCATGCCCTGGGGGAGTGGCGGGCTCGCCGGGCCCGCCACTGCCTACCTCAGATGAGGTGGCGCGCTGCCGCCGCCAGTGCCTCCCACACGAAGTTGGAGATCACGCTTGCGGTGACGCCGACCAGGATCTCGCGGATCCAGGGACGACGCGCAGGCTTGTACTCGACCGGTTCCATAAAGGCCCATCCCATGGCGTGAGTTCGGATGGCAGGACCGGATTGCCCTACCGGGCATCCGCTCCATCCGTCACTCACGGTCAGTGGACTGGACCATGGACTCTGCCTCGTACCCTCCGGGAAGGTGCGCAGCAGTCACGAGGGTATCTCACGGCGCGCGCTATCGCCGGGCCAATGTTCCGGCGACCCAACGGAATTGGGCAACTGAGAGATCGCGGCCGCTGGGTCGGCGGACAGGACTGTGTGGTTGCGCCGAGCTGTACCGAGGCAGGGCTTCCCGCTCGGCAGTACGGCACATGAGATTTGTGCAAGAGGGGGCCAGTGGGACTATTGCGACCGGCGTCGGGACCTACGCCCCTATAGCGCGGTTGATGTTCGCCCACATGCTTGTGAGCGTGCGGGCATTCTGTCTGCATTCTGCCGATCCCCGAGATGATGAGATCCAGGGACCGACGAGATACAGGGAACAGAGTGACGACTTCGGGCGCCCTCGGCAAAGACGCGGACAGGCGCTCGCCTGGGATCCCAGCCCGCCAGGGACTGATCGATCCAACGGATCACGTGAGACGCATCCTCCGGCGGCGAAGTCTCGGGATGCATCTGCATTTGCACAGTTCAGGTGGGGTCGGCCCGGTTTCGGGTCGGCCCTGTTCGCCTATCCGTGGCTTGATCCCGGCTGGATGAACTGGCGGATCGCCGTCACCTGGCGTCGTCCGGACCCGCTGCCGTACCGAACCCCTCACTCCGCAGAAGCCACCCGATGCAAAGCAAGCTCCGCATCACCCGAAAGAACCGCCTGATGCAGATCCTGCAAACTGGCGGACGGTTCGAGGCCGAGTTCGCGGACCAGGGAATTGCGGAGCTTCTGGTAGGCCTCCAGGGCGCGCCAGCTGCCGCCGGTGCGGTGCAGGGCGCGCATCAGTTGGGCGCAGAATCCCTCGTGGAGAGGGTGGCGGGCGGTCAGGACCCGTAGTTCGGGGACCACCTCCGCGTAGCGGCCGAGGCGCAGGTCCGATTCGATCCGGCGCTCGAGGACCGTGGTGCGTTCCTCGTTGAGGCGCAGCACCTCCAGTTCGAGCACGGCGCCGACCGGTACGTCCACGAGGGCAGGCCCCTGCCACAGGGCGAGGGCGCGGCGCAGCAGGTCGGAGGCGGCGCGGTGGTCGCCGAGCTCGAACGCGCTTCGGCCGCTGTCGGCGAGCCGCTCGAACTCGTGGGCGTCGACCTGTCCCGGCTCGACGCGCAGGAGGTAGCCGCCGAGCCTGGTGACCAGGATGTCCTTGGCGTCGAGCGTGGGGTCGTCCGCCAGCGCGGCGGAGATCTTCCTGCGCAGCTGGAGGATGTACGTCTGCAGGGTGGTGGAGGCGCTGCGGGGGACGTTCTCGCCCCAGATCTCCTCCATCAGGGTGGGGACGGCGACGACGCGATCGGCGTGCAGGGCCAGCAGGGCGAGCAGTTGGCGCGGCTTCGCGGCGGTGGGTACCACCGGGAGCCCGCGCTCATGCGCGGCGAGAGCTCCCAGGACATTGATCTCCATGTGTCTCTCCCCTAGGACGGTCTCCCGAGAGTCCCACCGAGCCGCCCGCACACCCAGTGAGCTGCGCATGCGCTCCGTCATGAAAATGTCATGGCGCGCCTGTGACCGGCGCACTGTCCCCGGTCGGGGACCGCGCTCCAGACTCTCGAAGCACAGGCCGACGGAATCCCGGTCGAGCCCAACTCGTTCGCAGAAGGAGCAGTCATGAACGTCACTGAAGAGACCATGCGTTCCGCAGAGCTCACCGCCCGTGCCGGACTCGAGCCCGAGCTCGCCGTCCGCCTCGGCCGGGAAAAGGGGGACGTGCTGCGCGAGTTCGGTCTGACGATCGAGACGGCGGCCCTCATACCGGCCGGCGGCGAGGGCGCGTTCGAGAGCCTCAGCAGCGGTGCGGGTGCCGGTGACGCCGCCTGGTGCGTCTGCTTCTCGCCGGAGGTCGCGGTTCCCGGGTTCCGTGCATGAGTGCAACGGATCAGCGTGGCCCGAGTGGTCCGTACGTGGCGTTCAAGCGCCACGTACGGGCCCGTGCGGTGCCCGGAGAAGCCGTCTTCATGTGGTCGGACACGGACGTGACGAGAGTCGGGGGTGCGGCCGTGGAGACCCTGGTTCCGCTCCTCGACGGCAGTCGTACGCTCTCCCAGCTTCTCCAGGAGGCCGGCACGGCGATACCCGTGACCGAGGCCGGGCACCTGGTGCGGCGGCTCGCCGAGGCCAACCTGGTCGGATACCGCCCCGAGGCCCGGCGAGCGGAGGACGCCGGAGACGAGGGACGGTCCGCGGAGGCCTACTGGGACCGGGCCGGCCTGGAGGGGGCGACGGCCGAACGGAGCGTGCGCAGCACGCCGGTCGAGCTCATCCTGGTCGGCGACGTCGACTCCGACGAGGCGCATGCCGTATGCCGTACGGCCGGCCTCACCGTCGTATCCGCCGAGGGGAAGGAAGGGGAGGGGGCGGGGCCGGCCCTCGCTCTCGTCCTGTGCGAGGACTACCTGCACCCGGGGCTGCGCGCGGTGGCCGAGCGGCTGCGGCGGGTCGGACGGCCATGGCTGATCGCCAAGCCGTACGGGGCGCAGCCATGGACGGGACCGGTGTTCACCCCGGACGGGGACGGCCCCTGCTGGAGCTGTCTGGCGCACCGGCTGCGCGCCCACCGCAGGGCCGAGACCGAGATGGAGAGGGCGCTCGGACTCGACGCCCCCGCGCCTCGCCCCGCCCCGTCCCTGAGTGCTGTCCGCGCCCTCGGCCTGAACGCCGCAGTCCTCGAAGTGTCCAAGTGGCTCGCAGGGTTGCGGATGCCGGCGCAGCGGTCCGTGCGTGTCCTCGACAGCCTCACGCTGAGCAGCACCGGTCACGAGGTCACCCGGCGTCCGCAGTGTCCCGACTGCGGTGAGCCGGGACTTGTCGCCGAGCAGACCCGGCGCCCGGTGACCCTGGTGTCACGGCTCAAGGCGACCGGGACCGGCAGCAACGACCGTGCCCTGTCGGCGGAGCAGATGCTGGAGCGTCATGGGCATCTGATCGGTGAGGTCACCGGCATCGTGACGGGTATCAGCCCGCTGCCGGGGCTGCCCGAGGGGATGCACGCCTACGACTCCGGGCACAACCTTGCGTTGCGCGGCAGTTCGGTCGCCGACCTGCGCCGCGTCCTGCGCGCCCGCAGCGGCGGCAAGGGGGCCACCGCGGTCGAGGCACGGGCGAGCGCGCTCTGCGAGGCGGTGGAACGCCACAGTGCGGCGCGTCAGGGCGATGAGCTGACCGTGCGCGACACCTTCACGGGGCTCGGGGCGCGGGCCGTGCACCCCAATACGTATCAGCTGTTCCACAAGCGGCAGTACGAGGAGCGGTCGCGGTGGAACGCCGCGCACGGGCCCTTCCACCAGGTGGCCAGGCCGTTCGACACCTCGGCCGCCACCGACTGGACCCCGGTGTGGTCGCTCACCGAGCGGGCCCACCGCCTGCTGCCCACATCGACGCTGTACTTCGACTGCGCCTCGGGCGGCGCGGCCGACGGGCAGTGGGCCGACTCGAACGGCAACGCGGCGGGCAGCAGCATCGAGGACGCCGTGGTGCAGGGCTTCCTCGAACTCGTGGAGCGGGACGCGGTGGCCGTCTGGTGGTACAACCGGCTGCGGCTTCCGGCCGTGGACCTCGACGCGTTCGACGCACCGTGGCTCGTGCGGCTGAGGGATGCGTTCGCCCGGGCGGGCCGCACCCTGGAGGCGCTCGATCTCACCAACGACCTGGGTGTGCCGGTCATGGTGGCGCTCTCCCGGTCGGCCGGTGACACGGAGCCCGACTTCGTCTGCGGCTTCGGGGCGCACCTCGACCCGCGGCTCGCGCTGCGGCGGGCGGTGACCGAGGCGGCCCAACTGGCGCCGTCCCCGAGGCCGTTGCCCGGCGGGTCGGCCATCCCTCAGCCGCAACTCATCGCGGACCAGGGCGAGTCGGCGCGTGGGCCTGGCGCCTGGCAGTCGCGTCCGCACAACGAGGACCTCCTCGACGACGTCGAGTACGTCCGCTCGCTGGCCGGCCGGAACGGATTCGACGTGCTCGTGCTCGACCAGACCCGGCCGGATGTAGGCATTCCGGTGGTGAAGGTTGTGGCGCCCGGATTGCGCCCGTTCTACGCGCGCTTCGCGCCCGGACGGCTGTACGACGTGCCGCATCGGATGGGGCTCACGCCGCGTCCCCTGCGGTTCGATGAGCTCAACCCGGTTCCGCTTCCGGTGTAGGACGGCCTGGCCTGATTCCGCTTCTGATATGGGTGGTCTCACCATGTTTCCTGCACAGGTCCGACACGGCCTATAGTTCCAATCCAGAGCTCCCGAATCCCCTTGGGGTGCTTCGGGGTTGGGGTCGTCATTGCGGCGCATCCGTGAGCCGATGGGCACGGGTGCGCCTCATCGCTGTCCCGGTATCGGCAGGCGCACAGGGGGAATGTGATGCGGAGTCGTTTGAGACCGGAACGCACGGGTGGCCGACCTGACGTCCCCGCACCCCGGCTGGCCCAGGGCATCAGTGCCACCGTCATCGCGGGCTTCGGCGTGATCACCCTGCTCAACATTCGCAACGAAGTGTCCGGCGAGGTGCGGTTCGCGCTGTGTCTCACGGCCGCCCTCGTGCTCTACGGTCTGCAGCTCATCGTCGCGGCCTCGGGCGCCCGCCACTGGTCGCCCCGCCGTCGCGGCCTTGTCCTCGCGGCCGTGACGCTGCTGACGTATCTGCCCATGTTCTGGGTCGGTATCGCCTGGGGCAGCATGGCCGGGCCGCTCGGTGGATCGATTCTGCTACTCCTTCCCCCGCGTCTGGCCTGGCCCGCCTACGGGCTGGTGGTTCTTTCGCTGCTCGGCTGGTCCATCGATCACTCCGCGGCGCTCGAAACCGCCTACCTCACCATCTCCACGGCGCTGGCCGGCCTTGTCATCTACGGGCTGACACGGCTCACCGACCTGGTACTCGAAGTGCACGCCGCCCGCGCCGAGATGGCCCGGATGGCCGTCACGCAGGAGCGACTGCGTTTCGCCCGCGACCTGCACGACCTGCTCGGCTACAGCCTGTCCACGATCACCCTGAAGAGCGAGCTCATCCACCGCCTCATCCCCGCCAACCCCGAGCGTGCCTGTGCGGAGGTGGCCGGAGTGCTCGGGGTCTCGCGGCAGGCCCTCGCGGATGTGCGCCTGGTGTCCAGTGGTTACCGGGAGATGTCGCTCGAGGCCGAGGCCGACTCCGTCGCCGAGGTGATGGCGGCCGCCGATGTCCGGGTGGACATGGACATCTCCTGCGGGCGGCTGCACCCGGTGGTGGATACCGTGCTCGCCACTGCCCTTCGGGAGGGCGTGACAAATATCCTCAGGCACAGCAAGGTGCAGTCGTGCACCATCACAGCCGTGACGGAGGGGGAGCGGGTGCGGCTTACGCTGCTCAATGACGGTGTGGCGGCAGAGCGGGGTCCGGCGGTGGCGGACGCGAGCGGTAGCGGTCTGGGGAATCTGCGGACCCGGCTCAGCGGCATCGACGGTTCTCTCCAGGTGTCGACGGACGACAAGGGCTGGTTCAGGCTCGTGGCGGAGGCGCCCGTCAGGCCCGCCATGGACGGACCCGCCGTACGGACGTCGGACGCAGCCGCGGCCTGACCGTCCACGCCGCAACAGGTCACCGCGCAACAGGTCGCCGCGCAAGAGGTCACCGCTCATCAGGTCAGCGGACAACAGGTCAGCGGGAAACAGGGGGAACGGATGCTGTCGGTGCGGGTGTTGCTCGCCGAGGACGTGCACATGATCAGAGGTGCACTGGTGGCACTGCTCGAAATGGAGCCGGACCTCAAGGTGGTCGCCTCGGTGGACCGGGGGGACCTCATCGTGAAGACGGCGCTGCAGGTGCGCCCGGCCGTCGCCGTCATCGACATCGACCTGCCCGGCACCGACGGGCTCACCGCGGCGGCGGAGCTGCGCACCAAGCTGCCCGAGTGCCGCACGCTGATCCTCACCAGCCTGGGCCGGCCCGGAACACTGCGCCGGGCCATGGCCGCGCAGGTCTCCGGCTTCCTCCTGAAGGACTCGCCGCCCGACCGCCTTGCGCAGGCGGTCCGTTCGGTCGCGGGCGGCGGCCGGGTCATCGACCCCGAACTGGCCCTCAGCGCCTGGGAAGCACCGGACAGCCCGCTGTCCCCGCGCGAGACACAGGTGCTCCGGCTCGCGGCGCAGGGAGCGGACGCCGAGGAGATCGCCGAGCAGCTGTATCTGACCCCGGGCACCGTGCGCAACTACCTGACCGCCATCGTGGACAAGCTGCACGCCAGAAACCGCGTCGACGCCATCCGCATCGCGGAGGAGGCGGGCTGGGTGCCGTAGGGCACCTGCTTGCCGGGCCACGCCGTACGGAGACGGAGAGACGGCTTCGTAGTGGACGGGCATCACCAGCGCGGGGCGTGGCCCGAGTCCTCCGCCAGAGGGCCCGCGTCGAGTGCGGACAGGATGCCGGCCAGGTCGACGGCGTTGGTGCGCGGGCCGCGGCACATCGGCAGGCAGCGCGGTCCCGTGCGGCCGCCCATCCGCCGTACGAACGGCAGGAGCACCGCCTTCGGGCCCACCTCGACCACATGCGTGGGGCGCTGTTCGGCGAGCAGCGCGCGCATCGCGTCGGCGAACCGCACCGGTGATGTGACGTGCCGCGCCCAGTACCCGGCGTCCGGCGGGGCGTCGTAGCGGCGCCCGTACACCGTGGAGTAGAAGGGCGTGGTGGGCGCGGCCGCGGGCAGCCGGCGCGCGGCCTCCTCCAGGAGCGGGGCGACCGGTTCCATCAGAGGCGACTGGAAGGCGTGCGTCACCTTCAGGAAAGTGCTGGAGATCCCACGCTCCCCGAGCCGTCCCGATGCCCTGCGCAGACCCGGCAGATCGCCCGAGAGCACCGTGGCGCGGGCCGCGTTGAGAGCGCCGATGGACACCCCGGGTTCCGCGGCGACCGCCTCCGCCGCCTCGTACGGGTCGGCGCAGGTGGCCATCATGCCGCCGTTGGAGGGGAGTTGCTGCATGAGTGCGCCGCGTGCGGACACCAGGTGGGCCGCGTCCGGCAGGGAGAGCGCGCCGCAGGCGGTGGCCGCGGCGAACTCCCCGGCACCGTGCCCGAGGAGGGCCACCGGCCGCACCCCTTCTTCGAGCAGCGTCGCCGCCAGCGCGTATCCGACGGCGAAGAGCGCGGGCTGAGCGAGCGCCGTCTCGTCCACCGCGGGTGATTTGCCCCGGATCAGCTCGACGACAGAGCGCCCGAGGTGCGGAGCGAGCGCCTCGTCGGCGGCGGCCAGATGATGCCGGTAGGCCGTGCACTGCCGGTGCAGCCCTTCCGTCATCCCCGGGTGCTGGCAGCCCTGCCCGGTGAACACGAGCGCGGTGCGTGGCCGGGCGTCGGCCGCCACCGGCTCGTCCTGGCCGGTCAGCCGCTGGGCGAGCGTGCGCACGGTGAGATACGGCCACAGGTCGACCGGCTCGTCCGACAGCGGACCGAACTCCTCCTCGACCGTGCCGTACAGGCTGAGCAGGGCCACCGAGTCGAGACCGCACTCGATGAGCGGCGTGTCCTCGCCCACCTCGCGGCGGACGTGTTCGGCGACCCGTTCAAGGAGCCACTCCACACAGCCCTGCTCGTCGGGCAGTTCCCGTCCGGATCCGCTCACCTTCTGCTCCTCTCACGCGCTAGACGCGGTGCGCCACTCCCGAGCGACCTGTGGGCAGCAGCTCCTCGTCGATCCGCTGGTGCAGCGGCTTGATCTCGCCGTTGAGGAAGAGCCGCCGGGTGGCCCCGCGTTCGACCTTGCCGCTCGTCGTGCGCCGTATCGTGCCGGGCCGCACGAGGAGCACCCCGTCCACCGTGACTTCGAACTCCTCGGCCAGACAGCGTTCCACGTCGGCGGTGAGCCCGGTCAGATCCAGGCCGTACGGCTTGTTGGTGCGCAACTCCTGGACGAGGACGACGCGTTCGCGCTCACCCGGCATCGAGAACACCGTGCCCGTGCCGAACAGCGAGCTGATCCGCTGGACCGCGTTCTCCAGGTCGTTCGGGTACAGATTCCGTCCGGCGACCACCAGCATGTCCTTGCGGCGGCCCGTCACAAGGAGCCGGCCGTCGACGAGGGAGCCCAGATCGCCCGTGCGCAGGTAACCGCCCTCGCCGTCCGCGGTCGCCGCCTGGAAGACCTCGCCCGGTGCGGGCGCCTCGCGCCAGTAGCCGCGGGCGACTCCTGGGCCCCGCACCCATATCTCGCCCACCTGTCTCTCGGGCAGCGCCCGCAACGACTGCGGATCGACGATCGCCACCTCGGCGCCGGCCGGCCGGCCGCACGCCACGAGTTCACGCCCGCCCTCACCGGATCCGGCATCCCGCAGTGCGTCCCGTTCAAGGGCCGCCGAGTCCACGCCGCGCACCACGGGGCCGGCGTCCCGGCGCTCGCCGGAGACCAGCAGGGTCGCCTCGGCGAGTCCGTAGCAGGGCATCAGCGCACCGGGCCGCAGGCCCGCCGGTGCGAACCGCTCGCCGAAGGCTCTGGAGGTCGCCGCGGAGACGGGCTCGCCGCCGGTGACCGCGGTGTGCCAGCGGGACAGATCGAGCCGCTCGGCCTGTTCGTCCGTCACTCGGCGCAGGCACAGTTCGTACGCGAAGTCGGGGGCCCCGCTGACGCCGATGTCGTACCGGCCGATCGCCTCGAGCCAGCGGACGGGCCGCTTGAGGAAGGCCTGGGGGGACAGCAGCACGGAGGTTCCGCCGACGAACAGGGGAAGCAGCAACTGGCCGACCAGGCCCATGTCGTGATGGAGCGGCAGCCAGCCGCCGATCCGCTCGCCGGGCGAGGCACCGATCAGCGAGGTGATCGCCGCCAGGTTCGCGAGCAGATTGCCGTGGGTGACCACCACGCCGCGCGGGGCGCCGGTGGAGCCGGAGGTGTACTGGAGGTAGGCGACCGTGTCGGGGGTGAGCTCGGGCTTCTCCCAAGGGGTGTGCGCGGGCACCGCGTCGGCGGCGAGACAGGGCACGGAGCCGTAGCCGCAGGAGGCGAGGAGGCGGGACACATCGGGGGCGAGGGCGGCATCGGTGAACGTCGCACAGGGCGCGGCGTCCTTGACGAGGCCCGCCACGCGCAGCAGATGGTGCCGGCCGCGTCCGGTGGCCGGTACCGGTACGGCGATGGCGCCCGCGTACAGACACGCGAGCAGCGACACCGTGAACTGGCGCCGGGACGCGTGCATGAGCAGCACGCGCTCGCCCGCGGCGCCGCGGGCCTGCAGCCACCCGGCGAGTTCCCGCGCGGCCGTGTCGAGAGCCAGGTACGAGACGGACTTCGCGCGGCCGGTCCCGTCGCTGTCCGGCAGCAGGAGCAGGGCCTGACGGCCGGGTGACTGCTTGATGTGATCGCTTAACAGTTCGACAAAGGTGCGGTGTTCGGGCATGTGGTCCCCCAGTCCGGACGTCGTGCGGGCGTTCGGCGTCTCGCCGGGCGCTCGTAGCCCGTCTGAAATTGAACGTAAGCCCGATGTGCTAGAGAGAAGCTCGATGTCCGTCGGCCGGATCAGGCCGGCCCGGCACCCGCCGAGGAGGCCGGATGCGGCCCATCGGCGGGGTGGCAAGGGCAATTCAGGGAATCGGAGGTCCGGGCCCGGCTTGAGAACCGCTCGTGGCAGGGCAGTTCCTGGGGGTGTCCGGCGGCCTAGGCGTCACCCACCGGAACGGCGTGCACCTGCGTCACACGCGCCGAGGCCGACAGGCCGGCGGCCCGCTGCGCGTCGCCGGACTCCGTGCGGTCACCGGTGGCGGGCCGCCACCACAGGAGGCCCGTGTAGGAGCGCGGGTCGGTGACCGAGCGCAGAAGTTCGCTGCCGCCATAGTGCGCGGACGTGACACAGCGGCCGACGAGCGCGCCGAAGTCCATTTCGAAACGGACGGCCCGTTCGGCCACTGAGGCCCGGATGAGCGTGACGAGGCCGGCGTCGGTGAGCGGCACCTGTGCGGGCATCCGCCCCACGCTCACCATGAGGTGGGCGTCGACGCGGGCGGAGCCCGCCGCGTCCGCGAGCCGCGGCAGATGGCTTTCGGCGTGGGTGGAGCGCAGCAGCGCGTGCATGCCCTCCCACCGGTCGAGCCGGACGTATCCGGCCCCGGGCGCGAGCAGGCGCAGAGTCGTCCCTCCGGTGAGGCCCTTGCTGCCCTCCTGGCCGCGGACGTATCCGCGCAGCCGGTCCCCGAGCGACGGATCCTCCGAGGCCGGACGGAACATCTGCAGGTGTGTGACGCTGCCGGCGAGATCACGCTGTGGCATACGTTCACCTCCCGCTCGTCCGGCGCGCAGACTGCGCGTCCGGCCAGTCGACCATGCTCCGCTCGACAACCGCTCGAGTCCCGCCGGAGCGGGCCGGAAACGGACGCCCACGAGAGTTCCTCGAGATGCCGCCGAGTAACGGTGCGCACACTCCGGGTCCCGGCGGAAAGCCGGGGCAACCGGAGAAGGGACGCACATGACCATCACCGACGAGACCGGGATACCGCCCGGCGGCACCGGGCGCACGCTCCCCGGCCCGGGGCCCGGACAGGACCCGCCCCTGGAGGCGGCCTACGTACCGGCCCTGGCCGACCACCGCCTGATCAGGCCGGTCTGGAACGCGCTCGTGGCCTACGGGTCGATGTGGCTCGGCGGCGTGGACTACACGGTGGACGGCACCCCCGTTCCGCGCTGGCCGGCCGCCCCGGACGCTGCGGATCGTGCCCCGGGAGGCTTGAGGGCGTCTTGAGCCGCACCCGATAGGCACAGCCGCAGCGGGACCCGAACGAGGACGGAGAAGGCCATGACCACGACGGTGAACGGGGCGGAGGCCGGCGAGCGAGCCGCGCAGGAACGCATGGCACGGCTCGAGCACGACCTCGGCGACCTCGATGACCCCGGGAACCCGCTGGGCGCCGACCACTTCCTCGCCGCCGACCGCCGGCAGGAGCTGCTGCCCGCGGCGCAGCGGCTGCTCGACGAGTTCGGGCTCAACGCCGAGTTCGTCCCCGCCGCTCTCGGCGGCCGGCTCGACCGCCTCGACGTCCTCGCCCGGGTGCTGAGGGCCGTGTTCCGAAGGGACGCGGCCCTCGGCCTCGGCGACGGCATGACCTCGTATCTGGCCGCGGTCCTCGTGTGGGCCGACGGCAGCCCCGAACAGCAGGAGCAGACCGCCCGACTGCTCCTGGGCGGCGGCCGGATGGCGGGGGCCTACCCCGAACCCACGCCCGGCAACGACTTCCTGCACAACCGTCTCACCGCCCGCAGGGTGCCCGGCGGCCACCGACTCGACGGACGCAAGGAAGCACTCAACAACGCCGCACGGGTCGACTCCCTCGTGGTGTTCGCGCACACCCCCGAGGCAGGCCCCGACGCGCAGACCGCGTTCCTGCTCCCCGGGCCCACGCGGCACAGCGACGGCCTCTCCCTGTCGCCCCGGCGCCGTACCAGCGGCATCCGCGGCTGCGCCGTGCACGGCCTGGAGTTCACCGGCCGGCACGTGGACCCCGCCCTGCTGCTCGGCCCGGAGGGCGGCGGCGCGCTCCTGGCCCGCCGCGCCTTCCCCATCACCCGCAGCACCGGACCCTCGATGGCCCTCGGCTGCGCCGACACGGCGCTGCGCACCACCGTCGCCTTCGCCCGAGCCCACCGCGCCCGCAGCCGTGCGTCGCTGCGCAGCGCCCGTACCCGGTCCGCGCTCGTGGACGCCTTCACGGACCTGCTGATCTGCGACTGCCTCGCCCTGGTCGCCACCCGCGGAGTCCATCTGCTGCCGCGTGAGAGCGGCACGCTCAGTGCGGTCGTGAAGTATCTGCTGCCCACATTCCTCACGGAGATGGTGTACGACCTGTCGGTGGTCCTCGGCTCCGAGTCGTACGCCACGGCCGGGAGTTACGGCATGTTCCAGAAGACGGCACGTGACCTGCCGATGATCGGCCTCGGCAGCGCGGGCACCGCGGGCAGCCGCGAGGCCGTCGTCGAGCACCTGCTACGGCTGCCGACGCTGCGCGGCGCCGAGGACGGTGCGGCCGCGCTGTTCCGCCCGCACCACGACGAACTGCCGCCCGTACGGCCCGATGAACTCACCAGGACCGCACTGCAGGACACGCTCCTCGACTCGCTGACGGTCACGGTGGCCGGAGCCCGCAGTGCGCCCGGAGAGTTCGGCGGCGCGCTCGGCGAGGCCGCTCAGGCGCTCGACCGCGAACTGCGGCTGCTGCGCGAGGACGGCGAACGTCTCACGGCCCGCCCGCCCGGCACCGCGCTCAGCCCGCGCGTCTACGCCCTCGTGGACCGCTACGCCCTCATCGCCGCGGGCGCGGCCTGTCTCGGCGTCTGGCACGAGGCCCACGCCGCGGGGCCCGGCCGCGGCGGACTGCTCGCCGACCCCGCGTGGGCGGCCATGGCACTGGCCCGGATCGTCGGACGCCTCGACCGCACGGCCGTGCACCCCCCGGAGGAGGGCACCGACCATCTCCTGGCCGAGGTGCTCGACCGCTTCGACGACGCCCGGAGCTTCGACCTGTACGCAACCCAGCTCGGCCGCTGACCCGGCCCGCGACCCGGAGAACAGTGAGGAAGACCATGAACGCACGCCCGCGCAAACCCGCCCCCGACCCCCAACTGCTCGCCCTGCTCATCGAGGAGACCGCCCGGGTACTCGACAAGGAGCCGGGACTCATCGGCCCGCACCAGCACCTCCAGCACGACCTCGGACTCGACTCCGTGATGCTGCTCCAGCTCAAGGGCCACCTGGAGACGCGCCTTCCGTACCTGCGTGACGTGCCGCTGCCCGACCTGCTCGTCGGGGACCACACCGTCGGAGCCCTGGCCGGGCGGCTGCAGCGCCTGGTGGCAGGCCCCTCGGGCCCAGGCCGGGGCCCGGCAACAGCTTCTGTGCGGGTGACCGGACTGCCGGTGGCGTGATGCGGCCCCTGCGCAACCGCGGTCCCGCCGACTCCTGGCTGCCGGTCCGCCGCGAGGTCGAGACGGCGGGCGTCTCCGTGGTCTACGCGGCCGTCGCGGACTGGGTGCCCGACGATCTCGGTGCGCCCGGCCTTGCCGCCGCCCTGGGCCGCGACCACCAGCGGCTCCTGCAGATGAACCACGCGCTCAACCGCTCCCGGTTCGTGGCCTCCCGGCTGCTCCTCAAGTCGGCCGCCGCCGCGGTGCTGCGCACCACCACCGACGAACTGGAGCTCGCCTACAAGCCGGGCGGCCGCCCCCACCTGAGGGGCGTCGACCAGCTCGACGTGAGCCTCAGCCACACCGAGGACCTCCTCGTCGTGGGCCTCACCCGGACCGGCCGGATCGGGGTCGACGCGGAGAACGCCGACCGCAGGATGCTCGGCCTCGGCACGGAACGGCAGGTCTGCACCCCGTACGAACTGGAGGCGGTGCACAGCGTTCCCGAGGAGCAGCGCAACGGCGAACTCGTGCGGCTGTGGACGCTCAAGGAGGCCTACAGCAAGGCCATCGGACAGGGCCTCAGATTCCGCTTCACCGAGTTCGGCTTCACGCCCGAGGACAGGCAGGTGCAGATGCTGCGTCCCGACGGCACCCCCGGAGTGGGCTGGGAGTGGACCTTCCACAGCTGGCTGGTGGACGAGGTCTACATGGTCAGTGCGGCCGTCTACGACCCGGGATTCGGCGGCCGCTCGACCGGCCGTCCGCTGCTGCCCGTCCTGCACGACCCAGGCTCGAGCACGCGTTGAGCGCCCTTCCAGTGGGTGCGGTGACGCTCGGAGCCCGCCGACCGGCGGAGCACGACCCGAGGAGGCCGAGGTGCAGCGTTATCTCGCAGTACGGCCGCAGGCCGAACCCGCCGGCATGCGGCTCCTCTGCTTCCACCACGCCGGAGCGGGTGCCCTCGCCTTCGCCGGCTGGCGGCAGCGAGTCGGCCAGGAGGTGGACGTGCTGCCCGTGCGGCTGCCGGGCCGGGAGACGCGGCGCGGCGAGCCGCACCTCACCGACCCCGGCACGCTGCTCGCCGGCCTCCAGGACGACCTCGGCCCGCTGCTCGACGAGGGACCGTACGCGTTCTACGGGCACAGCATGGGCGCGCTCGTCGCCTACCGGTTCGCCCTGTACCGGGCCGACACCGGCCAACGGCCGCCCAGCGCGCTGCTCGTCGGGGCGTGCAGCGCACCGCAGCTGGGCTCGGAACTGCTCGACCGCACCGACCTGGACGACCTCACCGATACGGACCTCATGGCGGCGATGACCGACGAGGAGAGCCTGCCCCCGGTGCTGCTGCGCAGCCCCGAGCGGCTGAGGGCCACCCTCGACACGCTCCGCGCCGACCTGCGCCTTGCCCGTGCCCTGCGCGCCCTTCCCGTCCGCCGACTGGCAAGCCCGCTCTGGGCGTTCGCCGGCCGGCGGGACCGGATCGCACCGGCAGGACAGGTGGGGGAATGGCGGTACTGCGCGGGAGCGGGCTTCATGCTCCAGACCGTTCCCGGCGCCCACTTCTTCGTCCGCGGGCGCGAAGCGCCCCGGGCCGTAGGGCAGGCGTTGCTCACCACCACGCCGGTGCCCGCCCGCTGACCAGATCGTTCCCGAAGGAGTTCTGCGGATGGACATCAGCGTCCTCGGCCCTTTCCGGGCCACACTCGCCGGAATGCCGGTGCATCTCACCGCGGTCAAGCCGCGCAAGGTCTTCGCCCTGCTCGCGCTGCAGGCGGACCAGTCCGTCTCGGTCGGCGCACTGGTGGAGGAGGTGTGGGGCGAGCAACCGCCGCGCAGTGTGCAGACCACGCTGCAGACCTACATACTCCAGATCCGCAACGTCATCGCCGCCGCGCTCGGCGACGGGGCCGCCGCCCTGCCGCACGGAGCCAAGAGCGTGCTCATCACGGAGCCGGGCGGCTACCGCCTCGACACCCAGGGCGGCCTCATCGACGCGCAGGAGTACGACGCCCTCGCCTCCGTCGGTCACCGGGCCCTCGAACAGGGCGAATGGGCCGACGCCTCCTCGTACTTCGCGCGGGCACTCGCCCTGTGGCACGGCAGCGCCCTCGCCGACGTGCAGTGCGGGGCGCTCCTGGAGGTCGAGGCGACCCGTCTCGACGAGTCCCGCATGAGCGTCCTGCAGGGCCGCATCGAGGCGGACCTCCGACTGGGCCGGCACCGTGAACTCGTCGGTGAACTCAGCGGTCTCGCCGCCCGTCACCCGCTGCACGAGGGCCTGCACGAACAGTTGATGCTCGCCCTGTACCGGGCAGGACGGCGCAGTGACGCCCTGCGGGCCTACCGCTCGCTGCGCGGGGCGCTCAACCAGACGCTCGGACTCGACCCGTCGCCCGGCATCGAGTATCTGCACCGCGCACTGCTCGACTCCTCGCCGCAGCTCGAGCTGGCCGCTGCCGCACCCGACGGCCGCCGGCCGCTCGTGGGCCGGCCCTGACCGGGCCCACGGGCACCCAATGACCGCTTCCGCTCCCAGTCCCACACACCACGCCGGAAGAACGAAAGGATCCACCGTGAGCGACATCACCCTGTCCGAACTCGGCGAGCTGCTCCTGGAATGCGTCGGCGCCCCGGAGGAGGGCATGGCCTTCGAGGGCGAGGACGCCCTGGACACGCCCTTCCTGGAGTTCGGCTACGACTCCCTCGCGCTCCTGCAGGTCACCAGCGTGATCAACCGCAAGTACGGCGTCACGCTCGACGATGACGCGGTGGCCGAGGCGGAGACCCCGCGCATGCTCCTCAAGATGGTGGCCGCCGCCCCGAAGGCCGGGGCGGTGCGATGACCGGCTTCGCCGGCCGGCGGGTCCTCGTCACCGGAGGAACCCGGGGGATCGGCCGGGCGACGGCGCTCGCCTTCGCCCGGTCCGGTGCCACCCTGGCCGTCGCCCACCGCGGCGACGGCGACGCCGCCACCGGGCTCACCGCCGAACTGGAGGCGCTCGGCGCGGACTTCACGCTCATCGCCACCGACCTGACCGCACGCTCCGGGGCGCAGATGCTCGCCGAGGCGGTACGGGAACGGCTCGGCGGCCTCGATGTACTCGTCAACAACCTCGGCGTCGACGGACATGTCCCGTTCGAGAAGCTCACCGACGACGAGTGGCGCCGGGTCATGGACCACAACACCACCTCCGCCTACGTCGTCACACAGGAACTGCTCGACCAGCTGGGGCAGGGCGCCGCGATCGTCAACATCGGCGCGTCCGTGGCGCTGCGCGGCCGCCCGCTCGGCGTGCACTACAGCACGTCGAAGGCCGCCCTCGTCGGTTTCACGCGCGCGCTCGCCAAGGAGCTCGGCGCGAGCGGTATCCGGGTCAACCTCGTCGCCCCGGGTGTCACCGAGACCGAAGGCGACCCGCTGCCGCCGCCGCTCGCCGCCCGGCTCACGGCGCTCACCGCGCTCGGCCGGCTCGGCAGGCCCGAGGACGTCGCCGGGGCCGTCCTCTACCTGGCCGGGGACGCGGCCGCCTATGTCACCGGCACCACCATCGAAGTAGACGGAGGAATCTGATGCCCTACGCCGCCATCACCTACCGGATGAAGCCCGGGTACGAGGAGGAGATCGCCGCGATATTCGCCGGCTTCCAGCGGGTGGACACCCCGGACTTCGCCGGTGACGACGGCAGCGCCGCGGGGCGGCTGCTGGGCACCGGCGTGTTCATCAAGGACGACGTCCTGGTCCGTGTCATCCACTACGAGGGCGACTTCGCCGCCGTGGGTGCGCACATGGCACGGCAGAAGGGCGTGCACATCCTGGAGGAGAAGCTGGCCCCGTTCCTCGCCACGCCGCGTACGACCGACACGACCTCGCCCGAGGGCTTCGCCGCGCACTTCCGCGACGCGACCATGCGCTCCATCGCCCAGCTCACGGCCGAGACGCACCCCTCGGGGGTCGGCACGTCATGAGCGGCGCCGAGTCGGTCATCGCCGTCGCCGCTCTGCTCGGCGGCGGCGTGACGGCGGGCGTCCTGTTCGCCGTCGCCCTGAGCGTGCTGCCCGCGCTCTTCGCGATGGACACCGGCACGTACGTGTACGCGCACAAGCTGATCGGGCGCAACTGGGATCCCACCATGCCCGTGATCGTGCTCGGCAGCATGCTGGCCAACGTGGTGCTCGCGGTGCTCGCCGGCGGCGGCGCACGCGGCCTGTTCGCCCTGTCCGCGGCGCTGCTCCTCGGCGTCTCGGGCGTCTCGCACCTGTGCAACGTGCCCATCAACCGGCGGGTCAAGTCCATCGACGACCCCACCGACATCCCGGCCGACTGGTCGGACCCGAGGCCGTTGTGGCGCCGCTTCCACTATCTGCGCACAGCCCTCTCGGTGCTCGCCCTCGCGACCACGGCCGCGGCGGTCACCGCCCTTTGATTCCACATGAGTTGGGCCGCGCATGCAGCACGCGCGGCCCAACTGGCATGTCCCGCCTCAGACAGGCGCGCCGTCGCGTACGGAGATCTGCGCCACCGTCCGAAGAAGGCTGCGCCGGAACGTGGCCACGAAGCCCTCCACCGTGTCCGTGTCCCGCGGCCGGGTCAGATACGGCTTCAGCTTGGCCTCCACCTCACGCACCCCGGGCTGTGTCGCCATGTGCCGGGCCACCGCGTCCAGGTCACCCGTGTACTCGATGACCCTGACCAGCGTGTCGTCGCGCAGGAACACGGCCGTGGCCAGGATCGTGCCGGCCGCCTCGCCGGCCTCGTCGCGCACCTGGGCCGACTTGACGCGCCTGAAACTCCCGAAGATTTCCGCGAGTTCCTCCTCGCACCCGGGCTTGATGTCATACGTGATCGCAGCGAAGGGCATCGCGATTCCTCACCTCGTGGTCGCCGGCCGGTGGACTGCATTCCCCGCCAGCCGACAACGGACCGCACGAGAACGGCTCGAACCCGCACCCGTGCCGCCTGAAGGCCGATTCGAGCGGATCTGTAGTCCCCGGTGGGACTTTCGCCGTCGACCGAGACCAGGAGGTTTCCGTGCATCGCACCCTGATCGTCGCCAAGTTGCGGCCGGACAAGACCGAGGACATCGCGAAGATCTTCGGCGAGTCGGACGCGACCGACCTGCCGCACATGATCGGTGTCAGCCGCCGCACCCTGTTCAAGTTCCACGGCCTCTACTTCCACCTGGTCGAGGCCGACGACGACATCAACACCTCCCTCTACCAGGCCCGCAGCCACCCGCTCTACGACGACATCAACACCAAGCTCGCCCAGTGCGTCGAGCCCTACGACCCGGACTGGAAAGAGCCCAAGGACGCGATGGCCGAGCCCTTCTACATCTGGACGAAGGACGGAGGGCGGATCAAGTGACCACCGCCATCAGCCGCACCGTGAAGGTCGCGGCCCAGGAAGTCGAGGCCAACACCAAGCGCGGAGGTGACCTGCGGGTCACGCTCAGCCCCAAGACCGTCGGCTGCACCTCCGGGTTCGGCGGCGTGCTGACCCTGGAGCCCGGGGACTGGATCACCGAGCACTACCACCCGTACTCCGAGGAGTTCCTGCACATCATCGAGGGCACCCTGGAGATGAGCCTCGACGGCCAGACGATGACGCTCGCCGCCGGCGACTCACTGCTCGTCCCGATCGGAGTCCGCCACCGCCTGGTCAACACGGGCGACGTCACCGCGCGCGGTGCGTTCCATCTGTCCCCGCTCGCGCCCAGGCCCGAGCTCGGCCACGTGGACACCGAGCAGGCGCAGCGCCCCGACCAGGCCAACCCGGACGTGGGTGGCGCGCCGTGACCCGACGGGCCGTCATCACCGGCGTCGGTGCGGTCGTGCCGGGCGGGGTCGGCCGGGAGGCCTTCTGGCGGACCTTGTCCGAGGGCCGCACCGCCACCCGGCGGATCAGCCTGTTCGACCCCGGGGCGTTCCGCTCCCAGGTCGCCGCCGAGGTCGACTTCGACCCGGCGGCCGCGGGCCTGACCCCGCGCCAGATCCGGCGCATGGACCGCGCCGCGCAGTTCGCCGTCGTCAGCGCCCGCGAGGCCGTGGCCGACAGCGGTCTCGACCTCGCGGCCCTCGCGCCCGAGCGGGTCGGTGTCGCCATCGGCAGCGCGGTCGGCTGCACGATGGGCCTGGAGGAGGAGTACGTCACCCTCTCCGACAGCGGCCGCAAGTGGCTGGTCGACCACGAGTACGGAGTGCCGCACCTGTACGGGTACATGGTGCCCTCGACGCTGGCCGCCGAGGTCGGCTGGGAGGTGGGCGCCGAGGGCCCGGTCGCGCTGGTCTCCACCGGCTGCACCTCCGGCCTCGACTCCATAGGCCACGCGGTGCAGCTGGTCGAGGAGGGTTCCGTCGACGTCGCCGTGGCCGGCGCCACCGACGCGCCCATCTCCCCGATCACCTCCGCCTGCTTCGACGCGATCAAGGCGACGACGCCGAACAACGACGACCCGGAGCACGCCTCCCGTCCCTTCGACGGTGAGCGCGACGGGTTCGTCCTGGCCGAGGGCAGCGCGGTGATGGTCATCGAGGAACGCGAGGCCGCCCTCGCCCGCGGCGCGCACATCTACGCCGAGGTCTCCGGTTTCGCGGGACGCAGCAACGCGTACCACATGACCGGACTCAAGCCGGACGGCCGCGAGATGGCCGAGGCGATCACCGTCGCGCTCGACCAGGCCAAGCTGGACGCGACCGCGATCGGTTACGTCAACGCGCACGGCTCGGGCACCAAGCAGAACGACCGGCACGAGACCGCCGCGTTCAAGCGCAGTCTCGGTGCGCACGCGTACGACATCCCGGTCAGCTCGATCAAGTCCATGGTCGGGCACTCGCTCGGCGCCATCGGCTCCATCGAGGTGGCAGCCTGCGCGCTCGCCCTGAAGCACCAGGTGGTGCCGCCCACCGCCAACCTGCGCACCAAGGACCCGCTGTGCGACCTGGACTACGTCCCGGTCACCGCGCGGGAGCACCGTATGGACGCCGTCCTGAGCGTCGGCAGCGGATTCGGCGGCTTCCAGACCGCGATGCTGCTCACCCGGCCCGGGACGGCGGCCGCGGCGGCCGGAAGGAGCGAGCGGTGACCTCGTCAACTGCCCCTGTTGTCACGGGACTCGGCGTCGTCGCGCCGACCGGGATCGGCGTGAGCGACCACTGGGCCTCGGTGCTCGCGGGGAAGACCGGCATCACGCGGATCACCCGCTTCGACCCGGAGGGCTACCCGGTGCGGCACGCGGGTCAGGTCCCGGGGTTCGACGCGCACAGCGATGTGCCCAGCCGGCTGATCTCGCAGACGGACCACTGGACCCACCTGGCGTTCTCGGCCGCCGACGCGGCGATCCAGGACAGCGGGGCCGACATCTCCGCCATCCCCGAGTACGAGAGCGCCGTGGTCACCGCCGCCTCATCGGGCGGCACCGAGTTCGGCCAGAAGGAGATGACCGCGCTTTACCAGAACGACCCGAGCTGGGTGGGCGCCTACCAGTCGATCGCCTGGTTCTACGCGGCCACCACGGGCCAGTTGTCCATCAAGCACAAGATGCGCGGCCCGTGCGGTGTGCTCGCCTGCGAGCAGGCCGGCGGACTCGACGCCATCGGCCAGGCACGCCGTCTCACCCGCAAGGGCGCGCGGCTCGTGGTCACCGGCGGCACGGACGCCTCGCTGTGCCCGTACGGACTGAGCGCCCAGCTGACCAACGGCAGGCTGTCCACGGTCGCGGACCCCGAGCGCGCCTATCTGCCCTTCGACGCGGAAGCCTCCGGGTATCTGCCGGGCGAGGGCGGCGCGATCCTCGTCCTGGAGAGCGCCGAGGCCGCGGCCGAGCGGGGCGCGGGCAGCGGGTACGGCAAGGTCCTCGGCTACGCGGCCGGGTTCGACCCCGCGCCGGAGACCGGCAGGCCGCGCGCGCTGCGGCGCACGGCCGAGGCGGCGCTGCGCGACGCGCGGCTCACCGCCGCCGACATCGACGTGGTGTACGCGGACGCCGCCGGCACCCCGGCCGACGACCGCGACGAGGCGGAGGCGATCACCGCGCTCTTCGGACCGCGCGGCGTACCCGTCACCGCGCCCAAGACCCTCACCGGCCGGCTGTACGGAGGCGGCGCACCGCTCGACGTGGCGACCGCCCTGCTCGGCCTGCGCGACGGCGTGATCCCCGCGACCACCGGAACCCGGACACCGGCGCCCGGCCTGGACATCGACCTGGTGACCGGCGACCCGCGAGAGGGCGACCTGCGCCACGCGCTGGTGCTGGCCCGCGGGCACGGCGGGTTCACCTCGGCCCTGGTGCTCGGCCGCTGAACACGGCGGCACACAACAACCCTGGAAGGAGCCGGCGATGGCCGGACACACCGACAACGCCATAGTCATCGACGCACCTCTGGACGTCGTATGGGACATGACCAACGACGTGCCCAACTGGCCCGAACTGTTCAGCGAGTACGCCTCCGCCGAGGTCATCGAGCGTGAGGGCGACACGGTCCTCTTCCGGCTCACGATGCACCCCGACGAGGACGGCCAGGTCTGGAGCTGGGTCTCACGGCGCACCAGTTACGCCGAGACCCGCACGGTGCACGCCGAGCGCGTGGAGACCGGACCGTTCGAGTACATGAAGATCAACTGGGCGTACACCCTGGAGCCCACAGGCGGCATCCGGATGCGCTGGGTGCAGGACTTCCACATGAAGCCGCAGGCGCCCGTGACCGACGAGCAGATGACCGAGCACCTCAACCGCAACACCTTGGTGCAGATGGACCTCATCAAGCAGAAGGTCGAGGCCGCGGCCCGGGCCCTGACCGGCTGAGGGGACGACGTGCTGACCGTCCTCGCCCCTCTCGTACTGCTGCTCAACGGCCTGGCCGCCGGAGTGATGCTGGGCACCCTGCTCGGCGGATTCCCGTACTTCGCGGTGCTGCCCGTCGACCGCTATGTGCACGCCCACGCGTTCATGGGTCAGCGCTACGACCCGGCCATGCCCCTCTGCCTGCTCGGCACGATCGTCCTCGACGCCGTCCTCGCCTTCGAGGCCCAACAGGCCGGCGCCCGGGCGCTGTTCGCCGCGGCCGGACTGATCGCGGCCATCACCCCGGTGATCGCCCTCACCAAGAACGCGCCGGTCAACCGCTGGATGCGCACGCTCGACCCGGACCACCTGCCCGACGACTTCAAGGACCCGAGGCGCCAGTGGGGCGCCTGGAACAGCGTGCGCAGCTGGCTCACCATCGCCGCGCTCGTCCTCAACTGCGCGGCGCTCGGCTTCCTGCTCTGAACCACCGACAGCCGTGCATCGGCAACTGCCCTGATCTGCCGGACCTTTCACGTAAGGACACAGAATGGATCTCGAACTGCGGGGCAAGAAGGCCCTGGTCACCGGCGGCACGCGAGGAGTGGGCCGCGGCATCGTGCTCGCCCTGGCACGCGCCGGGGTCGACGTCGTCACCTGCTACGTGCACCCGGGCGACTACGTCACGAGCCTCGAGAAGGAGCTGCAGGAGACCGGCGGCGACCACCACGTCCTGCGCGCCGACCTGTCACAGCCCGAGGAGATCGCCGGACTGCTGCAGCGGGTCCGCGAGCTGCACGGCGGCCGTCTCGACCTGGTGGTCAACAACGCGGGCGCGATCAGCCACGTTCCGTACGGCGACCTGAGCCTCGAGGAGTGGCAGCGCATCGTGGCCACCAACCTGACCGGTGCGCACCTCGTCATCCAGCACGCGCTGCCGCTGCTCGGCGAGGGCTCGTCGGTCGTCTCGATCGGCTCGCGCGCCGTCGACGCGGGAGTGCCGCTGCGCTCGCACTACACCGCGACGAAGGCCGCCCTCGTCGGCCTCAACCGGTCCCTCGCCAAGGAGTTCGGCGCCAAGGGCATCCGCTTCAACATCGTGGCACTCGGCGTCATCGAGACCGAGAACTTCCACATGCTGCCCGAGGACCAGAAGCGCATGATGAGCGAGCGCTACGGGGCGAAGACCGCGCTCGGCCGGCTCGGCAGGCCCGATGAGGTGGCCGGTGCCGTCATGTGGCTGGCCAGCGATCTGTCGCGCTATGTCACCGGGAACACCATCGGTGTCGACGGGGGGATCTCCTGATGACCTTCCGTGTGATGCTCCGGCTCGAGATCGAGGCCGGGCGCGAGGAGGAGTTCGAGAAGGCATGGCTGTCCGGCACGGACGCCGTGACCGGCCACCCCGCCAATCTCGGCCAGTCGCTGTCGAAGGAGGCCGACGGCACCTACGTGATCGTGAGCGACTGGGTCGACGAGCCCTGGTTCCGCGAGTTCGAGGAGAGCGCCGCGCACCTCGAACACCGGGCGACCCTGCATCCGTTCCGTACGGGCGGCACCTTCCATGTGATGGAGGTCCTGCACTCCATACGGGGATCGGCGGAGATCGGTGCCCGGTGAGCGTGGTGCGGGCGAGGTGCGCGTCGTCGTCTACCAGGCGGCCCTCGACGCGGCCCAGCTCGCAGCCGTACGGGCGGCGTACCACGAGGTCAGCGAGCGGCTCGCGGGCGTGCCCGGGATGCTCGGCAACGAGCTCCTGCGCAGCCCGCTGGACCCGAGCGCGCTGGCGGTGATGAGCCGCTGGGAGTCCCTCGAGGCCTTCCAGAAGTGGGAGTCGGGCGCCGGACACCGCGCGGACACGGCCCCGCTGCGCCCCTACCGCGACACGAGAACCTCCGCTCCGTTCGCGATCTACGAGGTCGACGCCGCGTACTGATCCGGATCACCCAGCCCCGCCGAGAACGAGGAGAACCCCACGATGACCACCACCCAGCTGGCCTTCATCGGCCTGGGCAACATGGGCGGCGGGATGGCCCGCCGTCTCCTGGAGACCGGGCACCGGCTCAGCGTGTACAACCGGACCGCGAGCAAGGCCGCCCCGCTGGTCGCCGCGGGGGCCACCCTCGCCGACGCCCCCGAGCGCGCGGCCGCGGGGCACCGCGTCGTGCTGCTGAGCCTCAGCGACGAGAAGGCCGTCGAGGAGGTGCTGTTCGGCCGTGTGGTGCCGGTCCTCGAGACCGGCTCCGTCATCGTCGACACCTCCACCGTCTCGCCGTCGTACGCACGGGAAGCAGCCGAGCGCCTGAAGGCGAAGGGCATGCGCCGCGTGGAGGCGTGCGTGGTCGGCAACCCCCTGCAGGCCCGCAAGGGGGAGCTGCGCGTCTTCGTCGCCGGCGACCCGGCCGACCTCTACGAGGTACGCCCGGTCCTGGACGCCATCGGCTCCGAGGTCGTCCATCTGGGCAGCCCCGGGAACGCGGCCTCCATGAAGCTGATCCTCAACCTGCTGCTCGGCGCCCAGGTCGCCTCGCTGGCCGAGGCCGTCGCGTACGGAACGGCCGCGGGCCTCGACCGTGACCAGCTGATCGGCGCGGTCTCGAACAGCGGCTTCAGCTCGCTCGTGATGCGCTTCCGCGCGGACCTGATGATCAAGGGTTCCTATGAACCCGCCTATTTCCGCTCGGCCCTGATGGAGAAGGACATCCGCATCGCCCTCGACGACGCCGCGGGACACGGCACGAAGATGCCGGTCCTCGGTCTCGTACGGGAGCAGTTCGAGGCAGTGGTGGCCGCGGGCGACGGCGACAAGGACGCGTCCGTGCTGGTCGAGCACCAGTCGTAGCAGGACCCAGAAGGGATGTGAGGGCAGTGTCCGGTACAGCGCGCAGCACCCTCCGCAAAACCGATGTCCTGGTGGCCGGTTCGGGACCGGCCGGGCTGGCGACGGCCCTGTTCCTCGCCGAGCAGGGAGTGGACTGCTATCTGCTCGGCGGGCGGCCCGAGCGGCCGCGGCCGCCGCGCATCCTCGGCCTCCACCCCAGGGCGATGGAACTGCTCCGCTCCCTGGGAGTGGAGCAGGACGTCAGGGACAGCCCGTCGGCCCGGACCCTCGCCCGCAACTCGGGCGTGCTCATGATGGAGTCACTGGCCGGACTCGAACTCGGTGCCCTGGACGCCAAGTACGTCGTCGACACCGGCGCGGACCTGAGTGATCTGTCGCCCACGAGCTGGTGCCTGTGCGAGGAAGGCGAGCTCGAGCAGGCCCTGCTCGCACGGGCGGAGCGGCTCGGCGTACGGATGCGGGCCCAGGGCGAGCTGGTCTCCTTCGAGCGCGAGGGCTGGGGCGACGAGGGCGTCCTCGCGCACATCCGGGACCGCGACACCGGCGACGAACACCGGGTCAGGACCTGCTTCCTGGTGGACGCGGGCAGCACCGGCGGCATCGTCCGCGAGGCGGCCGACATCGGCTTCGACAGCCACACCCTCGGCCACTTCATCACGGTCCGCTTCGACGCCGACCTGACCGGAGTGCTGCGCGGCCGCCGCTTCATCATGGGATACGTCGAGAACCCCGGCGTCAGCGGCTCCCTGATGCCGCTCGACAACGGGTCGGACTGGCTGCTGCACGTACGGCATGACCCCGGGCTCCAGCCTGTCGAGTCCTTCACCGAGGAGCACTGCACCGAGCTCGTACGGGCCGCGAGCGGCGTGGCGGACCTCTCCGTACGGGTCGAGTCGGTGCACGCCTGGGACAGCGTGGCGGGCATCGCGGAGCGCTTCTCCGAAGGACCGGCGTACCTGGTGGGGGACGCTGCGCACGTCATGCCGCCCAGCGGCGGCTTCGACGCGGGCACCGGCATCATCGACGCGCACAACCTCGCCTGGAAGATGGTCGCGGTCCTGGACGGCTGGGCCCACCCCGACCTGCTCGACAGCTACGACGAGGAGCGGCGCCCGGTGTGTGCGGCCACCGTCGAACAGGCGGAGCTGCGGGCCGGCGACCGGGCCAGGCTGCGGTCCACGCAGCCGGAGCCCCCGGACCCCGAGCTCGTGCAGGACCCACTGGTCTGGCTGTCCTCGCGCTACCGCTCGACGGCCGTGATGCCCTGGGACGAGGGCGTACTGCCGGGCTACGGCCTGTGGGCCGCGGAGAACGACGGACGCCCCGGCAGCCGCGCCCCGCATCTGCGGCTGCGCCGCGGCGGGGCCGAGATATCCGTGCACGACCTGTTCGGCCGCTCGATGGTGCTGCTCACCGGGCCCGACAACCGGGCCTGGAAGGACGCGGCCCGCTCGCTCTCCGCCGAACTGGGCACGGAGATCGAGGTCTACGGGATCGGCGCCGACCTGGAGGATCTCGACGACCGCTGGCCCGAGCGGTACGGCGTCACCGCGCAGGGTGCCGTACTCGTCAGGCCGGACGGAGTGGTGGCCTGGCGCTGCACCGAGACGCCCATCTTCGCCAGGACCGTCCTGCGCGGTATCAGCAAGCGGGTGCTCCGGCTCGACCGCAGGCCCGCGCAGAGGAGGACACGATGACGCGTACCGACGGGATGGAAGGCAGCCGGGCCGTGCGGGTGATCCTGCGCATGGAGGTGCATCCCGACATGGCCGCCGACTTCGAGAAGGTATGGCTGTCCGTGGGGGAGTCCATCGCCCGCGAACCCGCCAACCTCGGCCAGACGCTGGTGCGTTCGACGGAGGCGGAGGGGCTCTACTACGTCCTGACGGACTGGTCGGACGAACCCGCGTTCCGCGCCTTCGAGACCAGCAGCCGGCATCTTCTGCACCGCCAGAAACTCAAGCCGTACCGACGCGGCGGCGATATGGCCGTGACCGGGATCGTGCACCGGCTCGATCCCGCTTCGAGCGAGTCCCGAGCGGGCTGACCGACAACGGGGCGATCGTCTCGACAAGGAGAGCATGGTGACCACAAGCCCGGTCCGGAGTGATTCCCCCACCTCGTCGCCGCCGCCCCCGCGCCGGCGCCCGATCCTCACGCGTACCGCGGATTTCGCCCAGCGGCACCGCTGGACCGCCCTGGTCCTGTGGGTCCTCGTGCTCGCCGGTGTGTGGGCGGGCGCCACAGCGGCAGGGGACGCCTACCGCGACGACTTCTCACTGCCGGGCACCGAGACCCAGCAGGCGCTGCAGACCATGGAACGGCACGGCTCCGCCCAGGCCGGCGATTCCCTGCAGATCGTGCTGCACGATGCGCAGGGCCTGGCCGGGGCCGGTCCGCGCGGCGCCGTGACCGAGATGCTCGACAAGGTCGCCCGGCTGCCGCACGTGGCACAGGTGCGCAGTCCGTACGAGGACCGGCAGGCGGTCTCCGAGGACGGCACCGTGGGCTACGCGACCGTCGTCCTCGACGGCACCTCCGAGGAACTGTCCACGCAGGACACCCGCACGATCTACGACACGGCACGCAGTGCTCAAGGCGACGGCCTGGACGTGCAGTTGGGCGGCGAGGCCGCGCGCCGGCTCGCCGAGGCGGAAGGCGGTGGCGCCGAGGGCATCGGCATGCTGGTCGCCCTCGTGGTCCTCGGCCTGATGTTCGGCACGGTCATCGCGGCCGGACTGCCCGTCGTCACCGCCCTGTTCGCGGTCGGCAGCACTCTGGGTGCGATCATCCTGCTGTCCCATGTCTTCAAGATCGCCAGCTATACGCCGTACATCATGATGCTGGTCGGTCTGGGCGTCGGCATCGACTACGCGCTGCTGATCTTCGCCCGCTACCGGGCCGAACTCGTCCGCGGCGCGCCCCCCGAGGAAGCCGGCCGGCGTGCCCTCGAGACCGCGGGACGCACCGTGTTCTTCGCCGGCTGCACCGTCATCGTCGCCCTGCTCGGCCTGGTCGCCCTCGGCCTCGGCTCCCTGCAGGGCACCGCGGTCGCCGTGGCGCTCACCGTCGCCGTGACCATGGCCGCGTCGCTCACACTGCTGCCCGCGCTGCTCGCCGTGTTCGGCAGGCGCTTCGCGCGGCAGTTCACGGCCAAGGCCGCCCGGCGCACCGCGAAGGGCAAACCGGCGGCGGGCGGGGCCCGTTGGCGCCGCTGGGCCGGACTCGTGCAGGGCCGGCCGCTCGGCGCCCTCCTCGTCGCCGTCGTCGCGCTCGGCGCACTGGCCGCGCCCGCGCTCGACCTCAGGCTCGGCTTCGGCGACGCGGGCAACGACCCGGCGAAGACCACCAGCCGCGAGGCCTACGACCTGCTCGCCCAGGGCTTCGGACCCGGCTTCAACGGGCCGCTCATCGTGGTCGCCGAGGGCAGCGGAGAGGTGGGCACCGCGCTGACCGAACAGCTCGGGCGTACCGAGGGCATCGCCGCCGCGACCCCGCCGATCCCCGCTGAGGACGGCAAGGCGCTCACGGTCATCGCCTTCCCGGAGACCTCCCCGCAGGACGAGCGCACCACCGATCTCGTCCACACCCTGCGCGACGACGTCCTGGAGACACTCGGCCGGGAGACCGGGGCCGAGTACCTCGTGGGCGGCGCCACGACCGCCGTCATCGACTACGCCGACACCGTGTCCGACCGTATGCCCGTGTTCATCGCGATCGTGGTCGGCGTCTCGCTGCTGCTCCTCGTGCTGGTCTTCCGGTCGGTCCTCGTGCCGCTGAAGGCCGCGCTGCTCAATCTGCTCAGCATCGGGGCCGCACTCGGCGCCATGACCCTGGTCTTCCAGAAGGGCCTGTTCGGTGTGGAGCCGGGCCCCATCGAGGCCTACCTGCCGATCATGATCTTCGCGATCGTCTTCGGCCTCTCCATGGACTACGAGATCTTCCTCGTCTCCCGTATCAGGGAGGAGTGGAACCGTAGCCACGACGCCTCGCTCGCCATCCGTGAAGGGCTCGCGGGCACCGGCTCCGTCGTCCTGGCCGCCGGCGCCATCATGGTCGCCGTCTTCGGTTCGTTCATCCTCAGCGGCGACCGGATGCTCCAGCAGTTCGGCTTCGGCATGTCCGTCGCCGTCCTCGTCGACGCCGTGGTGATCCGCTGCCTCATCGTCCCGGCCGCGCTGCAGCTCATGGGCCCCAGGGCGTGGTGGCTCCCGGCCGGCCTCGACCGGATCCTGCCCGACGTCGAGCTGGAGAAGCACGACTGAACGTCCCCTGGCGCACTCCCCTTGCACGGCGGCCCCCTCCCCGGCCGCCCGCGCCACGGCGGCCACCTCCCCGGCCGCCGGACCGACCGGAGCCCGGACGTCCCCTGACAGCGTCCGGGCTCCGCCCTTGCCCGCCGCGCGGACGACGCCGGCAAGTCCGCGTCCGGGGGGGGGCGACCGCATCCCGAGCGGACTTCGAGGGCCACCGGGTTCCCTGAGGACGTGAGGGGAACGGCGCCGGGTGTGAGGGTCCGGACACCAGGCCGCCCCCCGACGTCGCGCGCGAGACCTCGGCGCGGCATTGCGGTCCGGCCGCTCCCTTCTCCCCGCGGCGCCCGGTCCTCCCCCGGCCGGGCGCCGCGCGACGTCCTGAACGCCCCTACGGAGGAGCCATGACAGCCCCGCATACGCACCCCGTCACCGCATCCGGCCCCACCGCCGGCGCCGGAGCGCCGCGGCCGAGCCGCTGGCGTCGCCCCCGCTGGTTCACCGCGCTCTTCGGCACCGACATGTGGGAGCGGTTCAGCTTCTACGGGATGACCGCGATCCTCGTCCTCTATCTGACCGAGGACCGCGCGGACGGCGGCCTCGGCATGTCATCCGGCGACGCGGCCCTCCTCTACGGCCTGTACATGGCCTCGGTGTTCCTCGCCTCCGTGCCCGGCGGCTGGCTCGGCGACCGGGTGCTCGGCGCGCGCCGCGCCGTCCTGTACGGAGGCGTACTGATCGCGCTCGGGCACGCCACGATGGCCGTGCCCGTCGCCGGAGCGCTCTACCCCGGCCTCGTCCTGATCGCCTCCGGCACCGGCCTGCTCAAGCCCAACATGGCAAGCCTCCTTGCCGAGTTCTACGACCGCGACGACCGGGCGGGACGCGACGAGGGCTTCGCCGTCTTCTATATGAGCGTCCAGGTCAGCGCCCTGCTCGCGCCCATCGTCGTGGGCGTGCTCGGCGAGGGCGTCAACTGGCACCTCGGCTTCGGTGCCGCGGCGGTCGGCATGGGTGCCGGGCTGCTCCAATACGTGCGCGGGCAGCGCCACTTCGGCACCGCGGGCGGACCCCCGAAGGAGCCCGCCCCGCGTCCAGAGCGCACCCGTGTGTTCCGTCTCGCGCTGGCCGCCACCGCCGTCGCCGTGGTGGTCTACGGCGCCGACGCCGCGGCCGGCACCTTCCGTATCGCCCATCTCATGGCGCTGATCGGCCTGTTGTGTGTCGTGTCCCCGCTGGTCTGCTTCTGGCGGATGCTGCGCAATCCGCTGCTCACCGCCGCGGACCGGGTCCGTATCCGCGCCTACATCGCGTTGTTCGCCGCCTCCGCCGTGTTCTGGGCGCTCTTCCTGCAAGGCGGCTCCGCGTTCGCGCTCTTCGCCAAGCACGCCACCGACCGCGAGATCCTCGGGCACACCGTCCCCGCCAGCTGGTTCCAGGCGGCGATCCCCCTGTTCGTGCTGCTCCTCGCGCCGCTGCTCGCCGCGGTGTGGACCCGGGCCGGCGACCGGATGCCCACCGCCGTCAAGTACGCCTCGGGCATGGCCGCCGTCGCCGCCGCGTATCTCGTCATGGCACTGGCCGCGACCAGGGCCGGTGAGGGGACCCTGGTGTCACCGCTGTGGCTCGTCCTCGCCTTCCTGCTGCTCGCGGCCGGCGAGATCTCCTTCGGGCCCGTGGGGATGAGCGCCGCCACCGCCATCGCACCGCCCGGCTTCGTCAGTCGTACGGTCGCGCTCTTCTGGCTGTCCGGCGCCCTGGGCGGCGGTATCGGCGGCAACGCGCTCAAGGTCTCCGGCGACCGCGTACCCGGCGTCGGCTACTTCCTCGCACTGGGCGCGGCCGCCCTCGTGACCGGCATCGTGCTGCTCCTGTGCCGCGGCCCGCTCACCCGCCGCCTTGGCGTGTGAGCGGGCCGGCCGAGCGGACCACCAGGGGAAAGCGCCGGGGACCTACCAGGTCACCGGCGCTTTCCCCGTACGAGATAGACGGGGCGTCCGCTCGCTGCCGCGCCGCGCCCGGCCGGGGCCGAACGGCCGTAGGCGGTGGAGCGTTGGCCGGGGACGACGGCCTCGTCCGGGGTGAAGCCGTGCCCGTCGAGGAACGCCTCGGGCTCGTCCGTGCCGAACACCCAAGGGCAGCCCCAGCGCGTGAACGCGCCGATCTGGCCGGCCACGGCCGCCGCCGACGCGATGTCCGCGGTCAGGACGCTGCCGGGTGCGGACAGGGCGCGGACGCGTGACACCAGCCAGTGCGCATCGGGTTCGGGCAGGTAGTAGAGCAGGCCCTCCATCAGCCAGACCGACGGCAGGCCGGGATCGTAGTCGGCCGCGATGAGCTGCTCGGCCCAGTCCTCGTCGGTGAGATCGGCCGCGATCATCCGGTGCTCCGCCCTGGCCGGCACCTCGCCGAGCCGGTCCGCCTTGTACGCCATGACGGCGGGACGGTCCACCTCGAAGTAGCGCACGTGGCCGGGCCAGTCGAGCCGGTAGGGGCGGGTGTCGAGGCCGGAGGCGAGCGACACGATCTGGGTCACCGTACGGGCCTCGCGCAGCAGACAGTCGTCGAAGAACCGGGTGCGGACGGCGTTGAGGTCGAAGACGCTCAGGAGCCGTTGCTTCTGGACCCCGGTCATGTCGCCCGTGAGTTCCTCGAGGAGGGCGGGGCCGAGTTCGCCGCTGAGCAGTTCCGCGTACTGGTCGTTGTGCAGCCGGTCGGCCCGGCGGTACTCGACGGCCCTCATGGCCGCGGTGATCAGCGCGGTGCGCCCCACGGCGTCCATCTGCTCGGTCATGGCGTACGGTCCCTTCCTCATCGCTCATCGTGTGACCTGCCCGCGGTCCGTGGGTCAGGGCTGCAGCCGGGTGGCGGTCCAGCGTCCGGGCGGCGTGCGCTCGTAGTGCAGCCGCTCGTGCAGTCGGTCGGAGCCGTCGGACCAGAACTCCACGGTCTGGGCGCTCAGTTCGAGACCGATGTACGCGGCCGGGCGTGGCTGCGGGCCGGCCAGGGCGACGGCGCGGGCCCGCTCGCGCAGCTCCTCGGGGTCGGCGAGGGGTTCGCTCTGCCGGGTGGACACCGTCATGGCGTGGGTGAACAGCGGGCGTCCGGCCCACAGTTCGTCCGACAGCGCGTCCGGCACCCGGCGTACCGGACCGCTGACACTGATCTGCCGGCCCGCCTCGCGCCAGTACAGAAGCGCCGACGCCCAGGGGTTCGCGCGCAGCTCGCGGCCCTTGCGGCTGCCCTCGTGGCTGGTGAAGAGCAGGCCACGGTCGGTGAGCGAGTGCAGCACGATGCTCCGTACCGAGGTGCGGCCGCGCGGGTCGGCCGTGGCCAGGGCCAGCGCCCGCGGCTCCCGCACGCCGAGCCGCTCCGCCTCGGCGAGCCAGCGGCGCAGCAGGCCGAGCGGCTCGGGCGGCGGATCCGCGTACTCGGGAAACGGCAGGTCGAGTGTGCCGGTGAGACTCTCCGACCGGTTCGTGGCCATCACATTCCTCCGTCAGACGAGCAGGGAACCCCGGGCCGCGATCACGCAGTCGCCGCCGACCTCGACCGCCTTGATGTCGCTTCCGGCGGCCTCGATCCGGGCGCGCATGCACGACGGGCGGCGGATGTCGACGCCCTGCGTGATCTCGATGCCGAGGCCCTGCGCGAGCACCTTGTGGCGGAGCAGATGGATCGCCAGCGGGCCCGCGGCCGAGCCGGTCGCCGCGTCCTCGACGACCCCGTACGCCGGGGAGAACATCCGTGTGCGCCAGCGGGTCCCCGAGCCCGCGAAGCAGTTCGTGGCCAGGTCGTCGAAGGCGGCGAGCGCCCGGTGGTCGGGGCGGAGTGCGGACAGCGACGCGTCGCTTTCCAGGCCGACGAACACATGCCTCGGCCCGTTGCGGTAGATCTCCACGGGCAGCGTCGACTCCGTCACACCGAGCGCGGCGAGGAGTTCACCGGACCGGTCGAACGGCTCCCAGGTCGGCACCGGCTGCCACATCCGCACGCCGGTCACCTCGCCGCCCTCGCGGTCGAGTGCGCACGCGATGGTGCCCATCTCCGTCTCCAGGCGCAGCGTGCCGTTCTCGGTGCGCTCACCGAGCGCCGCGGCCGTGCCGAGCAGCGGATGCCCCGCGAACGGCAGCTCGTTGACCGGGGTGAAGATCCGGATCCGGGCATCGCCGCCGTGCCGGGGCCGCAGCACGAAGGTGGTCTCCGACAGGTTCATCTCCCGCGCGATGAGCTGCATCGTGCCGGCCGACAGATCGTCGCCGTCGAAGAAGACCGCCACGGGGTTGCCCCGCAGCCGTTCCCTGGTGAACGCGTCCACGACGACATACGCATGCATGGTGACTTCCTCCTGCACCGGCCCTCAGGCCGAGTCGGGTCCGGGCGCCGAAGCGTGGACGGGGTGCCGCGACGGCCTTGCGCGCGTGGGCGGTTCGAGGAGCGCGGGCTGCTCGGACAGGTGGCCCAGTGCGACGCCCGCCGCCTGCCCGAGCAGCCGCGGCCCGTCCTCGGTGAGGACCGACTCCGGGTGGAACTGCACCGAGGCGAAGTGCGGCCCGCGCAGGGCGTGCACCTCGCCGGTGGCGGCGTCACGGCACACCGCCACGGCCCCGGCACCGCCGGTGTGCAGCCGGTCGGTGCTGCTGCGCGCGGCGTAGGTGTTGTAGAAGCCGACCCGCACGCGCTCGCCGAAAAAGTCGATCTCGTGCTGCACGCCTTGGTTGGGTGTGTCCTTGCGGACGAGCCGGAGGCCCAGCTGACGGCACAGCACCTGATGACTCAGGCACACGGCGACGAAGGGCCTTCGCGTGGCGAGCAGGGTGCGTACGGATGCGCGCAGGGCGGTCATCCGCCGCCCGGGCGCGGCCGGGTCGCCGGGTCCGGGGCCGAGCACCACCAGGTCGTACCCGTCGAAGGTGTACGTCTCGTCGTAACGCCGTACCGTCACGCGCAGCCCGAGTGAGCGCAGCTGCTCGGCGATCATGGCGGTGAAGGTGTCCTCCATGTCGATGACGAGCACGGTGTGCCCGGGCAGTCCGGGCAGTCCGTCCAGTCCGGGCAGAGCAGGCGCCTGGGGCGGGTGGCCTGCCCCGGGCTGCCGCGGCCGCAGCCAGAATCCGGCGAGACGCTCGTTGCGCTGCTCCAGGGCCGCGCGTACGCGGGGGTGCGCCGCGAGGGACGGACGGGGAACGGGCTCGCTGCCATGGGCAGGTGAGGTGTCACCCGCACCGGGTTCGAGCGCGGCGAGCAGCCCGGCCGCCTTGGCGCGGGTCTCGGCGACCTCGGCGGCCGGATCGCTGTGCCGTACCAGCGTGGAGCCGACGCCGATCCGCAGCCGTCCCGTACGGCCGATGTCCGCCGTACGGATCAGGATCGCCGAGTCCAGGGCGCGGCCGCCGTCCTCGTCACGCCCGATGAGCGCGGCCAGACCGCTGTAGTAGCCGCGGCCGCCGGGCTCGTGGCGTGCGATGACCCGGCAGGCGCTCTGCAGCGGGCTGCCCGTGACGGTCGGCGCGAACATCGTCTCGTACAGGATCTCGTGCGGTGCACGGTCCGTGACGCCCTCGATGAAGTACTCGGTGTGCGCGAGCCGCGCCATCTCCTTGAGATACGGGCCGCGCACCCGGGCGCCGGACGGGCAGATCCTCGTCATCATCTTCAGTTCCTCGTCGACGACCATCGAGAGTTCGTCGGTCTCCTTGGGGTCGTCGAGGAAGTCGAGTACGCCGGGCAGGGTCGGGCCGCCGGGCGGATAGCGGTAGGTGCCGCTGATCGGGTTCATCACGGCGTGGCCGCGGTCGACGCTGATGTGCCGCTCGGGGGAGGCCCCGACGAAGGTGCGCTCCCCTGTGTGGATGAGGAAGGTCCAGTACGCGCCCGACTCGCTGAGCAGGAGCCGCCGGAAGAACGCCGGCGCGCTGCGTGGCCCGTAGTCCGTGATGTCCGCGACGAAGAACCGGCGCAGCACGAAGTTGGCTCCCTCGCCGGTGCCGATGGCATCGCGCAGGACGGCACGGACCAGGTCCGCGTACGTCTCGTCGTCGGTGTCGAAGTGCTTGCCGGTGAGCGGTGTCGGCAGCCGGGGGAGCAGGGCGAGCGCCTCGGACAGGGGCCGGGTCTCCTGTCCGGTGACCGTCATCGCCAGCAGCGGCGCCCCGTCGTCGGGGCAGGCGTAGCCGCGTTCGGCGAGCTGCCGGTAGGGGACCATGACCAGGTGCTCGTGGGGTCCGCCGCCGCACGCCTCGAGGGACGCGAGGTCGCCGAGCGACGCCAGGGGCGTCATGTCGCCGGTCAGTACGTCGATCCGGTCGGGATCGGGCGCGTCGGAGCGGTGCAGCAGCGCGTACGCGGGCGGCGGGTCGGACAGGACGCGTTCCAGGAGTCCGCTCACGCCGTCACCTCCTTGGTCGTGACCACGGTGGCGCAGCACTCCGCCGCGTACCGCAGGGCGAGCCGGTGGCGCTCCTGCGAGAAGTCGGCGACGGCGTCCGCGACGAGCAGCGTCTCGATGTCATGGCTGAACGCGTCCACCGCGGTGGCGAGGACCCCGATATGGGCGTACACGCCGCACAGGACCAGCTGGTCGCGGCCCTGTCCGCGCATCCAGGACAGCAGCCGGGAGCGGTGGAAGGCGCTGTAGCGCCACTTCGTGAGAACCAAGTCGCCCGGTGCGGGCCGCAGTTCGGCGACGATCTGCCGGTCCGCCTCGGCGGTGCGCATGCCCGGACCCCAGAAGTCCTTGAGCAGCCCACGGTGCTGCTCGCTCATACCGCCGGGCTGTGCGGTGTACGCGACGGGGACGCCGAGCCCTGCGCAATGCGCGCGCAGCAGCGCCGCGTTGCCCAGGAGATCGCGGCGCAGTCCGGCCGGCAGGGCGCCGACGAAGTAGCGCTGCATGTCGTGGACGAGCAGCACCGCGCGGGCCGGGTCGAAACTCCAGTGGGCGGTGTTGGCGGGCAGCTCGCCGGTGGCGGGAAGCGGGTACGGCGCGATGGCCGGGATGCCTGTCATCAGCGGAAGTCCTCAGGTGGTCCTCAGATGGTCCTCAGGGGTCCTCGGGTGGTCCTCAGGCGGGGATGCCGTCACGCCTGACCTTCGGAATGGGCAGTCCGAGTGCGCGCATCTGCTCGACCGGGTTCATGAACTCGCGGTTGCGGATGATCTTTCCGTCGTCGAGTTCGAAGGAATGCAGGAAGTGGTTCTCGTAATGGCCTTCGGGGTGGCCGGGATAGCGGATCAGACCGTGGCCGTCGCACTCCACCCAGAAGAAGCCCGGGTCCTGCGTCTCGAAGATCCGGATGTTGTACCACTCCCAGTCCGGGAAGCACTTCAGCGACCAGACGGCGTGCTCGGCGAGGCGGTCACGGCCCTTGATGACGATGGGCGCGCCGGTGTCGCTGGTCCACAGGCCGCCGCTGCCGTGCTCGACGAAGAGCTCATGGCGGCGCAGCCTGCTCTCTCCCTTGGTGTACTCCAGGTACTTCTCGACGGTGGCGCGATTGCGGCGGCGCAGATCGGTGGCGTCGGCGAAGCCGTGCGGTGCACTGTCCGGCATGGGTTCTTCCCTCCGGTCCATGGGTTCTTCCCTGCGGTCGCGGATACGCGGCAAAGGTGCGCGGGGCGTCTCGGCAGCCGGTCGCAGGCTGCTCGAGAAGACTTCGACCGGGGTGCGATGCACGGCGGCACAGGATCGGGCGGGCCGGGACCGCCGGCCCGCCCGATCCATCCCGACACCCATGAGAGAAGAGTCCGACGATGACCGATGGCAGCCCCGGCGAGGAACTGATCGAACTCTCCCTCGGCTATCTGTACTCAGCGGCCCTGCACGCCGCGGCCCGCTTCCGGATCGCCGACCTGCTCGCCGAAGGACCGCGCACTCCCGGTGAACTCGCCGACGAGGCAGGCGTACAGGCCCCGCACCTGCACCGGATGCTCCGCTTCCTCGCCACCAAGGAGGTGTTCAGGGAGGACGCGGAAGGCCGCTTCCACCTCACACCACGCGCCGAGCCGCTGCGCACCGGCGTCCCCGGTTCCCTGCGCGACTACGTGATGGTGCGCGGCGAGGACATCTTCTGGAGCTCCGCGGGCCGGCTGCACGAAGCGGTACGCACCGGCCGCACGGCCTTCGAGACCCTCTACGACGTCCCCTTCTACGATCACCTGGCGGCCGAGCCCCGGCTCGAAGCGGCGTTCCACTCCAGCATGGCGGCGTTCTCCGAGTCCCTGAGCAACGACGTCGCCGAGGTCTGCGAGCTGGCCGACGCCCGCACCGTCGTCGACGTGGGAGGCGGCCGCGGCGGCCTCCTGCGGGCCGTGCTGCGCCGCCGGCCGCATCTGACGGGCACCCTGTTCGACCTGGAGTCCGTGGTCGGCGGCCATGTCCTGGACACCCCGGACCTCGAGGGTCGCTGGCGGGTCGAGGGCGGCGACTTCTTCACGTCCGTGCCCGCCGGCGCCGACGCGTATCTGCTCAAGCACGTCCTGGCCGGCTGGCCGGACGACGACTGCCTGCGGATACTGCGCTCCTGCCGCGCCGCGATGCCCGGCGACGGCCGGATCTACGTCATCAACTCCCTGATCCCGGAAGGGAACGCTCCGCACCCCGGCAAGACCATGGACATGGTGATGATGAGCGTCCTCAACGGCAAGGGCCGCACCCGCGCCGAATACGAGTCGCTCCTGGACAGGACGGGTTTCGCCGTCCGGTCCGTCGTGGACGCCACACCGCACGCCGGAGTGATCGAAGCGGTTGTGAGGCGCTCTTGAGCGCCAGTTGAGCCCCCGCGCCGACCGTGGCCGAAACAGGCCGAGGAGGCGCCGTGGATGCAGCCGACGACAGCGGTGTGATCCGGATCGAGCGCGGGAGCGCCGACGCGTGGGAAGTCGCCGCGCTGACAGCGGTGTTGCTGGCGCGGCTCGCCGCCGCCCGTGCCGCGCGGAGCGCGGACGAGCCGCCCGACGGCACCACCCCCGAGAGCCGGGCGCGCTGGGAACACGATGCGCCGTACCAGGCGCCGTACAGCTGGCAGTGACGAGGAGGAACCTGTCGTGACGGTTATCGATGACATCGCTCCGGTCCGGATGGAGCCCGCCGACGCCCGCGGCCGGGTGGCCGAACTGCACGCCGTACGGGTGCAGGCGGTGGCCGGGCCGAGCGAGAAGGCGACCGAGGCGCAGCACGCCAAGGGCAAGCTGACGGCGCGGGAGCGCATCGGGCTGCTGCTTGACCCCGGTTCGTTTCAGGAGGTCGAGCAGTTGCGCCGGCACCGGGCGACCGGTTTCGGTCTGGAGAGCAAGAAGCCGTACACCGATGGTGTGATCACGGGTTGGGGCACGGTCGACGGCCGTACGGTCTTCGTCTACGCGCATGACTTCCGGATCTTCGGCGGCGCGCTGGGCGAGGCTCACGCCACGAAGATCCACAAGATCATGGACATGGCCATCGCGGCCGGTGCGCCGCTGGTCTCGCTCAACGACGGCGCGGGCGCCCGGATCCAGGAGGGCGTCTCGGCGCTCGCCGGTTACGGCGGCATCTTCCAGCGCAACACCAAGGCGTCCGGTGTCATCCCGCAGATCAGCGTGATGCTCGGCCCGTGCGCGGGCGGCGCGGCGTACTCGCCCGCCCTGACCGACTTTGTGTTCATGGTCCGCGAGACGTCGCAGATGTTCATCACCGGTCCGGACGTCGTGAAGGCGGTCACCGGCGAGGAGATCACGCAGAACGGGCTCGGTGGCGCGGATGTGCACGCCGAGACGTCCGGCGTCGCGCACTTCGCGTACGACGACGAGGAGACCTGCATCGCCGAGGTCCGCTACCTCATCGCGATGCTGCCCTCCAACAACCGCGAGAACCCCCCGGTCGTCGCCTCCGAGGACCCGGCCGAGCGCCGCTCGGACGTCCTCCTCGACCTGGTGCCCGCGGACGGCAACCGGCCGTACGACATGCACAAGGTCATCGAGGAACTCGTCGACGACGGCGACTACCTCGAAATCCACGAGCGCTGGGCCCGCAACATCGTCTGCGCCCTCGCCCGCCTCGACGGACGCGTGGTCGGCATCGTCGCCAACCAACCCCAGTCCCTGGCAGGTGTGCTCGACATCGAGGCATCGGAGAAGGCCGCGCGCTTCGTCCAGATGTGTGATGCCTTCAACATCCCGATCGTCACGCTCCTCGACGTGCCGGGGTTCCTGCCCGGAGTGGACCAGGAGCACGGCGGGATCATCCGCCACGGCGCCAAGCTGCTCTACGCGTACTGCGACGCGACGGTGCCGAGGGTGTCGCTCATTCTGCGCAAGGCGTACGGAGGCGCGTACATCGTCATGGACTCGCAGTCCATCGGTGCGGACCTGACGTACGCCTGGCCCACCAACGAGATCGCTGTGATGGGCGCCGAGGGTGCCGCCAACGTCATCTTCCGCCGGCAGATCGCGGCGGCCGAGGACCCGGAGGCGATGCGGGCGCGCATGGTCAAGGAGTACAAGGCCGAGCTGATGCACCCGTACTACGCGGCCGAGCGCGGCCTCGTCGACGACGTCATCGACCCCGCCGAGACCAGGTCCCTCCTCATCGCGGCCCTGGCGATGCTGCGCAACAAGCACGCCGGCCTGCCGTCGCGCAAGCACGGCAACCCCCCGCAGTGAGCAACCGATCGACGCACAGGCACCGAGGAGCCCTCATGGCCGGCCGCACCGACAACCACATCGTCATCGACGCACCCATGGACGTGGTCTGGGATATGACCAACGACATCCCCAACTGGCCGAATCTGTTCAGTGAGTACGCCAAGGCCGAGGTGCTCGAACAGGGCGGGGACACCGTCCTGTTCCGGCTCACCATGCCCCCCGACGAGGCCGGCAACGTCTGGAGCTGGGTCTCCCGGCGTACGAGCGACCCGGCGAACCGCCAGGTGCGGGCCGCGCGCGTCGAGACGGGCCCGTTCGAGTTCATGGACATCTACTGGGAGTACACGGAGGAGCCGGGCGGCGGTGTCCGTCTGCGCTGGGTCCAGGACTTCCGTATGAAGACCATCGCCCCCGCCACCGACGCCGCGATGGCCGAGTACCTCAACCGCAGCACCAAGGTGCAGATGGGCCTCATCAAGGAGCGGGTCGAGGCGGCGGCCCGCGCGCTGGTGCGCTGAGGAACACCCGTCGGGCACCGACATCCCCGAGGAGGCGAACGCCGTGCCGAACACGGACTTCAACATGCTGAGGAATACCGACGTCCTGGTGGTCGGCGCGGGCGTCGCCGGGCTCACGGCCGCGCTCTTCCTCGCACAGGAAGGGGTCGACTGCCTGCTGATCGAACGGCAGCAGGGTCTTTCCGGACATCCGCGCTCCCGCGGTATCCACCCGCGGGCCATGGAGCTGATGCGCGCCGCCGGGATCGAGCGGGAGATCCGGTCGCTGCCGTCGGCCCGCCTCCTCGCGGACAACTCGGGGGTGATCGCGGCCGATTCGCTGACCGGCGCCGAACGGGGCGCGCTCGACGAGAAATACGTGATGGACGTCGGCGCCGACGTGGGCTCGCTGACGCCGGCCGGATGGTGCCTGTGCCATCAGGGCGAGATGGAGGAGGTGCTGCGGGCCCGTGCCGAACGGCTGGGCGCGGCCCTGCGCTTCGGCACCGAACTGCTCGGCTTCACCCAGGACGGCCCCGAAGGCGCGGAGATCACCGCGCGGGTCAGGGACCGTGCCACCGGGGCCGAGCGGACCCTCACATCCCGCTATCTGATCGCCGCCGACGGCGCGCACAGCGGCATCCGCGGCTCACTCGGCATCCCCTTCGACGGCGAGGTCCTCGGGCACTACGTCAATGTGCATTTCCGCGCGGACCTGAGGACACAGCTCGCCGGGAGGCGCTTCCTGCTGTGCTACACGTTCAACGAACGGGTGCGGGGTGCACTGCTTCCGCTGGACAACGCGTCCGAGTGGCTGCTGCACATCGTGTACGACCCGGCCACGACGGATCTCGCGTCCTTCACCGACGAGCGGTGCGCCGAACTGGTGCGGGCCGCCACGGGAGTTGACGGTCTCCGTCCGCAGATCCTCGACGTCTCCCCCTGGGAAGGCGCAGCGAGGACCGCGGACCGGTTCCGTGCCGGCCGGGTGTTCCTGGCCGGGGACTCCGCGCATGTGATGCCGCCCAGCGGCGGCTTCGGTTCGAGCACCGGCATCCAGGACGCGCACAACCTGGCCTGGAAACTGGCCGCCGTACTCGACGGGTGGGCGGGCCCCGCGCTGCTCGACAGCTATGACGAGGAGCGCCGTACGGTCTCCCGGGCCACCGTCGAACAGGCCGCGCTGCGCTCCAAGGACCGGCCCCGGCTCAACGCGACCGCACAGGAGCGGCCCTCCGTCGACCCGGACATCGTCGAGGACTCGACGGTCTGGCTGTCCTGGCGCTACCGCTCGTCGGCCGTGATGCCCTGGGACGAGGGCGTACTGCCCGGACACGGCGTCTGGTCGGCGCAGCACGACGGCCGGCCGGGCAGCCGCGCCCCGCATCTGTGGCTGCGCAGGGACGGTGCCGAGCTGTCCGTCCTCGACCTGTTCGGTTCACGGCCGGTGCTGCTCACGGGGCGCGACGGCCGGGCGTGGGGTGACGCGGCCCGCGCGGTGTCGGCCGAACTGGGGCTCCCGCTGGAGACGTACGGCATCGGTACGGACCTGGCAGATGTGGAGGACCGCTGGCCGGAGCTGTACGGGGTGACGGCGCAGGGAGCCGTCCTCGTACGCCCCGACGGCGTGGTCGCCTGGCGGTGCGCGGACACTCCCGCATTCCCCGAGGACACACTGCGTGCCGCACTGACCAGCCTGCTGAGCCGCTAAACCCACCCACCCAGCCGCGGGCAGTCGTGCCGCCTTCTCTCCCACCCAGCCGTGGGCAGTCGCGCCGCCTTCTCTCCCACCCAGCCGTGGGCAGTCGCGCCGCCTTCTCTCCCACCCAGCCGTGGGCAGTCGTGCCGCCTTCTCTCCCACCCAGCCGTGGGCAGTCGTGCCGCCTTCTCTCCCACCCAGCCGTGGGCAGTCGTGCCGCCTTCTTTCCCACCCAGCTGTGGGCAGTCGTGCCGCAGGGCGGCACGGGTGGGCACAGCGGCACCCCCGCGCCGGAGGCGCACCCCCGCCGGAGGCGCCTCCGCCGACGGTTCAGCGACGCAGACGCTCCGGCTCCGCCGCGGGCGCCTCACGGGCCGGTTCCGCAGACGCGGCACGGGGAGCCGGCCGGGGCAGCCCGAACCGGAGCAGCACCAACGCCCCCAGATACAAGGCAACTTGGCACCCGAGCGCCCACCCCACCCCCGTAACAGATCCGCTTCCGCCACCCCCCGCCGCGTAGAAGACGGACCCCACGAGCACCACTCCCGCAGCGCTGCCGACCTGCCCGAACGTGGAGAACACCCCGCTCGCCGAGCCGATGCCGCCGCGCGCCATGGCCGAGAGCGTGAGGTTGTACAGCGGCGGGCTCAGCAGGCCCATGCCCGCACCGCACAGCACGAGGCCCGGCACGATGTGCGCGGGCCGCAGCTCCGCGCCTTGCGCCACGCTCGCCCAGAGCAGCACCCCCGTGCCCAGCGCCATCAGGAGCGCACCGCACTCCAGCATGGGGCGGCCGAGCCGCCCGGTCAGCGGCACCGACGCACCCGAGGCAAGCGCCGCGGACACGGCGAAGGGCAGCAGCGTGAACCCTGTCTCCTTCGCGGTGAGGCCAAGACCGTCCTGGAGGTGCACGACGTAGACGAGGAAGAAGGAAGCGACCCCGCCGAGCACCATGAAGTTCACCGCGGCGCCCGTGGGGAAGGCACGGCCACGGAACAGACCCGGCGCGAACAGCGGGGTGCGCCCGGCCTGTTCGGCCCGGCGCTGCAAGGGAACGAGCAGGGCGAGCACGGCGATGCCCGCAAGGCTGAGCAGCAGCAGCGGGCCGCCCGTCTCCCGGAACTCCACCAGCGGGACGAGCAGCAGCAGCAGCCCGGCCGTCGCCACACCGACGGCCGTCGGATCCATGGCCGGGCCCTGGCCGGAACGCTCGGCCGGCAGCCGCCGGGCGGCGAGCGCCAGGGCGACCGCTCCGATGGGCAGATTGACGAGGAACACCGCACGCCAGCCGAGGCCGAACACATCGGCGTGCGCGAGCAGTCCGCCGATCACCGGGCCGCCGCAGGTGGCCGCGGCGATCACGGCGGCCTGCACACCGAACGCCGCACCACGCCGTTCCTTGGGGAAGAGGAGAATGATCACCGGGGCGATCTGCGGGGCGAGCAGCGCCGCCGACAGGCCCTGGAACACCCGGGCGGCGATCAGCACACCGGGGTTCGGGGCGGCCGCGCACAGCGCCGATGCCAGCGTGAAGGCGACGATGCCCGTGAGCACGAGCGGCCGCCGCCCGTACGCGTCGCCGAGCCGGCCCGCGGTGACGAGCAGCACCGCGAAGGCCAGGCTGTATCCGGCGAGCAGCCACTGCACGTCGGCGTCGGATGCGCCGAGCCCGTCCTTGATCGCCGGCGCCGCGACGCTCACCACCGTCACGTCGAAGGTGTGCAGAAAGCCGGCGAGCAGGACCGCGCCCAGGGCGAGCCAGGAGCTGCGCGGCACGGTCGGTTTGGTGGTCACGTACGCCTCCTCGAATTGGTGGTCACGTACGCCTCCTCGAAGTCCGCGCGTCCGTCCGGACGGCGCGGCGACTGTCGCCGCCGCGTGCGGAGAACCGCTCGAGGATCCATCGCGCCCGCCTCGCGCCCGGGGCACGGCCCGCCGCGGTCCGCCGAACGCGAGACGCCGCCCCCCTCTCGACCGCGCCTCGACCGGTTCTCGAGCGACGCGCTGGCGCCGCACGACCGTGCCGTCCGACACTGCGACCGGCTTCACGGCATTTGTGTCTTCCGGCGTAGGACGAGAGGTGGCCGCATGTCCGGGCTCGTGGGATGGATCGACTTCGAAAGGGACCTGCGCAGGCATCGCCCCGTCGCCACGGCGCTGGCCGCCACACTGGCGCAGCGCGGACCCGACGGTGAGGCGGTGTGGACCGGCGAACACGCCATGCTCGGCGCCAGGTTGCTGGACATCGGCGGTGCCCGGGACGACCAGCCGTACGTACTGTCCACCGGCGGACACGACGTCGTCGCCTGCGTCACCGGCTGGCCCACCGGCACCGCCGCCCTGCGCGCGGATCTCGCCGCGGCCGGCGTCCGCGTGCCCGCGACGGCGGGCCTCGGCGCACTCGTGGCGTACGCCTACCGGGAATGGGGGCAGGAGTTCCTGCCGCGGCTCAACGGCTCCTGGGCGGTGGCGATATGGGACGGCCGCGCCGAGGAGATGGTCCTCGCGCGCGACCACCTCGGCGGCCAGCCGCTGTATCTGACCCGCACCCCGAGCGGAGTGGTGTTCGGCTCCGAGCGCAAGGTGCTGCTCGCGCATCCCGAGGTGGACCCGGTCGTCGACGCGGCCGGGCTGCGCGAGGCGGTCTCCCAGGCGCTGCCGCACGGCGGCATCTTCTCCGGCTTCGACCGGGTGGGCGCCGCGGAGATCGCCCGCTTCGGGCGCGACGGCGTCAAGCGCACCAAGTACTGGGGCATCAGCACCCAGCCGCACACCGACGACTACGACACCACGGTCGCGAAGGTCCGCGAGATCCTGGCACGCAGTGTCGAGGACAACCTCACGGACGACCCCACGCAGATGCTCGTGATGCTCTCCGGCGGCGCCGACTCCTCCGCCGTCGCGGGACTCGCGGCCGACGCCCTTGCGCGTTCGCAGTCCGGCAATCTGCGCACCTTCACCATCGACTTCCGCAGCAGCAGCTTCCAGGCCGACGTCATGCGCAGCACGCACGACACCCCGTTCGCCGAGGAGGTCGCCGCGCACATGGGCGCCGACCACACGCTCGTCGAGCTGGACACCGGGGACATCCTCGACCCCCTCGTACGGCTCGGCATGCTCAAGTCCAAGGACTTCCCGACCCGTCAGTACGACATGGACACGGCCCAGTACTTGACGGTGCAGCGCGCCGCGCAGGAAGGCTGCAAGGTCGTCTTCGCCGGGTACGGCGGCGACAAGTACTTCCAGGGCGCCACCTGGTTCACGCACAAGGACCTCGTGACCTCCGGCACCTTCCCGTGGGTGGCGCTCGCCCAGAAGTTCGGCGCCGCCAACGGTTTCGGCACCGGTCTGTTCAACGCCGAGGCGCTCGCGGCGCTCGACTTCCCCACGTACTACCGCGACGTGTACGCGACGGCGGTCGGCGAGGTCGAGTACCTGCCCGAGGAGGACGACTGGCAGCGGCACATGAGGCGGGTCGCCTACCTCATGAACACCCGCTTCGGCATCGACGCGGGCTCCTACTCGGCGGCGGGACTGCAGCTGCGCACCCCGATCAACCACCCCGAGCTGGTGCAGTACGCGTACAACATCCCCAACGAGATGCACAACCGCCGTGGCATCGAGAAGGGCATCCTGCGGGCCGCGGTGGCCGACCTGCTGCCCGAGTCGGTGCTCAACCGGCACCGCAGCGCGTCCCCGGTCTCCAACCACCCGGACTATCCGGCCGGCCTCCAGCGGGCCATCAAGGCCGTGCTCGCCGACCCGGGCGCCCCGGTGCGCCAGATCATGGACGTGGAGGCGGCCGGTGCGGTCGCGGCCAGTCTGGACCGGCTCACCAAGGACCGGATGGCCCGCGCCGACGTCGAGCTGATGCTGCAGCTCAACCTGTGGCTCGACCACTACCGGGTGAGGCTGGCACTGTGACCGGCGCGGCGGCCTCGCGTCCGCAGCGCCTCGCACGCCATCTCGACGAGGCGGGCCTGGACGTCCTGGTCGCCACGTCGGTGGAGAACGTCCGGTATCTCACCGGGATCTCGAGCGTCGGCGGCCAGAACCACCCGTACAGCAGCCGTGCCCTCGCGGTGGTGACGAGGGACCGCACCGGTGCCCCGTACTTCGCGAGTTCGAGCGGCGACGTGGACCAGTTCCTCGACGCCACCACCGCGCTCAGCGGCGTCGTCGCCTATGGAACGTTCCACCGGGTCCTTCCCGAGGACCTCGAACTCACCGAGCGCGAGGAGCGGTTCCGGCAGATCGCCGTGGACGTACCGGCCGCACCGGACGCGCTCTCCGCCCTGATACGGATCCTGTCCGGCGCCGGCCTCACCCGCGCACGCATCGGCGTGGACGAGAACGCCGCACCGCCCGGCTTTCTGGCCCGGCTCGCCGAGGCGCTGCCGGCCGCCGAGGTGCGCCCGGCGGCCGCCGTGTTCCAGCAGGTCCGCAAGGTCAAGACCGAGGCGGAGCTGCGCCGGATCGCCGAGTCCGCCGCCATCGCCGAGACGGGGATCAAGGCCGCGCTCGGCATCGCCGCCGAAGGGGTCACCGAGCGGGACATGACGCGGGAGTTCGAGACGGCGGTGGCCCGCGCGGGCGGCCGTCCCCGGTTCACGCTGATCAAGTTCGGCCGGGGCGGGGTGCTCGGCCAGACCCGGCCCACCGATACGCCGCTGCGGCGCGGCGATTCCATCTGGTTCGACGTGGGCTGCACCCACGAGGGCTACTGGTCCGACATCGCGCGGACCGCCGTCCTCGGCGAGCCGTCGCCCCGGCTCGTCGCGCTGTACGGGGCGATGCTGGCCGGCGAACAGACGGCGCTCGAAACGGCGAAGCCCGGCATGACGGGCGGCGAACTCTTCGGCCGCACCGTCGAGGCGGTCAGGGACGCCGGAGTGCCGCACTACCGCAGACACCACGTCGGCCACGGCATCGGCGTGGAGATCTACGAACCGGTCCTGATCACCCCGGGCAACCAGGACGTGATCGAGGAGGGCACGGTCGTCAACTCCGAGACCCCGTACTACGAGTTCGGCCTGGGCGGCGTCCACGTGGAGGACCCGTTCGTCGTCACGTCCGACGGCAACCGGCTGCTCACGACGCTCGACCGCTCGCTCATCGTCATCGACCAGGAAGGCACATGACTCTTTCACGACGCGGCTTCATCAGGGCCGCCGGCGTCACCTCGACGGGACTCCTGCTGACCACCGTCACCGCCTGCGACAGCGGCGGTGACGGTGCGGCGGTGTCCTCCGCAGCCGAGCTCCCGGAGCGCTTCAGCCTGGACTTCAGAAGGCCGCCGGTCATCGAACCCGCCTCGTCGGACGGCACCACCGACTACTTCGACGTACGGGCCCACACCGCCCACGTCGAGATCCTGCCCGGTCTGCGGACCGAGGTCTTCAGCTACAACGGAACGTTCCCGGGCCCCACCTTCAAGGTGCGCAAGGGCCGCAAGGCGGTCGTCAGAACCCGCAACGACCTGCCCGTGCCGATCGTCACGCATCTGCACGGCGGCGCCACACCGGCCGAGAGCGACGGCTACCCCACCGACCTCATCCTGCCCACGTCGGGCTGGACGGCCCATGCACACCACGGCGGCAAGGAGATGAAGGGCGACACCACCGAGGGCGCCAGGACCTACACGTATCCGAACGCCCAGCGTGCCGCCACGCTCTGGTACCACGACCATCGCATGGACTTCACGGGACCGCAGGTCTGGCGCGGGCTCGCCGGGTTCTACCTGGTGGCCGACGAGGAGGAGGACGCGCTGCCGCTGCCCAAGGGCGACCGCGACGTCCCCGTGATGATCATGGACAGGGCTTTCGGCAAGGACGGTTCGCTCTCCTATCCGTCCATCGACCCGACGCTGAAGAAGACTCCCGGTGTCACCGGCGACGCGCACAACGGCATGACCGGGGACGTCATCCTGGTCAACGGTGTGCCCTGGCCGAGGCTCAAGGTGCCCGGCGCCCGCCACCGGCTGCGGCTGCTCAACGCCTCCAACGCCCGCCGCTACCGGGTGCGGCTCGACCCGGAGCCGCCCAAGGGCGATCCGTTCACCCTGATCGGCAGCGACGGCGGGCTGCTCGCCAAGCCGCAGGCGATGGACTCGCTCTACATGACACCCGGCGAACGCTTCGATGTGATCGTCGACTTCGGCGCGTACGAACCCGGTACCGAGGTGACCCTGGAGAACCGTCTCGGAGACGGCTCCACCGGCGAGATCATGCAGTTCGTGGTGGGGGAGAAGGCCGCGGACGACAGTTCGCTGCCGTCCCGGCTCTCCACCGTCGAACGGCTCGACCCGGCGAAGGCGGTGCGCACCCGCTCGTTCACCCTCGCCCGGCACCGGGAGGACGGCCACAACATCTACAAGATCAACGGCCATCCGTTCAGCACCGACCGCAGCTGGGCGGACGTACGGCGCGGCGACATCGAGATCTGGGAGTTCGAGTCGACCACGCACCACCCCATCCACATCCACCTGTCGCCCTTCCAGGTGTACAAGCGCGATGGCTCCACCAACCTCAAACCCGAGGACACCGGCTGGAAGGACACCGCGCGGATGCAGCCGAGAGAGAAGCTCAGCCTCCTCGTCCGCTTCGACGACCACGCGGGCACGTTCGTCTTCCACTGCCACAACCTGGAGCATGAGGACATGGCGATGATGGCCAACTTCCGCGTGTCGTAGGGATTTCGCGGACGACGTCCCGCGTGCGTGACGGGCTCCCGGGGAGGTCTCCCGGGAGCCCGTCCGCACTCCGGGGGCTCAGGCCCGCGCCAGCGTCTCCCGTACGGCCCGTTCCACGGCGGCGGCCCCGTCCGTGCGCGCGCCCGCCGACCGCCAGGCGACGAAACCGTCGGGGCGTACGAGCACGGCCCCGTCGGGTGTCACCCCGTACCGCTCATGCCAGCCGTCATCGGACCGGTCCCCGAGCTCCTTGCCGAACGCGGCCGTGCGCAGCCGCACCCCGGTGCGCCGCGCCGCGGTGTCGGCGGCCGCGCGCCACGCCGGGTTGCGTGCGTCGCAGAGCAGCACCAGCGTCTCTCCGTAGACGTCGAGGAGTGAGCCGGAGCGTTCGCCTTCCCACGCGCGGATCAGGACGGGCACATGAGGCGCGCGCGTCCCGGGCTCACCGGTCAGCTCGGCAGGCGCCCTGAACCGGGGCAGGGCCGCGTCCGCGCCGGCCGCCGCCGGGTAGGTGTGCCCCAGCATCACGTCGAGCACCTCCGCGGTGGCCGCGCGCTGTTCCTCGCTCGCCCGCCCCGAGCGGACCATGAGCCGCAGCCGGGCCTGCTCGATGGTCGCCTCGGCGACCGGCCTGCGCTCCGCGTCATAGCTGTCGAGCAGCCGCTCGTCCGCCTCGCCGTGCAGCACCGCGCCCAGCTTCCAGGCCAGGTTGTGCGCGTCGTGCACCCCGGTGTTGGCGCCGTAGCCGCCGATCGGTGGAATGACGTGTGCGGCGTCCCCGATGAGGAACACCGAACCGTCCCTGAACCGCTCGGCCGACAGCGCGGCCAGCTCCCACGGCAGCACCCCGATGATCTCCACGGCCGCCTCGGGGTCACCGATCGCCGAGCGCACGAGCCGCACACTGCGCTCCGTGGTGAAGTCGGCGGCGAGTTCGCCGTTCTCGGGGCGGTACTGGAGGATGAGCGTCCCGCGCCCCAGCGTGTCGTCATGGCCGAGCACCGCGCCGCTCATGTCGCCGTTCTCGATCTGGCAGATCGAGAACCGCCGTCCGCCGAGCGGCCCTTGAAGGTCCGCGCGGAACAGGATGCTCACCTGGTGCTGGAGCGTTCCGGCACCGGCGCGGGCGATGCCCACCGTCTCGCGTACCGGGCTGCGCGCCCCGTCCGCGGCGACCAGCCAGCGGGCCTCGATCCGCCGCTCCGCGCCCGTCGCCCGGTCCTTCACCGTGGCGATCACGGGCCCGTCCGTACCGGCGGGCCGCTCGAACGAGGTCAGCTCGTTGCCGAACCGCAGGTCGGCCCCGGCCCTGGTGGCGGCCTCGCGCACGATCGGCTCGATGCGGTCCTGGCCGAGGGAGATCTGCCGGGACGGCGTCAGCGCGCTCAGGTCGCCCGGCTCGGGCAGCATCGCCGCCTTCAGCTCACGGCCCGTCAGCGACTCCACGGTGGCCTGACGGCGATGACCCGCATAGCCCGCGGCGGCCCGCAGCACCTCCTCCTCGACGCCCACGGACCTGAGCACCTCCAGCGTCCGCGGATACCACCCCCAGGCCCGCGGGTGCACGGACGTCGACGCGTGCCGCTCCACCAGCACGCACCGCACGCCGTGGTGCCGCAGGAACAGCGCACAGCTCAGTCCGGTGATCCCGCCGCCTGCGATCAGGACGTCCGTCGTCTGTGCATCCGTCGTCTGTCCGGGCAGCTCCTGAAGTTCCTCGGGCTCCTTGCCCACGGCCACTCTCCCTTCCGGTGCCGATGCCGGGCCGCGGTGCATCCCGGGTCCGGTCCGCGCAGCATCGTGCGTACGCGCTGCATCGTCCGTACGACGCCTGGAGAGACCGTCCAGTCAAGCTTGAGGTGAACCGGCCAGCCTGTGGCTCCACCACCGAGAGGAGCCCCACACCGTGTCCGGAATCGCAGGATGGATCGATCACGCGAGGGACCTGCGGCGGGAGCGGCCCACGCTGCTCGCCATGACGGCGGCGCTCGCCCAGCGCGGCCCCGACGGAGAACAACTGTGGCTCGGTGAGCAGGCCGGCCTCGGCACCCGCTGGTCCGACGCCGACGGCACCGGCTCCCCGCAGCAGCCCTGGGAGTACCGGCACGACGGGCGCACCGTGCTCGCCGCCACGGTCACCGGCGTCCTCTACGACACGGACGCGCTGCGGGGCGAACTCGGCCTCACGGAACCCGTCACCCAGGCGGAACTCGTCGGCCGCGCCTGGCTGCGCTGGGGCGAGGACTTCGCCGCACACCTCGACGGCGCCTTCGCCGTCGCCCTGTGGAACGAGCGCGAGCGGGAACTCGTCCTCGCCCGTGACCGGCTCGGCAACCAGCCGCTGTTCTACTACCCGCTGGCGGCGGGCGTCCTGTACGGCTCGGAGCGCAAGGCGATCCTCGCGCATCCGGCCGTCGAGCCGGTCATCGACGCCGACGGACTGCGTGAACTGTTCTCGTACGCGGGCACCGAGGGCCACGGCATCCTGAAGGGCTTCCACCAGGTGGCGCCCGGCACCGTGCTGCGCTGCACGCCCAACGGCCGTACCACCCACCGCTATTGGCAGCTCACCGCGCAGGAGCACACCGACAGCAAGGCCGACACCGTCGCCCGCGTACGCGACCTGCTCTCCGCGTCCGTCACGCGCACCCTCGGCACCGGGGCCGTGCCCGGCATCATGCTGTCCGGCGGCATCGACTCCAGCGCCGTCACCGCCCTCGCGCACCAAGCGCTCGCCCGGCGCGGCGGCGGCCCCGTGCGCACCTTCACCGTCTCCTTCGGCGGGGCCGAGGACTTCAAGCAGGACGAGATCTGGGGCAGCCCCGACGCACCGTTCGTGCAGTCCGTCGTACGGCACCTGGGCACCGAGCACACCGACCTGGTGCTCGACACCGCCGACATCATCGACCCGGCGGTCAGGGCCGCGGTGCTGCGCGCCAAGGACGTGCCGAGCCCGCTGGGGAACATGAACACCTCGCTGTACCTGCTGTGCCGCGCGGTGCGCGAGCACGTCGGCTCGGTGCTGCTCGGCGAGATCGCCGACGCCGTGTTCGGCGGCTTCGCCTGGGTGCACAACAAGGAGCTCGTCGAGGCCCCCACCCTGCCCTGGGTGGCGATGGCCCGCTTCGGCGGCGGCCGGCACGGACTCGGCGGCGACCTGCTCGCGCCCGACCTCCTGGACAAGCTCGACCTCAACGCGTACTGCGGCGACGCCTATACGAGCAGCATGCGGAAGGTGCCGCGGCTCGACGGCGAGAGCGGCCAGGACCTGCGCATGCGGGAGATCACCTACTTCCACCTCACCCGCTGGCTGGAAACTCTGCTCAGCCACGACGAGTCCCTCGGCTCCGCGACCGGACTCGCCACCCGGATGCCGTTCTGCGACTGGCGACTTGTCCAGTACGCCTACAACGTGCCCTGGGACCTCAAGAGTTTCGGCGGCCAGGAGAAGGCCCTGCTGCGCGCCGCCGTCGCCGATCTGCTCCCCGACGACGTCGTCAACCGCGCCAAGAGCCCCTACCCCGTCACGCAGGACCCGGCCTACGGCCACGCGCTGTGCGACGGCATGACCGCCCTGCTCGCCGACCCGGCCGCACCGGCCGCACCGCTCGCCGACACCGCGGGCGTACGGGCCCTCATCGACGATCCGTCGGTCCTCGACAGCGGTATGCGCGCCTGGGTGGCCCGCGCCAACGTCGAGATGCTGCTCGGCCTGAACGACTGGCTGCGCCGCTATGGCGTACGGGTGGAACTGTGAGCGCGCCCGTGCGCACCCTCGTCATCGGGCGGGACGCGGGACCCGCCGGACGGGCCGTGCGCGTCCTGGCGGGCGCCGCCGCGCTGACGCACATCCTGACCACCAAAATCCCCGACCACAGCACCGCCGAGGTGCTCGCGGCGGTGGGCACGGCGCTCGTCCTGGCCGCCGCGTACACCGCTTTGCTCGCGGCGGTGCGGCCGCTGCTCACCCGGGGTGCACGCCGCGGCCTCTCGGGGTGGCCGGGCGGTGCGCTCTTCCTGCTGCCGATGCTCCTCTACCCGATCGGAGTGCTGCCCGAAGCGCCGGCGCTCGGTGTCGCCCTGTACGTGGAGTGCTCCTTGCTCATCGCCGGGCTGAGCGGCTACGGCGGCATCGAACTCGCCGCCCTGCCGGCGCTGATCCTGCGCCAACGGCCCTTGCTCTACGGCCCGTTCACCGCGGTGGACCTCGCCGAGCGGGCCATGCGGCGCCGCAGGCACGCCGCCCCGGAACGGCTCGCGGGCGCACTCGCCGTGGCCGGTCTCGGCTGGTTCTGGGTGGTGGGGCCGCTGGCCTCGGTATCGGGCGGCGCCGGCGACGTGTTCGACGCGCTGAGCGGACTCGACCCGGTGGCGGGCGGGGCCGTGTTCGCGGCCGGTGTGCTGTTCGCCGTGCCCGCGGCGGGACCGTCCGGGCTGCGGCGGCTGAGCGCCGCGGCGTTCGTGCTGCTCGGCCTCGGCGGCATCGCCGGAGCCGTCCCCGACGTCCTGTGGCCGGTGACGATCCTGACCGGTCTGGTCATCGCTCTCGTACGGCTGAAGTCCCCGGCCCGAGCGGAACGCGCCCCGCACCGGCGGCCCCGTGCGCACGTCGAGACCTCTTCCACCACTCGTTGAGAACGCCCTCGGAGCATTCCCCCATGGCTGAGAACAACGCTGCTGCATTCTCCCGGGAGACAACCCCCGGACCCCCGGCCGGACCGGCAGACCGGCGCCGGGCCGCCCTCGCGGCCTGGGCACCCCAGTTCGGCCTCCGGCTGACCACTCCCCGTCTCGAACTGCGCGTACCCGACGAGCACGACCTGCTCGCGCTCGCGGAGAACGTCGCGGCCCACGGCATCCACGACCCCGGCCACTCACCCTTCCCCGGCGCCTGGAGCGACGTACCGCCGAGGGCGGCGGCCGGCCGGGTCATGCAGTACCTGTGGAAGGGTCTGGCACTGAGCCGCCCCGACTACTGGAACCTCGGCCTCGTGGCCCTCCTCGACGGCCGTCCCGTCGGCGTGCAGGGCCTGCAGGCGCGCGGCTTCCCGCAGTTGGGGGAGGCCGCCACCGAGAGCTGGCTGGTCCGCGACAAGCACCGCCAGGGCCTCGGCACCGAGATGCGCGCCGCCGCGCTCCACCTCGCCTTCGCCGGGCTCGGCGCCAAGTACGCCACATCCGCCGTGTACGAGGACAACGCCGCCGCACTCGCCGTCAACAAGAAGCTCGGCTACCAGCCGGACGGCATCGAGGTGCAGTCCCGCAAGGGCGAGGCGGCGGTGCTCACCCGCTGGCGCATCGATGCCCCGCAGTGGGAGCTGAGCCCGGCCGCCGGCGTCCGCGTGTCCTGCCACGGACTCGACGCCTGCCGCGCCCTGTTCGGCGCCCGGCCGCAGGCAACCCCTTCCGTGCGACAGGAGCCGACGTGATCCATGACTCCATCACCGACTGCATCGGCGGCACCCCGCTGGTCCGGCTCGGCCGCCTCTTCCCCGAACCGGGCGTCGAGGTACTCGCGAAGCTCGAAATGCTCAACCCCGGCGGCAGCGTCAAGGACCGCTCCGCGCGCTACATCGTGGAGCGGGGCATCAGGGACGGGATGATCCGCCCCGGCACCCGCATCGTCGAGAGCACCTCGGGCAACTTCGGCGTGGCGCTCGCCATGGTCGCGGTCCGCTACGGTCTGCGCTTCACCGCGGTGGTCGACCCCAACGCCTCCCGTACCAACCTGCGGATACTCCGCCAGTTCGGCGCCGGTATCGAGATGGTGGACGAACGCGACGCGGCGGGCGGCTATCTGCACACCCGCCTCGCCCGGGTCCAGGATCTCCTGGCCGACGACCCGGACGCGGTATGGATCAACCAGTACGCCAACCACCTCAACTGGGAGACCCACGCGGCCACCACCGCCCGTGAGGTCATCGCCGACTGCCCCGAGCCCGTCGACGTCCTGGTGGCCGCCGTCAGCACCGCAGGCACTCTGCACGGCCTCGCCCGCGGACTGCGCCGCACCTGGCCCGCGCTGAAGGTCGTGGCCGTCGACGCCGTCGGTTCGGTCATCTTCGGCACACCGCCCGGGCCGCGGATGCTGCCCGGCGTCGGATCGAGCCGGGTGCCCGAGCTGCTCACACCCGCCGAGATCGACCAGGTGGTGCACATCGACGACGCCACCGCCATCCACGGCTGCCACCGGCTGCTGCGCCATGAGGCGATCTTCGCCGGCGGCTCGTCCGGCTCGGTGGTGGCCGCGGTCGAGGAACTCATGCCCGAACTCCCGCGACCCAGCCGGGTCCTGACCCTCCTCGCCGACCGCGGCGAGCGCTACCTCGACCTCGTCTACACCGACGAAACAGCGTTCGAGCACGACGGACTCACCTACTCAGGACACCTCTGACCCGCGGATCCGGGGCGGCGACCGCCGCCCCGGACACCGCGGCACTCAAGCGGCGGTCAAGCACGGCGCGAGCGGCACGCGACCGGCGTCGGCTGGAGTGGAAGGGCCGTCTGCCACCGCTCCGGACCGCAGGACACCACACGACATCCGGCCCGCAGGACACCAACCGACATCCGGCCCGCAGGCCGAACGAGGGGAACCACCGTGGACGACGTGCTCGTACTCGCACGGCTCCAATTCGCCATCACCGCCATCGCGCACTTCCTGTTCGTCGCGCTCACGCTCGGCCTCGTCACCTACCTCGTGGTGATGCAGACCAGGTGGGCGATCACCGGCAAGGAAGCGCACCGGCGGCAGACGCGCTTCTGGGGCCAGCTCTACGTCATCAACTACGCCCTGGGTATCGGCACGGGCATCGTGATGGAGTTCCAGTTCGGACTCACCTGGAGCGGCCTGACGCACTTCGTCGGGAACGTCTTCGGAGCCCCGCTGGCCATCGAGACCCTCGTCGCGTTCTTCGCCGAGTCCACCTTCCTCGGGCTGTGGATCTTCGGCTGGAACCGGATGGGCCGGGTCCTGCACACCGTGATGCTCTGGCTGGTGGCGCTCACGGCGTACTCCTCGGTCTTCTTCGTCCTCACGGCCAACGGCTTCCTCAACCATCCGGTGGGATACGAGAAGAAGGACGGCGAGATCCGGCTCACCGACTTCACGGAACTGCTCACCAATTCCAACGCGCTGTCCGCGTCCTTCCACATCGTCGCGGCGTCCGTCGTCACCGGATCCTTCTTCATCATCGCCGTGAGCGCCTGGCATCTGCGCCGGCGCACAGGCCACGAGGAATTCTTCTGGTCGTCGATGAAGCTGGCCCTGCCCCTCACGCCCGTGCTCGTCCTGGCGACCGCCGCGCTCGGCGGTCTGCAGATCGGCTACTCGGTGAAGCAGACGCCCACGAAATACGGTGAACGCTCGGACCGGGCCCAGGCGTTGGCCGACCAGTTCACCCAGCAGTTCGGGCCGGGGAACTACTTCGCCCCCGGGTTCGCGCAGACCGCGGAATTCGTCATGATCATCCCGGCGCTGTTCATGATGCTCGTCGTCGTCATCGCGGCGCTCTTCATGTTCCGGCGGAACCTGATCCGCCGCAGGGTCCTGCTGTGGCTGCTCACCGCCGCCGTCTTCCTGCCCTACCTGTCGAACATCTCCGGCTGGATCTTCCGCGAGGTGGGGCGCCAGCCCTGGGCGGTGTACGGCCTCCTGAAGACCGAGGACGCGGTGACACCCGGGCTCTCCTATGGCGCCGTCCTGAGCTCGCTGCTCGTCTTCGGCCTCCTGGTCGTCGTACTCCTGGTCGTGGACTGGACGTTGCTCATCCGGTTCGCCAAGCGCGGACCTGACGGCTCGCATCTCGGGCGCTCGCCCGGAGAGAGCGCCGCACGGTCCGTGGACCTCCCCGGCCAGGCCGACAGGGACCAGGGCGACGGGGACAGGGACGGCAGGGAAGGCGACCCCGCCACGCCGGCCGCCTCGTCCTCCTCCTCGTCCTCGACGCCCGCCTTCTGACCGCCCCTTCGACGGCGCCAACACACTGGGAGTCCAACGTGTGGCACAACATCTGGTACGCGCTCCTCGGGCTGCTCCTGGCGGGCTACCTCCTGCTCGACGGCATCACCATCGGCACCGGGATCATCGGCCGCCGGCTGGCCCGTGACGAGGCCGAGCGGCACACCGTGGCCGCCGCGACCGGTCCGTTCTTCCTTGGCAACGAGGTCTGGCTCGTCGCCAGTGCCGGCATCGTCCTCGGCGGCTTCCCCGGCCTCGAGTCCACCGTCATCAGCGGCATGTACCCGGTGATCGTGTGTGCCGTCGCCGCCCTGCTCGTGCGGCAGGCGGCGATGCAGTTCCGGCGCCGGGTGTCCGGTGCGCGCGCACGCCGCCGCTGGGAGACCCTCGTCCACCTGACGTGTGTGGTCCTCGCGTTGATGTGGGGCGCCCTCGGCGGTGCGGTGCTCGGCGCCGTACCGGCCGAGGACGGGCACCTCGGCATCGACGTGGGCGGGCTGCTGCGCCCGGTGCCGCTGCTCTCCGCGCTCACGGCGGTGGCCGTCTTCGCGCTGCACGCGGCCGTGTTCCTCGCGGTGCGCACCGACGGACCCGTCGCCGTGCGGGCCGCGGAGCTGGCCCGCCGCCTCACGGCCGTGGCGGCCGGGCTCGCCACGGTCACGGCCCTCGCGGTCCTCGTGGACGGCCGCGCACGCGACGGCCTGCTCAACCCGCTGCCCGCCGCGCTGCTGTTCCTCGCCGCGGTCGGCGCGCTGCTGTGGGCGCCACGGCTCGCGTCCGCCGCGAGCCCGCGGGCCTTCCTCGTCAGCGGCTTCGCCGCCTTGGCCCCGGTCCTGGTCATCGGCGCCGCGCACTTCCCGCAGGCCGTGGTCGCCACCGCGGGTCCGGCCGAGCACCTGTCGGTCGCCGAGGCCGCGGCGGACCCCGGCACGCTCGGCGTCGTCGGACCCGTGGTGCTCCTCGTCCTGCCCGTACTGCTCGCGTTCCAGGCGATGCAGTGGTGGGCCTTCCGCGCCAAGTCGGATGAGCGCTCGCCGGTGTACTTCTGATGGCGGGCCGGCGTGCGGTGGCGGATCCGCCGGGCGGGCGGGCGGCCCGACGGCGCGCCGCCGCGGATCCGGACAGTGACCGCGCGATCCGGCGTCGGCTGCTCGGCCTGACCCCGCGCGCCGGCACTACCGGGCTGCTCGTGACGGCAGCCGCACTGCTCGGCGCGGCGGGCACCGTCGTCCAGGCCGTGGCGCTCGCCCGGCTGCTCGGCGGGGTGTTCGCGGGGAACGCGGTCGACGGCGGCGCGGTCGCCTGGGCCGCGGCCGCCGTCGCGGCCCGCGGCATCGCCGGCTGGGCGCAGGCCACGGCCGCGCAGCGGGCCGCGTCCGACATCAAGCTCGCGCTGCGGACCGGTCTGCTCGACGCGGCCGCCCGCCGTAGCCCGTACGACCCGGACGGCCGTCGGGCCGGCGAGACAAGCACCCTGCTCACCAGGGGACTTGACGCGCTCGACCCCTACCTCGTCGGCTATCTGCCGCAGATGCTCGTGGCCGGCCTCGTACCGCCCGCGGTGCTCGTGGCGATGCTGGTCCACGACCCCGTCAGCGCGCTGATCCTGCTGGTGAGCCTGCCACTCGTGCCGGTGTTCGGCGCGCTCGTCGGGCTGCACACCCGGGACGCCACCGCCCGCCAGTGGGCGGCGCTCGCGCGCCTGGGCGGACACTTCCTCGACGCGCTGCGCGGGCTGACCACGCTGCGCGTCCTGGGCCGTGCGCCGGCCCAGGAGGGCATCGTCGCCGAGGTCGCCGACGCCCACCGCAGGGCCACGCTGCGGACGCTGCGGATCACCTTTCTGTCCACGCTGGTCCTCGACACGGTGGCCACCTTGTCGATCGCCCTGATCGCGGTCCCGGTCGGACTGCGCCTCCTCGGCGGCTCCCTCGACCTGACAACGGGCCTGACCGTGCTGCTCCTCGCGCCGGAGGCGTTCCAGCCGCTGCGTGCGCTGGGCAGCCGCTTCCACGCCGGCACGGAGGGGATGGCGACGGCGCGGGAAGCGCTGACGTCACTCGACGCTCCGGCGGGCGTCGGCGCGCCGCGCGAGGAATCATCCGCTTCAGAAGGGGAGTCGAGCGTACGGCGAGACGTCGCCAAACCACCGGAGCCGAGCGTCCCGAGGCCACCACAGAACTCCGCGCCGCCCTCCGGCCCGCCTCGTACGGGAGCCGACGCCGACCCCGCGCGAACCGCCGCGAGCCGCACCGTCGGCACGGCGAGCCGTGACGCCCGGATACCGAGCGGTGACGCCCACCGCACCCACCTGCCGCAGCTTCGCTTCGAGCACGTCACCGTCCGTCTGCCCGGCCGCCCCGAACCCGTCCTGCGCGACGTCTCGTTCGGCGTCGAACCGGGAGAGCACATCGCCCTGACCGGCCCCAGCGGCGCGGGCAAGTCCACCCTGCTCGCGCTGCTGCTCGGCCTCGTACGACCCGAGTCCGGCCGGATCCTCGTCGACGGCAAGGACCTCGCGGCGCTGGACCCGGACGCCTGGCTGCGGCAGACCGCATGGGTGCCGCAGCGGCCCCACCTCTTCGACCGCAGCGTCGCCGGCAACATCCGCCTCGGCGACCCCGACGCCCGCGACGAACAGGTGGAGCGCGCCGCACGCGCCGCCGCGGCCCACGACTTCATCGCCGCCCTGCCCGACGGGTACGCGACCCGGCTCGGCGCGCGCGGCACCACCGTCTCCGCCGGACAGCGCCGGCGCATCGCGCTGGCCCGCGCCTTCCTGCGCGACGCCCCCCTCGTCCTGCTCGACGAACCCACCGCGGGGCTCGACGCGGGCACCGAGGAGGAGGTGCTCACCGCGAGCCGCAGCCTGATGGCGGGCCGCACCGTCCTCGTGGTCGCCCACCGGGAGCGCCTCGTCCAAGGCGCCGACCGGCGGCTCGACGTACGCGGCGCGCGGGTGCGCGCCTGGGAGGCGGTGCGGTGAGGGACCTGGTCTTCGTCCTGCGGACCGCGGGGGCCTCGCCCTGGCGGCTGTTCCCCGCCGCCTGCCTCGCGCTCGCCGCGGACCTGGGCGCCGTGGCGCTGATGACCCTGGCCGCCTGGCTCATCGCGCGCGCCGCGCAGATGCCCCCGATGGGCGCACTGTCCGTGGCCATCGTCGCGGTACGGGCCCTGGCCGTGACCCGCGGCCTCTTCCGGTACGGGGAGCGCCTCGCGGGCCACGACGTGGCGCTGCGCACGGTGGCGAGGCTGCGCGGCAGGGTGTTCGGCGCACTGGCCCGGCGCCCCGCCACCCACCGCGACGTCCGTGCCGTCCGCGACGCGGATGCGGTGTCCCGGCTCGTGGCCGACGTCGACGTGGTCCAGGACGCGCTGCTGCGGGTGCTGTTGCCGGCCGTGTCCGCGCTCGCCGTCACGGCCGCGACGGTCGGCTGCGCCGCGCTCGTCTCCGCGCCGGCCGCCCTCGTCCTGCTCACCGGCCTGGCCGCCGGCGGCCTCCTCGTGCCCGCGCTGACCGCACTCGCATCGGCACGTGCCGCACGCCGCGGAGCCGCGCTCCGCGCCGAACTCGCCGTGAGAACCGTCGACTTGCTGGACGGAGCCGCGGACCTGCGGGCCTTCGGCGCGGCCGGCCGCGAGGTGCGCCGGGCCGCGGACACCGCTCACCGCCTGCGCGCGCACGACCGCGGCGCGGCGCTGGCGGCCGCGTGCGCGACGGCCGCCCTGACCGTCGTGCAGGGGGTGACGGTCATCGCGGTCACCCTGGTGTGCGCGCACCGGGCGCCCGGCGTGTGGCAGGTGGTCCTGCCGCTGCTCGCACTGGCCTCCTTCGAGGTGCTCGCTCCGCTGCCCGCGGCCGCGCAGCAGCTCATGTCCCTGCCCGCGAGCGCCCACCGCGTACGCGCCTTGCTGGACGTGCCGGCAGAGGCACCCGCAGAGGCCCCCGTGGACGCACCGAGGAGCGCACCCGCGGATGCATCGACGAGCGCACCCACGGATGCGCCGACGAGCGCACCGAACCTCGAACAGACCGGCAGTGACCGGCACTTCACGGACAGCACCCTCAACCCGCCACCCCCGGTCCACCTCTCCCTCCGCAACCTCCACATACGCCACCGCCCCACCGACCCCTACGCGGTAAGCGGCGTGGACCTGGACCTGCCGCCCGGTCACCGCGTCGCCATCGTCGGAGCCAGCGGCGCGGGCAAGTCGACGCTGCTCGCCGCAGTCGCCCGGCTCGTCGCGGTCGAGCGAGGTGAACTGCTCCTTGACGGAGCCGACTTGAACCAGGTCCCGGAGGCCGTCCTGCGCCGCACCGTCAGCGGCGCCCTGCAGGATGCGCACGTCTTCCACACCTCCGTACGCAACAACCTGCTGCCCGCCCGGCCGCACGCGGACGACACCGAACTGCACGACGCACTGCGCCGCGCGGGCCTTCTCGACTGGGTGCTCACCCTGCCCGGGCAGCTCGGCACGGTGGTCGGCGCCGACGGCGGCCGGCTCTCCGGCGGCCAGCGGCAACGGCTGATCCTGGCCCGCGCACTGCTCGCCGCACCGTCCGTGCTGCTGCTCGACGAACCCACCGAGGGCGTGGACCGGGCCACCGCCGACGCCGTACTCGCGGACGTGCTCGCCTCGACCCGGGGCCGCTCCCTGATCCTCGTCACCCATCGCACGGAAGGTCTGGAAGCGATGGACGAGATCCTGGTGATGGCCGCAGGCCGGGTCATCCGCCGCGGCACACCGGCGGACGTCCTGCCGCAACTGACGAGCCCTCGGCCACCTCAAGTGCAGACCGTACGAGGGTGACGAGGCGCATCCCCGCGACCGGGCCGGCCCGCCCCTCAGCGAATCGGCCTGGTCAGCACATACAGCGTGCGCAGCACCACGGCGGCGGACAGGACGAGCAGGTGGTAGCCGAGCAGACCGTACAGGGACAGCGTGCCGGTGACCTCGGGGCCGCCCTCGGTGCCGAGCAACTGCACACCCAGGACACCGAAGAAGATCCCGAGCCCGGTCAGCACGACCCGGCTGAGCAGTTCACCGATGACGCGGCGCTCACGCGGATCCGAGAGCAGCCGCACATTCACCGCGAGCCGCCCCTCCTCGAGCGCGCCGCCGATCCGGTCGATACGCCGCGGCAGCCGGCGCAGCACCGGAAGCAGCGTGAGCAGTTCGTCGCGCGCGGCGTCCCGCACCGTCTCGGGCTCCAGTTGGCGCGCGAAACGCTTCGAGGCGTACGAGCGCGACGCGGCCAGGATGTCGAAGCCGGCCGACATCTGGCCGAGCGTGCCCTCCATGGTGGCCAGCGCGCGGAACACCGCCGCGATCTCCGGCGGGATCGCGAGCCGGAAGTCCGCCACCAGGCGGAACAGATCGGTGAACATCTGCACGTCCGGGGTCGAACCGCGCCCGAGATGGCGGCCGCTGAACTGGCCGAGCGCCCGCTGGAGGCGCTGTTCGTCCACGTCCTCGGGCCGGTCGGTCACTTCGAGGAGCGCGTCGCGCAGGGCGGCCGGGTCGCCGCTGTCCACGGCGAGGAACAGCTCGGCCATCGCCGAGCGCAGCCCGCCGTCGAGACGGCCCACCGAGCCGAAGTCGAGGAGCGCGGGCCGCCCGTCGGGCAGCAGCATGATGTTGCCCGGATGCGGGTCCGCGTGGAAGATCCCGTCGTACATGATCTGGTCGAGGAGCGCGGTGAGCAGCGTCCGCGCCAGGTCCGCGCCGTGCTCGGGACTGTCGGGGCGGGCCTGCCCGAGCGGTGTGCCGTCGATGCGTTCCATGACGAGGACCTGTTCGCCGCTCAGCTCCTCGTGCGGAGCGGGCAGCAGGACGCTGCCGTCGCGGCGGGCTTCGGCCGCCTTGCGTACGGCCGTCAGATTGCGCGCCTCCACCTGGAAGTCCAGCTCCTCGCGCAGCGCCACGGCGAACCCGTGGGCCAGGCCGGTGAGGCCGAGACTGCGCCCCCACTCGGTGCGGTTCTCCAGGGTCCGGGCCAGGCGCGCGACGATGTCCAGGTCGCGTTCGACGGTCTCGCGGATGCCGGGGCGGCGCACCTTGACGATGATCCGGGAGCCGTCCCGCAGTTCGGCGGCGTGCACCTGCGCGACGGAGGCCGCGGCGAGCGGTTCGCGGTCGAACACGGCGAACACCTCGTGCGGCGGTGCGCCGAGGCTCTCCGTCAGGACGGACTCGATCTGCGGCCAGGGCACGGGCTGCACCCGGTCCTGGAGCTCACCGAGCTCGGTGATGTACGCCTCGGGCAGCAGATCGCGCCGGGTGGACATCAGCTGGCCCAGCTTCACGAAGGTGGTGCCGCCCGCCTGCAGCGCCTCGCGCAGCTCACGGGCGAGCCGCGTGTGCCGGGTGTCCCCGTTCCTGGCGCGGCCGTTGAGGTACGGGCCGAGGCCGTGCCGGCCGAGGATCGAGACGATCTGCGAGTAGCGGCGGGCCCGCGCCATCCGGCCGCGCACCGCCCGTGCCCAGGCCAGCGGGCGGATCCGCAGCGGCGGCACGAGGAGGTCGAGGACGAACAGGCAGACCATCGCGGTCAGCAGTCCGACCCCGAGCATCAGCGTGAGGAGCACCACGCCGCTTCCGGGGCTCTGCAGTCCGGGGCCGATCAGCGCGCCGGACACGGCGACGCCGACCAGCGCGGCGAGCAGCACCCGCAGCACACCGGCGTCCATGCCGAGCAGCCGCCGCCCGACCAGCGCCGGCAGCACAATCACGACGAAAGCCCCGATACCTCCGATAACCCACATAGTGTCCAGGGTAGTGAAGTTCCTTTCCAGGAAAGCGAGTTGCGCTCGAGGACGGCTTGAGCGGCCCGCGAGGAGGCGCTGTTGCACTCGGCCCCGCACCGCCGCTCACCGCTCTCCCGCCGCCCCGGCGACGGAGCAGGGCATTCGCGTATCCAGGAGGAACGATGGTCACCCGACGCCGCGTGCTCGGCACCGGACTTGCTGCCACGGGTGTGGGGCTCACAGGGGGTTCGCTGCTCCCCGTGCTGCACGCCGCCGCTCAGCCCGCGGAGCGGCCCGCCGCGGGCCCGGCCGCCGCCGCGGTGCCGCGGTTCGCGACCGCGATGCCCCGGGTGCCGGTGCTCAAGCCGGACTCCACCATGGGGGGTGTGGACCTCTACACGGTCACCATGCGGACCGCGAGCAAGGAGATCCTGCCGGGACTGCGGACCGAACTGCGCACCTTCAACGGCCAGTTCCCCGGACCGACCATCAAGGCCCGGCGCGGCCGGCCCGTGGTCGTCCGCCAGATCAACTCCCTGGACGTGGACACCTCCGTCCATCTGCACGGCGGTGAGCTGCCTCCGGAATACGACGGCGCCCCGATGGACACCCTGGCGCCCGGCGGCCGGCGCCTGTGCGTGTACCCCAACACACAGGCACACGCCTCGCTCTGGTACCACGACCACGCCCACCACCTGGAGTCCGAGAACGTCTACCGCGGTCTGCACGGCAGCTACCTGCTCACCGACGAGGCGGAGGAGGCGCTGCCGCTGCCCAAGGGTGAGTACGACGTCGTGATCGGGATACGGGACGCGCACTTCGACACCGGCACGGGCCAACTCGTCTACCAGATGGGCGACCGGGCCCGTAACACCCTGCTCGTCAACGGTGCGCCGTACCCGTACTTCCAGGTCGCCGCGCGCTCCTACCGGCTGCGCCTGGCGAACCACTCCAACATGCGCTTTGTCGAACTGCGCCTGGCCGACGACGGCGACATGGTGCAGATCGGCTCCGACGGCGGACTCCTGGAGCGGCCGCACACCACCAAGTCCGTCCATCTGTCCTCCGGTGAACGAGTCGACGTCGTCATCGACTTCTCGCGCTACCCGGTGGGCACGCAGATCGTCCTGAAGAACACCGGCTACGGACCCGTGGAGGAGATAGGCGAGGTGCTGCGCTTCGACGTGGTGCGCACCGCGTCCGACGCCTCGTCCGTACCGTCCGTCCTGCGCACGCTGCCGCGCCTGCCCGCACCCACCGCCGAACGCGCCATCGTGCTGCGGATGGACGAGGACGGGCGTCCGGATCCGCAGGGGTACATGGACGAGAAGGTCTACGATCCCGGGCGGGTCGACGCACGCGTCCGCTTCGGAGCCAGCGAGATATGGACGGTCACCAACGCCAACAAGCTGGTGCCGCACAACTTCCATATGCACCTGGTGCAGTTCAGGGTCCTGGAGCGCAACGGGGCGGCGCCCGGGCCCGCCGAGCAGGGGCTGAAGGACACGGTGGTCCTGATGCCCGGTGACACGGTCAGGCTCCAGGCCACCTTCGACAGGTATCAGGGCGAGTACGTCTACCACTGCCACATGCTCGACCACTCGGCGATGGGCATGATGGCGACGATGAAGATCGTCTGAACCGGGCCGCGTATCGAGTCGGCCTTGACCGGCTTTCACGCACCGGGGCCGAGCCTGAGCGGGTCTTCGACTGCGGTCCGCCGACTGCCGACTGCTGTCCGCCGACTGCCGTCCGCCGACGGCCGCCCGACCCGAGCGAGGCCCACCATGACGCCCCCCGCCCGCATTGCCGCCGCCCGGCCGGCCGTGCTGCCCGCCGACCCGAGGCCCGACTCGTGGCGCGCACGGCCGGCGGCACAGCAGCCCGACTGGCCCGACCCCGTCGCACTGCACGCCGTCACCGACGAACTGACCGTCCGGCCACCCCTGGTGACCGCCCGCGAGTGCGACGCACTGCGCGCCCGGCTCGCGGCCGTCGCCCGCGGAGAGGCGTTCCTGCTCCAGGGCGGCGACTGCGCGGAGACCTTCGACGCCGTCACCGCGGACCGGCTCGACGGCAAGCTCCGCACCCTCGGCGAGATGGCCGCGGTGCTCGCCGAAGGCGTCCGGCGGCCGGTCGTCACCGTCGGCCGGATCGCGGGACAGTACGCCAAGCCGCGCTCCGAGGACACCGAGACCCGCGGGACGCGCGCCCTGCCCGCGTACCGCGGCGACGCCGTCAACGGCCGTGCCTTCACGGCGCAGGCCCGCACCCCCGACCCGCGCAGGCTCGGCCGCGTCTACGACTATTCGGCCGCCACCTTGAACTTCCTGCGCTCGCGCACCGCGAGCGGCAGCCTCGACGGATCCGACGGCGATGCAAGGCAGTTGTTCACCAGCCACGAGGCGCTGATCCTGGAGTACGAGAGCGCCCTGACCCACGTCGACGAGCGCACGGGCGCGCTGTACGCGACCTCGGGGCATCTGCTCTGGGCCGGTGAGCGCACCCGGCAGACCGACGGCGCCCACATCGAGTTCCTGCGCCAGGTGCGCAACCCGGTCGGTGTGAAGCTCGGCCCGGCCACGACCCCCGACGAGGTGCTCGCGCTCGCCGGCCTGCTCGACCCGCACCGCGATCCCGGCCGCCTCACCCTGATCGCCCGTATGGGCGCCGACGCCGTACGGGAGGTGCTGCCGCCCCTGGTGGAGCGGGTCATGGCAGCCGGGCTGCGGCCCGTATGGGTCTGCGACCCCATGCACGGCAATACGGTACGGGCCGCGGACGGCCACAAGACCCGCCATCTCGACGCCGTACTCGATGAACTCGACGGCTTCTTCACGGTCCACCGCACCCTGGGCAGCCACGCGGGCGGCGTGCACCTCGAACTCACCGGCACCGCCGTCACGGAGTGCGTCGGCGGCCCGGTCACGGAGGCCGACCTGCCCCTGCGCTACGAAACGGCCTGCGACCCGCGCCTCAACCACGACCAGTCCCTGCAGGTGGCGGAGCACCTGGCGCGGATCGCGGGCCGGACCCACGGGCCCGGACGCCGGCTGCGGGAGCCGGAGATGTAGCGGGAGAGCGCGGAGAGGGCCGAGTCTGTGCGCGTACACCGTTGCCGTTCCCGTTCCCGTTCCCGTTCCCGCGATCCCCCCGGAGGCCCGATGATCCCCCCGCCGGCCGAGCATCCGCCCGCGCACAAGGCCCGCACACTGCGTACCGACGCGGAGGCGGTGTTCGCCGCCGGGGACGCCGTCCACCTGCGGGGCCCCGGCGGCAGCCTCGTCCTGCGGCCCGTACGCGGCGCCCTGCGCACGGTGCTGCAGCGCCTTGCCGAGGGGCCGCTGCCGCAGGAGGAGCTGTACGAAGGGCTCGACGACACGGAACGCGAACTGGTCGACGCGGTGGTGGAACGGGTCGGGTTCTTCCTCGCGCACAGCGTTCTCACCCACCAGGAGCCGCCGGTACGCAGGGAGGTGCTGCGGCTCGAACCGACCGCACCGGACGCCGGGCACCGGACCGTTCCGGTGGCCGCGGACACGCGGGTGCGGCTGTCGCGGTTCGCGCTCTGCCGTACGCGCGACGGCGTGCTCGTCCTCGAGTCACCGCTCGCGAAGTTCCGTGCCGTGCTTCTCGACGCCGCGGCCCGCCAGTTGGTGGCCGCGCTGGGGCAGCCCGTCCCCGCAGCGGAGGCGGGCGAGCCCGCGCGCCTGAGCGAGGCGGAGACGCTCGACGCCCTGGCGCACCTCGTCGGCGCCGGGCTTGTCGAACCGGCCCTGCCCGACGGCTCGTTCGCCTCCGACACCGAACCGAGGCTGCGCCAGTGGGACTTCCATGACCTGCTCTTCCACTCGCGCGTCCGTTCCGGCCGGTACGACGCGGCCTTCGGGGCCGTCTACCCCTACCGGGGTGTGATCGACCCGCAGCCTGCGGTCAAACCCGTGCCCGAGGGCCGCACGGTCCCACTGCACCGTCCGCGGCGTGCGGACCTGGACCGCAAGGACCCGTCCCTCACCGCGGCCATCGAAACCCGGCGCACCCGCCGCACCTTCGGCGAACGGGCCATGACCGCCGACGAGTTGGGGGAATTCCTCTACCGGGTCCAGCGCATCCGCGTGCATCACACGCCCGCCGCCGAAGGCGACGAGATCGTCTCGCGGCCCTACCCGAGCGGCGGCTCCCTCTACGAGCTCGAGCTGTATGCCACCGTCCTGCGCTGCGAAGGCCTCACACCCGGCATCTACTTCTACGACTCGTACGCACACCGCCTCGTCCTCGTCAACGAAGCGGAAGCCGACCGGCGGGCGATGCTCGGCGTCGCGTCACGCTCGGCCGGCTTCGAGGTGCACCCCGATGTGCTGTTCACCGTGACCTCGCGGTTCCAGCGGATGGCGTGGAAGTACCGGGCCATGGCGTATGCGACGACCCTGCGCCACACCGGAGTCCTCTACCAGACCATGTACTTGGTGGCCACGGCCATGAACCTGGCGCCCTGCGGACTCGGCAACGGCGACGCCGACCTGTCCGCCCGCGTTCTGGGCCTCGACTACCTGACCGAGTCCTCCGTCGGCGACTTCCTCCTGGGCACCTTGCCGCCGGACGCCGGCATCCCGGCGGACTCCGGCAGCGAATGGCACATGGTCAACAGCCCTGAATGGGCCTTGCCGCCCGACGGAGCCGGCCCCGGAACGCGCTGACGCGGTGGCGACAGGTGCAGCCCACCTGACCTCTGGCCCAACCATGCCACCGGCACGGGTGGGTCACCCCACCCCGTTGTCCGCCGCAGTGGTTCGGGGCGAGTGTGCATCCCCATGGGGTACGTGAATCGAAGAACTGTGCACATAGGCCTGTCGGCCGCGGTGCTCGGCGGGCTGCTCACATCGGTGCCGTCCGTGACCGCCGCCGCAGCGCCATCCGCAGAGCCGTCCGTCGCCGCCGGCACCGGCAAGCAGAAGGTCATCGTCATGCTTGACGGTGCCTCCGCGATGCAGGCGCCTGCCGGGAAGGCCGAGGACGCGTCCGTCGCCGAGGTGAAGGCCGAGAAGGCCGGGATCGCGAAGCGGCAGAAGGACTTCCTCGGGCGGGCCGGGAGCGCCGGTGTCGAGGGCAAGTCCGTACGCAGGCTCGGACTGCTGGTCAACGCCGTCGCGATGACCGTCGATGCGGCGGACGTCGCGGCGCTCAAGAAGCTGCCGGGCGTCAAGGCCGTCGTGCCGGACACGAAGATGAAGATCACGATGGCTGACGCGAATCGGCTCGTGGGCAACACCGAGGTCTGGCAGCGCGAGGACGCGAAGGGGCGCAAGGCCACCGGCAAGGGCGTCACCGTCGCCGTCATCGACTCCGGGATCGACTACAGCCACCCGGATCTCGGCGGCTGCCTCGGCGCGGACTGCAAGGTCGTCGGCGGCTACGACTTCGTCAACGACGACGCCGACCCGATGGACGACAACGGGCACGGCACGCACGTCGGCGGCATCGTCGCCGCCAAGCCCGCGAAGGAAGGCGGCGTCACCGGCGCCGCGCCGGACGCCAGGCTTCTTGCCTACAAGGCGATGAACGCGGACGGCTACGGCGACATGTCCGACATCATCGCCGCCATCGAGGCCGCCGCCGACCCGGCCAACCCGCATCGTCCCGACATCATCAACATGAGCATCGGCGCGACCGGCGAAGGCATCGACGGAACCGACCCCGTCGGGCTCGCCGCGACGGCCGCCACCGAGGCGGGGATCCTCGTCGTGGCCGCGGCGGGCAACGACGGTGCGCAGTACGCGATCGGCTCGCCCGGTTCCGCGGACGGCGTCCTGACCGTCGGCGCCTCCACCTCCCGTACGCGCGTGCCGCACGCCGCCGTCGGCAAGGACGAGATCCAGACGTACCCGGGCCTGATGACCGCCTACGGTCCCGCCGAGGCGGGCACCGGCAAGGTCGTCGACCTCGGCTGGGGCGAGCCCGCGGACTGGGAGCGGGCCGGCGACGTCAAGGGCAAGGTGCTGCTCTACGCGATGCCGCCCGGCCGCACCGAGGAGGACGGAGTCACCGACTTCGAGCAGGAGTTCTACGCGGAGGCCGAGAAGCGCGGCGCCCTCGCCGTCATCGGCGGAGTGACCTCGGACAGCGGCCCGGTGGCCGCCGAGCACGGCCGTGAGCAGGCCGAGGAGCCGGAGCAGGACCGCAAGGGCGAGGCGCGCGTGGCGCCCACCAGCGGCACCCTCGGCACCGACCACTGGCGCATGGACAAGCTGCCGATCCTCGGGGTGGACGCGCTGACCGGCAAGGAGCTCGCCACGCTGGCGGGCACCGACACCGAGATCACCATCAGCTCCACCGACTCCAGCGACCAGATCGCCTCCTTCTCCTCGCGCGGCCCGAGCCCGCGCTTCGGCCTGGAGCCGGAGATCGTGGCGCCCGGCGTGGAGATCCGCTCCACTGTGCCCAAGTCCCTTGTGGAGAGCGGGTACTTCCGGCTCTCGGGTACGTCGATGGCGACCCCGCTCGTGGCCGGTTCGGCCGCGCTGCTGCGTCAGCTGCACCCGGAGAAGCCCGCCGCGCAGCTGCGCGACGAGCTGACCGGCAGCGCGAAGCCGCTGGCCGGTGCGGAGATCACCGCGCAGGGCGCCGGACGCCTGGACACGGAGGCGGCCGCCGACGCGACGCTCACCGCGTCCCCGGCGACCCTGGCCTTCGGCCACCCCGACCTCACCGAGGACGACGAGGTCGAGGAGCGCCGTACGGTCACGCTCCACAACAACAGCAAGCGCACCCTCGAAGCCCGCGTGAAGGGCGACGGTCAGGCCGAGGTCTCGCCCTCGTCCGTCCGGATCCCGGCCGGCGGCAGCAAGAAGGTCACCGTCGAGGTCGAGGCCGACCGGCCCGCCGGCTACCAGGACATCACCGGCCGCCTCACCGTCGACCCGGACCGCGGCCCGGACATGACCGTCCCCTACCAGCTGACCGCGATGCCCGTGACGGTCGAGGCCACTCCCGACCCGTCGGACGGCACAGCGACCGTCTACGCCTACTCGGACGCGCCGTTCGCGAGCGCCCCGACGCTGACCGTGGACCCGCGTCACGGCCGGTCGTACGAGGTGAAGATGAAGCGCCTCGCGGACACGCACTACGAGGCCGCGTTCAAGGACCTTCGCCCCGGCACGTACGAGCTGAGCGTCGAGGGCCGTACCGCCTACGGCAGCGACACCTACGGCGAGGGCGCCTTCGAGGTCACCCCGGAGGGCGAGCACAGCAGTAACTGGTCGCCGGTGGGCCCGTACAGCGACGGCGGACAGCTCACCCTCGCACCGTCCGCCCCCGGCCAGGCGGTGGTCTCCAACGGCACCATCGGCGGCGCCTGGGTCACCACCGACAAGGGCAAGACCTGGAAGCAGCGCACCCGGCTGCCGTTCGGCGGCGTGAAGCGGCCCCCGGTCATCGTGGTCGACAAGGACGACGCCGAGCACTGGTGGCTGTCCGTCTACTCCGTGCACCCGCCCGTCCGCAACGGCGGCATGATCATGGAGACCCGCGACAACGGCCGCACCTGGACCAAGTCCGGTGCGCCAGAAGCCCCGTACGAGGACCTGATCACCGACACCGGGCAGAACGTCTTCGTCGCCACCGACATCATGGGACGGCACACGGTCAGCCGCGACAAGGGCAAGACGTGGCAGGTCGAGGACCTCGGCTTCGGCACGGACTACATCACCGCGGTGCAGATCGGCGGTGACGACCTCTACGGCTGGCACGGCAAGAACATCTACGTGATCCGTGACTTCGTCACCGGTTCGCCGAAGCCGGCCGAGAAGGTGTACGCGGCCGAGGCCAATCAGGCGCTGTTCGGCTACGACGTCAGCGACGAACTCGTCACCGTCCAGGTGCAGGGCGGCGCCTCCGGCCTGTACGTGAGCGAGGACGGCGGCCGGAACTGGCGCAACACGGGCCACCGCCCGAACGGTTCGGTCTCCCTGTCCGGCGGAGAGATCCTGCACGACGATGCCCGCACGATCTACCTCAGCAAGGACGCGGGCCGCACCTGGACCGAGACCCCGCAGCCCAACGGCGGTTCCGTGATCGGCGACTTCGACCGCTGGGCGGACGGTTCGTACACCATGGAGGCCTCCTCCTCCGGCATCCTGCGCGGCGCCGAGGACGGCGCGCCGGACCGGATCGGCGTCCAGGGGGCGAGCATCCCCTCGCTCGCCTACTCCGACGGCGCGCTCCTCGCGGGCAGCACGCACGGCCAGTACCGCACCGAACTGCCGGTGGCCGGGCCTGACTGGGGCGCCGGGGAGAACGAGGGCTCGATCGGTACGGACATCCCGTTCATCGAGTCGTACGCCAAGGACTCCTCCGTCGTATGGCGGGTGTTCGCCAGCCAGTTCGGCGGCAGCCTCCTGCAGAAGAGCACCGACGGCGGGAAGACCTGGGAGGAGCGGGGCCGCCTCGACGGCACCCTCACCTCGCTGATGATCGACCCGGAGAACCCCGACAAGGTCACCGTCGGCTACGCGAACCGGGCCGACGGCGGGGTGTACGTCACCACCGACGGCGGCGCCAAGTGGCGCTCGTACAACCACAAGCTGTTCATCGGGGCCCTCGCCAAGAAGCCCGGCTCCGACCGGCTGTGGCTGGGCGGCGCGCTCGGCCTGTGGTACTCCGACGACGGCGGCCGCACCCTCACCGAGGTGGACGGCAAGGAGACCACCTCGCTGCTCCTCGACGGTTCGCGGATCGTCGCGGGCGGCCAGGAGCTGCGGTACTCCACCGACGGCGGGAAGACCTTCCGCACCGGTGACTCGGGCGGCCTGCGCATGAAGGTCTCGGAGATCGTCAAGGTCGGCGACACCCTGTACGCCGGTACGCAGAGCCGCTGGGACTGGGGCTTCCCGTTCGGAGGCCGGGGCGTCCTCACGTCCGAGAACGGCGGCCGCACCTGGAAGAGCGTGGCCCGCGGCATGCAGAACACCGACGTGCTCTCGCTCGCGGTGGACCCGTCGGGCAAGGCCCTGTACGCCGGCACGAACGAAGGCGGCGTGCAGCGGCTGACGCTGGACGACTGATCACCGGCTGATCACCGCGCTTCGCGGGTGAGGAGGGCCGGTCCGCACTGCGGGCCGGCCCTCCTCGCATCCAAGGGCTACCGGCCGGTCACCGCTCTTGTTAGGGTTACCTAACTTTACGAGGTGAGGGGTGGGCGCGGTGGCCAAGGGCGGGAAGTATCTCAAGCCGGAACAGCGGGACTTCCTCGTCGTGCGAGGCGTCGCACGCGAGCGGATCAGCCCGGGATTCGTCCGGGTCACGCTCGGCGGCGACGCCCTGCGCGCCTTCGCGCCCATGGGGTACGACCAGTGGTTCCGCCTCTTCCTGCCGTCCGAGCGCGGCCTGCGCCTGCCCACCCGCACCGGCGGCCTGTGGGTGGCCGAGTACATGCTGATGTCCAAGGGCACCCGGCCCGTCGGCCGCAACTACACGGTCCGCTCCCACCGTTCGCAGGGCCTGCACAGCAACGGCCCGGAGATCGACGTCGACTTCGCCCTGCACGAGTCCGCCGACGGCTCCCTCGGCCCCGCCTCCGCCTGGGCGCGGGACGGCTCCCCGGAGGACGAGGTGGGCATCCTCGACGAGGGGATCACCTTCGTCCCGCCGACGACGGCCCGGGTCCACCTGCTGGTCGGCGACGAGACGGCTCTCCCGGCCATCGCGGGGATCATCGCGTCCACGGCCGGGGGCGATGTCCCCGTACACGCCTATATCGAGGTCCCGCACGAGGACGACGTGCAGCAGCTCGACGTGCCCGACACCACCACCCTGCACTGGGTCGTGCGCAAGGACGGCGCGCCCTCCGGCGAGGGCGTGCTCGCCGAGGTGAAGGCGGCCGCGCTGCCGGACGGACCCGGGTACGCGTGGGTGGCCGGCGGACGCAGGCTGGCGACGGAGACGCGGCGGCATCTGGTGGGGGAGCGCGGGTTCGCCAAGGACGCCGTGACCTTCACCGGCTACTGGCGCTGACCGGCCGCGGAACGGCCCGGCTCCCTTGTGGAGTTTCCGCGGATACCCTATGGACGCACTGTCGTACCCCCCGCTTATGCTGCGCGGACGATCACGCGGTACCTGGGGAGGGCGCGGCATGCTGGGGAAGTTGTTCGGCAGGGGTGAGGGCGGACCGGCGGGGGATGCGCAGGTCCTCGCCCCGGTCAAGGGGAAGCACGGGGTCCGCACCCTGCGGGCGCTCGGCGACCCGCGGGTGCTCGCCCTCGTGGAGGCCGCCGACGCGGGGGACTGGGCCGGTCTGAAGGCGGGCCTCGCACCCTTCGATCTCGGCCACCAGCAGGCCGTGCTCGGGCAGATCGCCGCCATCGACGGCGTCGAGGAGTGGATCGTCCGGGCCGCCGACGAGGACAAGGAGCACCGGGCGACCGCGCTCCTCATCTCGGGCGCCCGCCACATCCAGTGGGGCTGGGACGCCCGCACCTCCGCCTACGCCAAGGACGTGTCGCGCGAGCAGTGGCAGACGTTCTACGCGCGGCTGCGGATCGCCGAGGAGCACCTGCTCGAAGCCGCGGAACTGCGGCCCGGCTGGGTCACGCCCTGGCGCCATCTGCTGACCTCCGGCCGGGGCATGTCCCTCGACGACGGCATCCAGGAGGCCCGGCTCGCGGCCGGTCTGCGCCGTGACCCGCTCGACGTCGACGTGCACCTGGAATGGGTGGGCCATCTGCAGCCCCGCTGGGGCGGAAAGCCGGGCCAGGCCCTGGACTTCGCCCGCCGGGCCTTCGCGGCCGCGCCCGACGGGCACCGCCTCGGCTGTGTGGTCGCCATGGCGTACGTCGAGCAGTGGGTGGAGTCGGACGACGGCGACTGCCTGCAGGACCCGCGGATCCGCACCGAGCTGCGGACCGCGGCCGAGCGCAGCATCCTGCACCACGCGTACGAGCGCCGGCTCGGCTGGCAGGGCGACTACAACATCTTCGCGATGGCCCTCTCGCTGGCCGGCAGCAGCACGGCCTCGAACGTCTTCCGCGAGCTGGACGGCGTGTACACCGAGTGGCCCTGGACGTTCATGGCCAACCCGGAGAAGGCGTACGCGCGCTTCCGCAAGGCCTTCTGAGCCACCGGCCGGTCCCGGCACCGCGGAACAAGGCCCGGCGGACCGCATCCCGCCGTCCGCCCTCCGCGGCCCGCCCCACCGCCTCCCGTCCTCGCCTCCGCCGGCCCGCGCCCCACCCCTCCCGTCACCCCTCTTCACCCTCGGACTGCCTCATGCCCCAGCGCGACAGCACCCCCGCCACCGACCGCACCTTCCAGGTCGACCTGCGCGGCCTGGTCGACCTCCTGTCCCACCACCTCTACTCCAGCCCTCGCGTCTACCTGCGCGAACTCCTGCAGAACGCCGTGGACGCCCTCACCGCCCGGCACGCCCTGGAGCCGCACGGCACGTTCGGCATCCGGGTGTTCGCGGACGGCTCGGTCGTCCGCGTCGAGGACGACGGCGTCGGTCTCACCGAGGCCGACGTGCACACCTTCCTCGCCACCATCGGCCGCTCCAGCAAGCGCGCCGAGAAGATCGCCGAGCAACGCGCCGACTTCATCGGCCAGTTCGGCATCGGTCTGCTCTCCTGCTTCCTCGTCGCCGACGAGATCCACGTCGTCAGCCGCAGCGCCCGTACGCCGGACGCCCCGGCCGTGGAGTGGCGCGGCCGCGGCGACGGCAGCTACACGGTCCGTACGCTCCCGGCCTCGGCCCGCCCGCGGCCCGGCACCACCGTGACCCTGACGCCCCGCGCCGACGCCGCCGAATGGACCCGCCCCGAGCGGGTGCACTCCCTGGCCCGGCACTTCGGCTCGCTCCTGCGCCACCCGGTGACCTTCGACGACGGAGCGCCGGGCGCGCCCGCCGCCGTCAACCCCGAGCCCGCCCCCTGGTCGCAGACCCACCCCACGCCGGGCGCCCGCCACCGCGCCCTCGCCGCGTACGGCGAGGAGGTCTTCGGCTTCAAGCCGCTCGACACCATCGAACTCGACCTGCCCGCCGTCGGGTTGAAGGGCATCGCCTGCATCCTGCCGGACGCCGTCCCGAGCGGCCGCCGCCACGGGCATCGCGTGCACGTCAAGGGCATGCTGCTCTCCGAGCAGGCCCCCGAGATCCTGCCCGACTGGGCGTTCTTCGTGCGCTGCGTCGTCGACGCCGAGAGCCTGCGCCCGACGGCCTCCCGCGAGGCGCTGTACGAGGACGACACCCTCGCCGCCGTACGCGACGCACTCGCCGACCGGCTGCGCGAGTGGATCGCACGGGCCGCCGCCAGCGACCCGGAGCTGCTCGGCCGCTTCCTGCAGGTCCACCACCTGGCCGTGAAATCCCTCGCCGTGCACGACGACGAGATCCTGCGGATGCTGCTTCCCTGGCTGCCGTTCGAGACCACCGACGGGCACGCCACCCTCGACGAGTTCGCCCGCAGCCACCGCACCGTGCTCGTCACGTCCAGCGTCGAGGAGTTCCGGCAGGTCGCCGCGATCGCCTCGGCCGCCGGACTCGGCGTCGTCAACGGCGGCTACACGTACGACCGCGACCTGGTCCACCGGCTGCCCGAGGTCCGGCCCGAGGTGACCGTCGCCGACCTCGACCCGGAGACGCTGACCGCGCACCTCGACCCCGTCGACCGGGAGACGGAGATGGCCGCCGCGGCCTACCTCGCCCGCGCCCGCGACGCCCTCGCCGTCTTCGACTGCGATGTCGCCCTGCGCAGTTTCCAGCCGGCCTCGGCCCCCGCCCTGCTCGTCGACAGCCGCGAGGCCCGCCACGAGCGCACCCGCTCCCAGCTCGCCCGCGAGCAGGACGGTGGCCTGTGGGGCGGCATCCTCGGCCATCTGCGCCAGGAGGCCCCGCGCGCCCAGCTGATCCTCAACCAGCTCAACCCGCTGGTCCGCACGGCCGTGGCCATCGAGGAGCCCGAGCTCGCCCGCACCAGCGCCGAAGCCCTCTACGGGCAGGCGGCCCTCCTTTCGCGGCGCCCGCTCCGGCCCTCCGAATCGAGCCTGATCAACCGCTCCTTCCTCGACCTCCTCGCCCACGCCCTGCGCAAGGACAGCTGACGATGCCGACTGCACCCCTGCCCCAGACGATCGACGCGCTCTACGACGCGCTCCGGGAGAACGACCAGCGCCCCTACGGGCGCACGCGCACGGTCACGGCCGAGGAACTCGCCGACCTGGCCGAGCAGTTCGACGACCCGGCCGTACTGATCGACGCCCTGCTCGAACTGCAGGAGGCGTACACATACGGCTCCGAACCCCGTAAGTCCCCCGTCGTCTTCGCCCGGCTGCTCAATCTCTACGACGAGAAGCCCGACGTGTTCGACGAGCGGGCGAAGGCCCAGCTCTTCTGGCGCTTCAAGTGGGTGGCCAACGCGCTCGTCGCCCTTCCCGAGATCCCCCTCGCCACCCTGCGGCAGTGGCTCGCGGAGATGCGCGACCGGTACACCAAGGCCGGGATCGGTCTCCAGCCGTACTACGGACAGGCGTACTGGCTGGCCACGCACACCGGCGAGGACACCGACACCGCCTACGACCTGTGGGCGAGCCGCACCCGCGTCCAGTACAGCGACTGCGAGTCCTGCGAGACCAGCGGGCGGGCCCGGTACCACCTCGACAAGGGCGAGGACCGGCGTGCCCTGGACATCTGGGAGCCCGTGCTCGCCGGGCAGGGCTCCTGCCAGGAGGAGCCGGCCCGCTCCATGTCGTACGCTCTGCTCCCCCTCGTACGGACGGGGCAGCAGGACCGGGCCCGCGAACTGCACCTCGCCGGCTACCGCGCCTGCCGCCGCACGGCCTCCATGGCCGGGGAGGTCGGCCGCCACCTGGAGTTCTGCGCACTGACCGGCAACGAGGCGCGCGGTCTGGAGCTCCTCGCCGAGAACCGGACCCTGTTCGAGGAGGTGGACTCCCCGTCCGAGCTCCTCGACTTCCTCACGGGCGTGGAGGTCCTGCTCCGGCGCGTCGAACTCCTCGGCCACGGTGAGCTCAACGCCCCCGGGTACGCGGGCCGTACCTGGACCGTCACGAGCCTGCGCGCCGAGATCGCCACCCGCGCCGACGAGCTCGCCGCCCGCTTCGACAGCCGCAACGGCACCGCGACGCAGAGCGCCTACCGCCGCGCCCGCCTCGACCGCGCCCCGCTGCTCGACGCGCTGGAGCTGACCCTGCGCCCGCGCGCCCTCGACGACGTGGCCGCGGCCGCCCTGCCCGCACCCGCCGCCGGATCCGTCGCCCCCGCGGCGCCCGCCACGGCCGCCCGGCCCACCGCCAGCGTCCCCGAAGCGCTGCCCGAACTCATCCTCAAGGCACGGGAACTGGACGAGATCGGGCACCCGGACGACACCGCCTGCTGGGCCCGGCTGCGCGTCCTGACCGCCGCCCGCGACTACCGCCACCCCGAGGACCCGGCCGTCGGCACGTTCCTCCAGCTGCGCGCGGACCTGCTGACCGACGAGGCGTACGGGGCCCGCGAGAAGGACGAGTACGCGGAGGCGGCGAGCCTGCACGAAGAGGCGGCCGGCCTCTACGAGGACGCCGGACTGCCGGGCCACGCCGCCGTGTCCCGGGGCTGCGCCCTGCTCGCCGGCGCCGAGGCCGTGGGCGCGGAACAGGCCGGCGGACCGGACGACGGCGACACGGCCGCGCACGTCGACGCGCTGAACGCCGCGTACGCCGGCCTCGTCCGGCTCCACCAGGAGACCCCGGGTCTCACCCCGTACCAGGAAGCACGGCTGCTGCGGCTGCGCGCCTCCGCGTACGGGATCCGGCTCCAGGCGACGCGCAGCGAGGAGCACATCGCCCCGGCGTACGCCGAGCACGATCTGCTGCAGGAGTTCGCCGACCGGCACGGCCTCGTCCAGCAGAGCGCGGGTGCGGCCCTGTTGCGCGCCACCGTGCACGCGCTGGCCGGCAAGCTGCCCGAGGCGGTCACGGCGGTCGACGCGCTGCTGCCCACGCTGCGGACCGCGGGACCCGCCTGGCACCTGCCGCGCGCCCTGGGCCTGCGCGGCCGCCTCCACCTCGGCCTGCAGGACGCGCAGAGCGCGTACACCGACCTCACCGAGTCCCTGCGCTGCGCCGCCGACTGGCCCGCGGACGCCAACGACCTCGGCCGCACGCACGCCGACCTGGCCGATGCCTGCATGCACCTGGGCCGGACCGACGAGGCGCTGCGCCACCTGACCCGCGCCGCGGAGCACCACCTGCGCCACGGCAGCCGCATCGACGGCTTCTGCGCGTACAGCAACGCCGCCCAGCTCAGCGTCGACCTCGAACGCGTCGAGGACGCCATCGCCCTGCTCGACTCCGTCCTCGCCGAACCGGACGTCGCCGACGGGGAACTGGACGACCGGCTCACCGCGCAACTGCGGCTGACCCGCGCCCGCGCCCTGCACGCGGGCGGCGATCTCAAGGCGGCCACCACCGAGTTCGCCACGCTCGCGGCCGAATCGGCACGCTGGGACGACGACCCCGGCAGCCACGCGATGATCGCGGGCGAGACGGCCGTCCTGCTCGCGGAATCCGGCGAGTTCGACGCGGCCCGCGAGGCCGTCGGCCAGGCGCTCGCCGCCCACGCGCGGGCGCCGCGCTTCGAGCAGCTCAGCAACAACCTGCGCGAGGTCGCCCGCCTCCAGGCCAAGCAGCTCGGCCAGGAGGGCCTGCCCGGAGCCCGCGCCCTGCTCGCGGACGCCGAGCGGGTCGCGGACGAGGCGCGCGCGGCCGGGTACCGCGCGCAGGGCCGGTCCCTGGAGACCGCGCTCGCCTACGAGCACGGGCGGATCAACGCCTACGCGGGGGAGTACGAGAACGCCCTCACCGCCCTCGCCCGGGCCACCGCCCTGCTCGACGACGCCGGGGCGCAGGAGGACGACCGGCTCGGCGAATGGGTCGAGTGCGTCCGCCTCGCGGGCGCCGTCGAGGGCCACTACCTGGAGCGCACCGGACCGGCCCTCGCCCGCGTGGAAGCGGCGATCGCCCGCCTGACCGCCCTGGGCCGCACCGACCAGGCCGCCTCGCTGACCGAGCTGGCGTCCGACCTGCGCGACCAGTGAGACCGGCGGAGCGTGGGCACGGCACCGCGCGAGCGCTGAACCCCGCCTGACCAGGGCCCGGCTCCTTTTCGAGCCGGGCCTTGACCTCATGATTCCGGCACCCGCCCGCCGCGAAGACTGCCGGGCTGCGGCAATGCGCCTCTTTACGCGTTCTTGACAGGATGGCGGCGTACGCAGCGACGACGCCTGCCGGGCAACCGCGGAGGGCCGCGCTGACGTCGCAGCAAGCACGCAACAACGGGGACGAGGGGGCGATCAGGTGGCGCGCACAAGGGCGCAGAGCGTACGGAGGGCCGTGTCCGCGGTGGCCGCGGGGGCCGATCCGCGGCAGCTGGCCGAGGAGGAGATCCGGCGCCGGGTCGGCGGCGGTACGGGGGAGTCGTACGAGCCGCAGGAAGAAGGCATGGACCCCGCCGACTTCCCGGCCGCCCGCGAACAGGGCGGTCTCGCCACGGTCATGGTGCAGAAGTCGGTCTCGCTCGACGAGGCCGGCGAGGCGCTCAACCGCAGCGAACAGAGCCGCGAGGACGGCGAGAAGGTCCACGTCATCTGCCCGATGGTGCTGCCCAAGGGCCGCTCCTTCATCAGCATGCTGCCGGTGCTCCTGCTGCTCGTCATCGGCGTCGTGGGCACGGTGATCGTGTCCGCCACGGACGACGCGCCGCTCACCAACCCGCTGTTCGGCCTGCACTACTGGGTGATCGCGCTCGCCGCCGTCGCCTTCGTGTGGTGGCGCCAGGGCATGGTGATGGTGCCGGACGGCTGCCACGCCCTGATCACCCGCTTCGGCAAGCTGGAGAAGGTGGTCGGCCCCGGCCGCGTCACGCTGATCAGCCCGTGGAAGCGCGTCTCGTACATCGTGAACACGACCCGCGAGTACCCCTTCAACGCGCCCGTGCGCGAAGCCCCCACCAAGGGCGGCGTGAAGGCCTCGATCGACCTGTTCATCCAGTTCCGGATCAGCGACCCCACCGAGTTCGTCTACACCCTCGGCGCCGTCCGCGGCTTCGAGGAGAAGCTCGGCAACGCGGTCAGCGAGACCATCCGCAGCCTCATCTACGAGCAGGAGGCCGCCGGGATCTACGACATGGTCGGCGAGGACACCGGCCGCCTCCTGGAACAGCTCAACCAGCAGTTCCGCCCGGCCGTCGAGCTGACCAACGCCAACATCACGCACGCCGAACCCTCCGACCAGGCGTACCGCATGGACCTGGCCGCACCCGAGATGGTGCGGATGGCCAAGGAGGCCTACACGCACGAGTACGCGCTCATGCTCCGCAAGGAGCAGGACGAGGGCGACCTCAGCAAGGAGCTGGCGAGCAGCCACGAGACGCTCTCCGCGATCCAGGCCGACATCGCCCAGTACCAGGCGCAGATGGACACGGCCGTCGAGCGCGAGACGAACCGCGCCCAGGCCCTGGCCCACCAGCGGTACGTACAGGCCGAGTCGGAGGCGAAGGCGAACGCGGCACTGCTCGAAGCGCAGGCGCTCGACATCCGTGCGGTGACGGCCGCGGAGGCGCCGGAGATCCTCGAGTACCGCTACCAGCAGCAGATCCTCGACACCCTGGAGCAGGTGGCCGACCATCTGCCGCACCTGGTCCGCATCGGCGGCGCGGACGCCGACGGCGCCGCCGGGGTCGACTTCCTGCGCCTTGCGCGGGAGCTGGTGGGCGAGCACGGCGACGAGCTGTTCACCGAGACCGACATGGCGGCCGTACGGGCCCGGCTCGACGAGGTCGCCGTGCGCATCGCCGCACGCCAGGAGGAGATCGAGCGGCTGCTCGCGGCCGAGCGGCCGACGGTCCCCGCGGCGAGGGAAGTCGCCGAGCTCACCGAGGAGGACGAGGCATGAGCACCACCCGTACCCACCGACGCTCGGTGATCTCCGAGGCCGTCGCCCCCTGGGGCCGCGTCGCCCAGCTCCTGCGCGGCGGCGGCGAGTCCGGCACCCTGATCCCCGTCATCATCCCGCGCTCCACCCGCCGCCTGTGGTGGATGCTGCCGCTCTGGCTCGGCGTGTTCACGCTGCTCACCGCCGTGATGCTGACGCTGCGGGAGGCCGGTTCCGACGGCATCGAAGATGTCGCGTACGGGGCGCTCGGCACCCTCTCGTACGCGGCCGGCGGACTGTTCCTCGTGATCGGCATGCTCTGGTGGTGGCGCTCCTCGATCGTCGAGATCGAGCAGGGCACCAACGGCGTCCTGACCCGCTACGGAGCCGTCACCCGCACCCTCGACGCCGGCCGTCACTACCTGTGGCACCCCTGGTCCCGCGTGGACTTCGTGGTCGACACGGCCACCGAGATCCCGTACTCCGCACCGGTGATGGCCTGCCCGACCCGCGAGAACGTCCCGCTGCGGTCCATCGAGTTCTTCCTCAAGTTCCGCATCACCGACGCGGTGCTCTTCGTCCGGACCATCGGCGCGGGCAACTTCGACCTCGTGCTCTCCAGCGCCGTCCAGGACGCCATCCGTCAGCGCGCCCGCATCATCAGCACCGAGCGCGCCTACGACCTGCGCGGCTCGGACGTCGCCGACATGCAGCAGCTCCTCAACCGCCAGCTCGACCGCTACGGCGTACGCATCACCGGCAGCAACATCCCGGACGTCCAGCTCCCCACCCAGTACCAGCAGCACCTCGCCACGCGCGAGCGGGTGGCCAAGGAGCGCACGGCGTACGAGCAGGAGTGGGGCCTGACCCGCAAGCGCCGGATCGACAGCCTCGGCATGGACATCGAGCGCGCCAAGAAGGTGCGGGACGCCCGCATCGTCGAGGTCAAGGCGGCCCTCAACAAGGCGCGCGAGCAGGTCGCCCAGCTCCTGGAGCAGCAGGAGACCAACGCGCAGCGCGTCCGCTTCGAGATCGAGACCCGCGGCCGCAGCGGCCTGATCTCCGCGCAGAACGAGGCCCGCGCCCAGCAGGCCCTCGCGAAGGCGTACCGAGACAACCGCGCGATCCTGCAGTACGAACTGGCCCGCCGCCGCCTCGAAGTGGGCGCGGAACTGGCCACGAAGGCACCGCAGCCGGTGGTCGTCCGCACGGACGGGGGCGGCGGCACCGACACCTCGGCCCTCTCGACCCTCCTCGCGGCCCAGCTCCTGCCGAGGGTCTCCGCCCTGCCGCAGGCACGCGGCGAGGTGCAGGCGCTGCGCGAGTACTTCGACGGGGACGGGGAAGCGGACGACTAGGCCGGCCTGAGAGGTCCTGCGTGCCATCCTGTCCCTTGTGACGGGAAAGGTGCCGCTCGACGACCTGAAGCGGCTGCGGCGGGCCCGCGATCTGATGGACCGCGACTATGCCGAGCCGCTGGACGTCGAGCGGCTCGCGCGCCATGCGCACATGTCCGCGGGCCACTTCTCGCGCAGCTTCCGCTCCGCCTTCGGCGAGACCCCGTACAGCTATCTGATGACGCGCCGGATCGAACGCGCGAAGGCGCTCCTGCGGCGCGGGGACATGTCGGTCACCGACGTGTGCTTCGCCGTGGGATGTACCTCGCTCGGTTCGTTCAGCACCCGCTTCACGGAGCTGGTGGGGGAGTCGCCGAGCGCGTACCGGGCGCGGGACCACGACGAGGTCTCCGGGATCCCGGCGTGCGTCGCGATGATCTATTCCCGGCCGCTGCGCAACGCCAAGCCGGACCGGCCCGCATCGGTCACGAATGAAGAAGCGGACCGTCCGGGCCCGGCCGTACCGTGAAGCCATGGACATCAAACTGAAGCAGTGCTTCATCGCCGTCGACGACCACGACAAGGCACTCGCCTTCTACCGCGACGCCCTCGGTCTCGAAGTGCAGAACGACGTCGGCTTCGAGGGCATGCGCTGGGTGACGCTCTCCTCGCCCACGCAGCCCGACGTGGAGGTGGTCCTCGAACCGCCGCTCGCCGACCCCAACGCCTCGCCCGACGACCGCCAGGCCATGGCCGAGCTGATGGCCAAGGGCATGCTGCGCGGCGTGATCTTCTCGACCGAGGACTGCGACGCCACGTTCGAGAAGCTCGCGGCCTCGGGCGCCGAGGTCATCCAGGAGCCGATGGACATGCCGTACGGCGTACGCGACTGCGCCTTCCGCGACCCGGCCGGCAACCTCCTCCGGTTCGCCCAGCGCCCCAAGGCGGCCTGAGGCGGACCCTGGCCTCAGGAGGCGGACACTCGCCTCAGTAGTACGAGTCGAGCAGCTCCTCAAGGAACCGCACGCTGCTCTCCGTGCCCGAGGCGGCCGCGCTGACCTGGTCCATCACCATCATGTAGTTCTCGACGTCGGCCCGTTTGTCGAGGTACAGCGCGCTCGTGAGCTGTTCCAGATAGACGATGTCGGGCAGGTCGGGCTCGTCGAAGCGCAGGATGGTGATGGGTCCGCCCGCCGCCGCGAGCCCGCCCGCGCCGAACGGTGCGATCTGCAGGGTGACATGGGGGAGCTGGGCGACCTCGATCAGCCGCCGCAGCTGCGTCCGCATCGTGAGGCTGCCGCCCATCGGGCGGCGCAGCGCCGCCTCGTCCACCACGAACCAGAGCTTGGGCGCCTCGGGCCGGGTGAGCAACTGCTGCCTGCGCAGCCGCAGTTCGACCTTGCGCTCTATCTCGCGCACCGAACCGCGCGCCTCGCCGAGGCTGCAGACGGCCCGCGCGTAATCGGCGGTCTGCAGCAGCCCCGGCACGAACTGCACCTGGTAGCTGCGGATGACGGAGGCCGCCTCCTCCAGACCGAGGATCGTCTCCAGCCAGCTCGGCATGACATCGCTGTACTTCTGCCACCAGCCGGGCGTGCCGACCCGTCGCGCCAGCTCCAGGTACTCCGCGCGCTCCTCGGGGTCGGTGACCCCGTAGAGTGTCAGCAGATCCGCTACGTCCCGCTCCTTCTGCGCGACCCGGCCCAGCTCGACGCGGCTGATCTTCGCGTGCGAGGCCCTGATCGCGTCACCGGCCTCCTCGCGCGTGACACCGCTCGCCTCGCGCAGCCGGCGCAACTGTGTGCCGAGGACGATACGCAGGACCGTGGGACCGCCGTGCCGCTGAGCGGGTGCCGCCCGGTGAGGTGTCCCCGTCGGTCCGGACGCAGCCGCTGCACCCTCTGCCCGAGAGCCCGTCATGCCCCATCCGCTCCCCGCTGTAGGCCTTCTGGCGGCTCAGTGTCGCACCGGCGCGCGTGACGTGTACAGCTTTCCGGGCCAATGGAACTTCCGCTGCACACAAGGTAGTTAGCGGCCTACGCGAGGTCGTCGAAGTCGCCGTCCTTCGCGCCGGCGACGAACGCGGCGATCTCCGCGCGCGTGTAGACGAGGGCCGGGCCCTCGGGGAAGCGGGAGTTGCGGACGGCGATGGCGCCGTCGGGGAGCTCCGCGAGCTCCACGCATTCGCCGTTCGCGTTCGAACGCCCGCTCTTGCGCCAGGTCACCCCGTGCAACGCGGCCGCGGACATGCCGTTTTCGTGGTGCCCTGAACGCATACGGACTCTCCCCCGGAGCGATACGTGTACGTGCATCTGTAAGTGCAAGCGTAAGTGCAGACGTCGTTGCAGGTGTTCTTGCCGATGTGCTTGCAGTGGCGCGGGTGACGCCGCACCATGTGCGCACGGCCCCTTGACCAAGGGCCCTTTTCGGACAAGGGAGTTCAGGTGACCACTGCGGCGCGCCGCCCGGCGGAACCGCTGCTGCCGGAGGGGGTGGGGAGCGCCGACGACACGGCCACCCTGTCGCTCGCCGCGGACTTCACGGCGGAGAAGACGGCCTGGGCCTTCGTGGACTCCACCCTGATCCGCCTGCGCCGCACCGCGCTCTCGCCGCGGGTGCACACCGCGGCCGGTGAGCTGGTCGCGAACGCCCTGGAGCACGGACTGGCGGACGCCACCGCCGACCCTCGCGCAGAACCCTTTCCCCACCCGCTCGTCATCACGCTCCTCAGCGAGGGCCCCGACCTTCTCTGCGCCGTCTTCGATCCGGGCACGGGCCTCCCGCGCAAGGGGCAGGGCCACGGCCTGCACCTGGTCGCCGCGGCGAGCGACGCCTGGGGCTGGACGGAGCCCGGCCCGTGGGGCAAGGCGGTCTGGTCCGCGCTCTCGCCGACGGGCAGCGCCCCTTCGCCCGCCCTGACCCGGCGCCTCCTGCTCCTCGCGGAGCTGTTCACGGGCAGCCCGCGCCCACACCTGGTGACGGCGGAACGGCCGCCGGGTGTGCGCGGACTGCTCTAGACCCTGGCCCCTTCAGCGGACTGCTCTGAACCCTGCCCGCCTCAGAGGATCCCGGCCGTCCGCGCCGCCTTGATCCACAGCGGGAACTCGGAGAGCAGCCGGTCGTAGAGCTCCTCGTCCGAGATCTTGTCGATGTCGTCGACGGCGAAGAAGCCCACGTTGTCCACGCGCCGGCCCGGCAGTGTGTCGAAACGTTCGAGGACGCCGTACTTCGCCCGTCCAAGCCCCACGAACTGCCAGAACACCGGCTCCTCGACGGCCTCGCGCAGCTGCGCCTCGATCTCCGCGTTGCGGTAGACACCGCCGTCCGAGAAGAACAGGACGAAGGTCGGATCGGGCGTGGGGTGCGCGCGGACGTACGAGCGGACCTCGGCGATCACCTTCTGCTCCTCGTTCTGGATGCCGACGAGCCGCATGTCGACCTGCTCGTCGGTGAGCCCCTTCTTGCGCTTCTTCGGCCGGAACAGGCTGATCTCGCCGACGCGTACGTGCAGGGAGAGCCAGCCCGGCAGCTCGCCCAGCCACAGGTCCGGCAGGCGGGCGGGGTTCGAGGCGAAGGTCCACGCCTGCATCGCCCCGTCGTCGTCGAGCTGCGCGGCGACCGCGGCCATCCGCTCCACGACACCGGCGACCGTGCCGCGCTGGTACAGCGCCGACATCGAACCGGACGCGTCGAGCACGAGGATCACCCGGGCCCGCACCCCGGTGGCCCCGTGCTTGGCGAGACTGACGGCCACCTTCTCCTTGCGCAGACTGAGGCGCTTGCGCATGTCGACGGGAGATTCTCCTCGCCCTTGGTCATACGGGGCGGGGGTGCGGCTCCGGTGGGGGCGGCTGGGGGCGTGGGCAAAGGCGCCGGACCGAAGCCGGGCCCCGCACCCGCGGCGCCGGTCGCCCCCGCCGCATCCTCCTCATCCACCGTGATCCCGAAGTCCGTCGCCAGCCCCGCGAGCCCCGACGCGTACCCCTGACCCACCGCCCGGAACTTCCACTGCCCGGCCCGCAGATACAGCTCCCCGCCGATGAACGCCGTCTCGTCGCCCGCCTCCGTCTCGAAGCGCGCGAGTTCCGCGCCCGTACCGGCGTCGAGCAACCTGAGGGTGAGAGGCCCGAGCTGGCCGAAGGTGTCGCCGTCGGACGACGCCGTGAGGACCACACGCTCGATCCCCGGCTCCAGCGCGGTCAGCCGGACCTCGACGGCGTTCGCCACGACGCCCGGTTCCCGCGAGGTGCCCAGGTACCGCACGGCGCCCGACGCGTGCTCGGGCTGGTTGTAGAAGACGAAGTCGAGATCGTCGCGCACCTTCCCGGCCCCGGTGAGCAGCAGCGCGGAGACATCCGCGTCCGGACTGCCCGGCCGCTCGGCCCGGCTGAGCACGGCGCGGACTGCGGCGGCGTGGACGGGGACGTTGGCGCCTTTGCGCAAGGGAGTGGTCACCCGCCCCAGTCTGCCCACGCCTGCGGCCGGCAACCAGAGCCCAAGGGCCCGGTCACCGGCCGGAGGCCGCCCGTACCGCAGGCGTCACCCCAGCACGAGCACCGCCGCGATCGCCGGTCCGAACGCCCCGCCCAGCTGGTACGCGAGCATGAACAGGCCGATCGCGGACGGCCGTTGGGCCTGGGGCACCCGCTGCCCCGAGTACACCGAGAGCACCGCGCTGCTGCCCGTCGCGGCGAAGACCCCGACGGTCGCGGCCACCAGGAGGAGCAGCGCCGAAGACGCGTACGCGGCGATGAGCGGGGCCGTGACACCGAGCGTCAGGATCACCGCGTACACCGCACGCGGCCCCATCCGCAGCGAGGCCGCCGCGAGCGCCCAGGACAGCGCGGACCCGGCGAGCAGCGCGGCCAGCTGCCCGACACCGATGGCGCTCTGGGTCCACCCGGCCCGGTCGGTGATCAGCCGCGGCAGGGCGAAGAGCAGCGTGAAGTACGAGGTGGAGACGGCCAGCGCGGTCAGCGAGGCACCGATGAAGCGCGGCGAGCGGACCACCGCGGCGGGCACCAGACCCTCGGGCCGCCGCCGCACATGCACCACGAGCAGCCCGGCCGCGACGACGGCGGCGAGCACCACGGGCAGCGCGGCGCCGGTCTGCGGCAGCAGCACGAGCGAGGTGGCGAGCGCGACCACGGCGCCCGCTCCCCGTACGTCGAAGGCGCCCCGCGCGGCGGCGACCGGAGTGTCGGCCGCCCGCCGCGCCACCACCGGCACCGCGACCAGGGCCGCCGCCGAGATCAGCAGCGCCACGCGCCAGGAGGCGGCGTCGGCGAGCACCGAGCCGAGCAGCGGTCCGGAGGCCGCGAGCACCCCGAACCCGGAGGTGATCACGCCCATCCGGCGCGCGGACCCGGCCGCCAGACTCATCGCGACCGCCACGAACCCGGCCCCGCCGAGCGCCTGTCCCGCCCGGCCCGCGAGCAGCGCGGCGAGCCCCGGCGCGAACGCCACCAGCGCACTGCCCGCGACGACGAACGCGGCGCTCACCCGCAGTGTCGTCGTCACCCCGCGCGAGCGCAGCAGCCCCGCGAAGAGCGGTGTGCCGACGGCCATCGCCCAGGCGAAGGCGGTGACGATCCAGGCGACGGAGGCGGTGGACACCCCGAGCGAACCCGCCGTCGCGGGCAGGATCAGGACCGGCGCGTTGGCCCCGGCGGCGATCGGCGCGGCGAGCAACGCCAGGAGCAGGGCCGGGACTTGACGCTCGCCGGACGCCTTGAGTGCCGGATCGGCCCCGGTGCGCGACCGGGCGGTGGACCGGGTGACGGACTGGACAGCCATGACGACCCCCTCAACATTGACTATTTCAACGTTGAGATAAAAGCATCAGGTATCGTTCAGCGTCAACTGTTTCAACGTTGAGAGATTTCTGGGCTGGGAGGCAATGGTGAGCGGAGAGACCGGCGGAGGAACGGACGAGGCGGTCGACGCGGTCGACGCGATCATCGGTCAGTGGGAAGCCGAACGCCCCGACCTGACCGAGGCCCTCTGGCCCGTCCAGGTCACCGGCCGGCTGCAGCGGCTCGGCTGGATCATGGAGAAGGAGATCAAGTCCTTCCTGGTCGAACACGGCCTGGAGGTCGGCGAGTTCGACGTCCTCACCACACTGCAGCGCTCCGGCCCCCCGTACGAACTGACCGCGGGCGCCTTCCGCAAGGCCGCCATGGTCACCTCCGGCGCCATCACCAACCGCATCGACCGTATGGAGGCCAAGGGCCTCGTCGAGCGCGTCCGGGACACCGGCGACCGGCGCGCGGTGAAGATCCGGCTGACCGAGCGCGGCCAAGAACTCACGAGCAAGGTCATCAAGGAGCACCTCGCCCACCAGGCCCGCGTCCTCGGCGTCCTCGGCCGCGACGAGACCGGGCAGCTCGCGGACGGACTCCGCAAGCTCCTCGTATCCCTCGGCGACACCAGCATCGGCTGACCGCCCGGCTCACTCCACGGTGACCTCGGCGACCGGTTCGGGCTCCGCCCCCGTCTGCACGATCCGCACCCACCGCACGGACCCGCCCTCGTTGAACGGCACCCACCGCTTGCGGTCCACGGATGTCTCCACGCGGTGACTCCCGTCCGCGTCCACGGAGTTCACCGTCCGCGCCCGCCCCAGATCCACGGTCAGCGAGGCCCCCGCACGCTCCGGCCGCCACGCCGTCGCCGCGCTCCCGTCCACCGCGGCCGCCGCGTACAGACCGGGCTCCTCGGACGTGGCCGTCACGGGGCGGCAGCGAGCGAGCGAACCGCCCGGGGCGAGGTCGGGGCGGCGGGTCCCGAGGACCGCCGGGCGTCCCGGCTCGACGGTGAACGACCCTTCGGGCGACTCGACCGTGAACGGCTTCCCGCTGGTCAGCCGCACGGTGGTCTCGCGCGGGCCCACGCTCACGTCATACGTACGCCCGCGCCAGCTCATCCCGTACAGCCGGACGCCCTCGCCGAGTTGAGGCGGCAGGACCGGATCGAGCCGCAGCGCGTCGGACCGCAGCCTCAGCCCCGTCAGACCGTGTGTGAAGGTCTGCAGGAAGCCGCCCTTGCCCGTGAGGAAGTCCTGCGCGGGGGAGCCCGCGAGCGGATCGTGCGCGCCGGCCTTCTCGCCGCGCGCCTCCGAGAAGAGCGCGAACGGGCCGCGTACGAACGGCCGGATGGCGCGCTGCAGATAGGTGTACGAGGAGCAGCCGGGCTCACCGGTCGCGGCCGCGGCGACCGCGTGCACCGAGTCGGTCATCGCCGGTCCGTCGGGGTCGGTGAGCGCCGCATAGTGGTCGAGCGTCGCGGCCGCGGCGCCGGACGGCATCGGCCACTCCAGCGGGTACATCAGCAGCACGGTGTCCGCCTGCTTGATCCGCGGGTTCTTCAGCTTCTCGAAGCCCTCGTACTGCCAGAAGATCTTCCGGCGTGCGTCGTACGGGATCCGCAGCCCGTCCGCGATCCGGCGCCAGGCGGGATCGGGCCGCCCGCCGAGGAGTTCGACGGCCTCGGCGGCGTGGCGCAGAGCGGTCGCCGCGCCCGCGTTGGTGAACACCGCGTCGTCCACGCCGTTGCTGTACTCGTCGGGTCCCGCGGTGTCGCGGACCGAGTACGAACCGTCCTCGTTGCGCTCCGCCTTGTCGGCCCAGAACTCCGCGATGCCGCGCAGCAGCGGTGCGCCCCGCTCCTTCAGCCAGGCGCGGTCGCCGGTCGCCAGCCAGTACTGCCAGGCCGCGAGCGCGATGTCGGACTGCAGATGGACCTGCGTCAGGCAGTGCGGCGGGCGCCAACTGTGGCACTCCGGCCAGAGCTTGCCGTCGGTGCCGCTGGTCCACGGGAAGAACAGGCCCTTGTAGCCGAGCCGCCGGGCGTTGTCGCGGGCGCCGTCGCGCGTGAGGTAGCGGTAGTCCAGGACGGGGCGGGCGAGTTCGGGGCGCAGCGCGAGCAGGGGCGGAAACATCCAGGTCTCGGCGTCCCAGAAGATGAGCCCCGCATAGTTGTCGCTGGTCAGGCCGGTCGGCGCGATGCTGTCGCGGCCGCCGCGGCGCAGGGCCGCGTACAGGCCGTACTGCGCCGAACGCGTCCACAGCTGCAGATCCTCGCGGCCCGGCACCTCGATCCGCGACGACCACAGGGTGCGCCAGGCCGAGGTGTGCGCGGCGAACAGCGCGGGCCAGCCGCGCAGCGCCGCGTGCTGCGAGGAGCGGATCGCGGCCTTGCGCGACGTGGCGGTCGTCTTCTCGCCGCCGACCCCGACGAACTTCACGACCTCGTAGCTCTTGCCGGACCGCACGCGAAAGCGCGCGGACTGCGCGTTGCCCAGCTTCTTCGCGGCGGCCGTCTGCCGGATCCGTCCGGGGGCCCGCAGCGTCGACGCCACCGCACCCCGCGTCCCGGTCCCCTCCGCGCGGAACGCCACGTCGACCGTGGCCCGTCCGCTCGGCCCGCCGCCCTCGTGCGCGAGACGGCGCGCGCCCCGGCCGTCGATCCGGTCGACGACGGTCGCGGTGCCGTTCCAGCGCGGGGTGATCTTCAGCCGTACCGCGCCGTTTTGCGGGGCGTTGCGGTCGGTGAGCACGTCGTAGACGAGATCGGTGCGGCGGCCGTCGGACGCGGTCCAGGTGAGCTCCGTCCGGACGAATCCGCAGCGCAGGAAGAGCGTCTGGCGGTACGCGGAGGTGGTGCCCCCGGAGCCGTAGGCCTCGTCGCCGGCGAGGAAGTCGAGGGTGGTCCAGGTGGGCAGCGCGGCGAGCGCCTGCCGCCCGGACTTACTGTCGACGGCGTACAGCCCGGCTGCGAACGCCCCGTCGTAGCGCGGCGTGAACAGCGGCCAGCCGGTCTTCGCGTCGGACACCGCGTACCCGTGACCGCGCGGCGGCACCCGCACGCCGAGCGCCCCGTTGCCGACGTACGCGTGCGCGGGGCCGGTCTTCGCCGGGTCCGTGGACGAGGGCGTCCACCCCGGCGAGGGCGCACACCTCCCGCCGGGCGCGGTGCGGTCGGCCGGATCGACGGGCCAGGGCCGCGCCTGCGGTACGCGAGCCGGTACGCGACCGTCCGCCGCGGCCGCACTCACGGCCCCGCCGAGCAGCGCGAGCACCGCCGCGACGGTGCCATGACGAAGAGCGGCGGCGCGGGTACGACGGACGCGGCGACTGCGTGGGGTGCTCACGCAGCCGACCCTAGGAAGCGGGCGGTCCGGCACGGGGGTGCGGCGCGCGGGGTTCGGCCCGTCGGCCGAACCCCGCACCCGCCCCCTGTCAGCCCACCTTGTCCGACGGTCCCGACTCCAGGACCGTCACGCGGTCCGTCTGCTTGCCGTCGGTCCGGCCCACGGACTCCAGGACCTTCCCGCTGCGCTCGTCGATCACGACGCGCTCGGTACGCGGCGGCAGCTCGTGCTTCGTGCCGTCCGCCTCGTAACTCCCGCCGGGCAGCGTGAACTCCACCGCCGTGCCCTCGCGGCCCTTGCTGTCCTCGGCCGGACCGATCAGCCGCACGCCGTCGGCTCCGGCGAGCACGTCGAACAGCGCCCCCCGCAGCTCGGGCCCGAGCGGGGCCGAGGAGAGCAGGTCGACCGACTGGAGGACGGCCTGGTCACCGAGCCGCTCGCGCAGCGCGTCGGGATCGGAGGGCAGCCCGTTGAGCTGGGCCCGGGTCATCAGACCGTCACCTACCGGCCAGACCTTCGGCTTGTCCCCGGCCTTCTCGGGACCGTCCGCCCCGGCCAGCCAGACCGCGCTCGCCCGGTCGTAGTACTCGGTCGACCGGCGCAGCCCGTCGTCCGGGTTGTCGACCTCGACCGCGTACTTCCAGTACGGCGCCGAGGACACGGACCCGTCCGCCGCGTTGTCGGCCACGCGGTGCAGGAAGTCCGCGGCCGCCGCCGTGGCGGGCGGCGCCCCCTCGCCGAACCCGATCGCCGGCACCGCCACCCCGCCCGCCGCGAGCACGGCGACCGCCGCCGCGGCGACCAGGAGCCGCCTGCGCCGCTTCGGGCGCAGTGGTACGACCACGGCGTCGGGCACCGCGCCCGCCCCCTCGTCGGAGAGCATCGCGGGCCGGGCCGCCGCGAGCACCGCAGCCGACGGCGGCTCGACCCGTCCCGCCGCCATCAGGTCCTGTGCCCCCGGGAAATCAAGGATCTCGTCCCGCTCGTTCATGCCGTTCCTCCTGCCAGACCGTTCCGTGAGGGCGTGAGCGCCGTGTGGCCGCGCAGCCGGGCGCGGGCCCGGTGCAGCCGTGAGCGTGCGGTGCCCGCTGGGATGCCGACCACCGCGGCCGCCTCCGTGGGCGACAGCTCCTCCCAGGCGACCAGGAGCAGCAGCTCCCGCTCCTCGGAGGGCAGTTCGCCGATCACCCGGCGCAGCTCGGGCGCGAGCGCGGACGCGTCGAGCCGGGCGTCCACCGCGGCCCAGTCCACCGTCTCCGTGTCACCGGCCAGGGCCATCGGGCGCTCCTGTGCGAGCCGCCGCCAGTGCCCCGACAGCACGTTCCGCGCCACCCCGAACAGCCACGCACGCGCTGTGCCGCGCTCGGGGTCGAAGCCCCGCCGTGTCGCGTACGCCTGCAGCCACAGCTCGGCGAGCAGATCGTCCGCGGCGCCGGGTGCACGGCGGGCGAAGTAGCCGTGCAGTGCGACCGCGTGCCGCTCCACGAGCGGTGCGAAGGCCTCCGGCCGCCGGCCGGAGCGCACCAGCGCGTCCTCGTCCGCGCCGCGGTCCCCGTGTTTCCTCACGGAACCCTCCCTCGTGACCGCCGGTCGGCGGTCTCACCCGGTACTTGGCGGCGGGCGCACCGAGCGTTCGCGCCCTCGCCGCCCGGAGCACGACGGCCCGCGCTGCCACGCCTCGCAAGGCCGTACGATTCGGTCGCGAACGTCGATGCCGAGGAGACCGGAACCCGTGGCCATACCCCCGCCGCCCCAGGACAACCCGTATGGCCCGCCGCCCCAGACCCCGCAGCCCGCACCGTACGGCCAGGTCCCGCAGCAGCCCTACGGTCAGCAGGCCCCGTACGGTCAGCAGGCACCGCCACCGTACGTCCAGAACCCGCAGGACCCCTACGGCCAGCAGGCCCAGGCGCCCTACGGCCAGTACCCGGGCTACGGCAACGGCTGGCAGCCCCTGCCCGTCGCGCAGAAGACCAACGGCTTCGCCGTCGCCGCGCTCGTCACCTGCCTCCTCTGCTTCCTGCCGCTCGGTCTGATCTTCGGCATCGTCGCCCTGCGGCAGACGAAGCGGACCGGGCAGGGCGGCCGCGGGCTCGCGCTCTCGGGCATCATCGTGAATTCCGTGACCCTCGCCCTGACCGCCGTCTTCGTCGTCACCGGCGGCGCCGGCGAGTTCTGGGACGACTTCCGGGACGGTATGAAGGACGCGCAGCAGGAGCAGATCGCCTCGCCCGACAAGGGGGAGTGCTTCAACGCACCCGGCGGTGAGCTCGAAGGCCTGACGTACGAGCTCGACGTGGTGCCCTGCGCCGAGCCGCACGACGGCGAGGCCTTCGGCTCCTTCGACCTCGACCACGACGAGTACCCGGGCCAGTCCAGGATCGACGATCTCGCCAACGAGAAGTGCGGCGCGCTCGTCGAGGACTACGTCGGCGACATCGACGCCACCCCCGAGGACACCTTCATCTTCTTCTACGCCCCCACGTCCCAGAGCTGGAACCTCGGCGACCGCGAGGTCACCTGCATCCTCGGCAAGGAGGACGGCGGAAAGACCACCGGCTCGCTACGGAACGCGAAGGGCTCGGACGGCGGTTCCGACGGCGGTACGGACGCGGGCACCGACGGAGGGACGGACGGCGGCTCCGGAACCGAGGACCCGGGTGCCGATCCCGCGCCCGGCGAGGGCGCCGACGTGTAAGTCATCACTTCGAGTGATTCTTTGGCCTCTGGTTGCGGTCAACAACCCACGGTTGCCAGGCTGTTGCTGTCTGTCAACCTGATGGGAGTGGCCAGTGACGTTCGGTGAGCAGCCCGCGTATTTGCGCGTAGCGGACGATCTGCGCAAGCAGATCGTGAGCGGCACGCTGCCGCCGCACACCCGGCTCCCCTCCCAGGCCCGCATCCGCGAGGAGTACGGGGTCTCCGACACGGTCGCGCTGGAGGCGCGCAAGGTCCTCATGGCCGAGGGCCTCGTCGAGGGCCGCTCGGGCTCGGGCACCTATGTGCGCGAGCGGCCCGTCCCGCGCCGTGTCTCGCGCGCGGCCTACCGGCACCGCGGCGGCCTCTCGCCCTTCCGCCAGGAGCAGGCCGAGAGCGGCGCGCGCGGCACCTGGGAGTCCCGCAGCGAACAGGCGCTCGCCGACGGAGACATCGCCCGCCGCCTCTCCCTGGAGATCGGCGACCGCGTGATGCGCACCTCGTATGTCTTCCGGGACGCGGGCGAGGCGATGATGCTCTCCACGTCGTACGAACCGCTGGCGATCACCGGCCGTACTCCCGTGATGCTCCCGGAGGAGGGCCCGCTCGGCGGCTGCGGCGTGGTCGAGCGGATGGCGGCCATCGACGTCGTCGTGGACAACGTCGCGGAGGAGGTCGGCGCCCGCCCCGGCCTCGCCGAGGAGCTGCATCTCCTGGGCGGGGTGCCCGGCCATGTCGTCGTGGTCATCGAGCGGACGTACTTCGCGTCGGGCCGCCCGGTCGAGACGGCCGACGTGGTCATCCCGGCGGACCGCTACCGCGTGGCGTACCACCTGCCGGTGAAGTGACGGCCGCCCGGCACCCGGCCCCCGCTGACCGATACCCGGAGTGCCGCGTCCGCCGCCGTGACCCGCTGTTAACCGCGCGCCCGGCCGCGTAACACCCGGTTAATGGTATACCGCTACGGATCGTCATGTCCGGCTCCTACTTTCACCGACCGAACCCGCACGCCCCGTCGGTGAAAGCGCGAAGGAGCCAGCATGACGGACACGGTCGCCCGCACCGAAGAGGTCAACCCGCCGCCTCCCCAACGGAGTTACGCCAAGCTCGCGGCCGACGAGAGCCGCGAGGACTACTCGCTGCGCTATGCCCCGCACTCGTTCCGGCGCTGGTCGCCGTCGATGGTCGCGGGTACCGCGCTCGGCGGCATCGCCTACCTCGCGGACTTCGCGATCGGCGCCTCGATCGTCTTCACCTACGGCTTCACCAGCGGCTTCGCGTCGATCCTCACCGCGGCCGCGATCATCTTCCTCACCGGCATCCCCATCGCCCGGGCCTGCGCCAAGTACGGCCTGGACATGGACCTGGTGACCCGCGGCGCCGGCTTCGGCTACTTCGGCTCGACGCTCACGTCGCTCATCTACGCCTCGTTCACCTTCATCTTCTTCGCGCTCGAAGGCTCGATCATGGCGCAGGCCATGCATCAGGCCGTCGGACTCCCGGTGGAGATCGGATACCTGGTCACGACACTGATCGTGATCCCGATCGTCTTCCGCGGCATGGGCGCGCTCGCCAAGGTGCAGGCCTGGACCCAGCCCGTCTGGATCATCGGCATGATCCTGCCGTTCCTCGTCCTCGCCTTCGAGGCGCCCGACGCCTGGGGCGCGTTCGCCTCCTTCGGCGGCACCGAGGGCGCGGGCTCCGGCTTCGACTGGATCGGCTTCGGGCTCGGCACCGGCGTCGCCCTCTCGCTGATCGCCCAGATCGGCGAGCAGGCCGACTACTTGCGCTTCATGCCCGCCAAGACCGCGACGAACAAGCGCCGATGGAATCTGGCCGTTCTCGCCGCGGGGCCCGGCTGGGTCATCATCGGCGCGGCCAAGCAGCTCGGCGGCGCCTTCCTCGCCTTCGTCGCCCTGGAAGCCGTCGGCAAGACGCACGCGCTCGAACCGATCGCCCCGCAGATCGAGGCGCTCAAGCCCTGGCTCGGCTCGGTCGCGCTGCCCGCGGCCGCCGTCTTCGTGATCGTCTCGCAGATCAAGATCAACGTCACCAACGCCTACAGCGGCTCGCTGAGCTGGTCGAACTTCTTCTCGCGCATCACGCACAAGCACCCGGGCCGGGTCTGGTACATCTTCCTCAACCTCGTCATCGCGCTGACGCTGATGGAGATGAACATGTTCGCCGCGCTGGGCAAGCTGCTCGGCTTCTACTCCAACGTCGGCATCGCCTGGATCACCGCGGTCGCCGCCGACCTCGTGATCAACAAGCGGATGGGCTGGAGCCCCAAGTACATCGAGTTCAAGCGCGCGTACCTCTATGCCGTGAACCCGGCGGGCTTCGGCGCGATGGTGGTCGCCTCGACGGTCTCGATCCTCGCCTTCTTCGGGCTCTTCGGCGATTACGCGGAGGCCTTCTCGACCTTCATCGCCGCCGGACTCGCCCTGATCCTCTGCCCGTTGATCGCCTGGGCCACGAAGGGCAAGTACTACCTGGCGCGCCCCAACCCGGTGAACGGCCCGGACGTCGTCGTGGAGGACGAGACCGCGACCCACGACTGCGCGGTCTGCGAAACGGCTTACGAGCTGCCGGACATCGCCGACTGCCCGGTCCGGAACGGCCCCATCTGCTCGCTCTGCTGCTCCCTCGACGCCGACTGCGGCGACGTCTGCCGCAAGGCGCCGAGCGGCGAGCCGGTCCTGATGCCGCTTCCCACGGTCCGTACGGCGACTGTGAGTTGACCGCAAAAGGGGGCGCATCCATCGGGTGCGCCCCCTCGCGCATGGCCGATTCGCTACCTCTTTGTGCCATACCCGCTCCGCAGAGTGAAGGTCGGGCGTAGGCTCAGGCATATGCGGACTGCGGTTTCCAGGGAGGGCGCGATGCGGCGCGCGCCAAACGGAGGGGCGGGCGAGCGATGAACGACGGCACTCCCACGCTCCCTTGGCATGTCATACGCCAGGACGACAACGGGAACCGGTACCGCGTGGGCAAGTACGCGACCAGGGCCGAGGCCGAGAAGGTCGTCGCCACGCTGGAGGACCGCGGCCACAAGCAGCTCTACTGGGTGGAGCGCCTGGACCGCCAGGCCGGATGACCCAAGCGGAACGTGCGGACCCGTAGGCTCCGGCGCATGAGTGAACGGATCGTGGTCGTCGGTGCCGCGCTGTGGCACGAGGGGCGCATGCTCGCCGCCAGGCGCAGCGCCCCGCCCGAGCTGGCCGGCCGCTGGGAGCTGCCGGGCGGCAAGGTCGAGGAGGGTGAGCGTCCCGAGGAGGCGCTCGTCCGCGAACTGCGCGAGGAGCTCGGCGTCGAGGCCGAGCCCGTCGAGCGCATCCCGGGGGAGTGGCCGCTCGGCCGTCCCCCGTACGTGCTCCAGGTCTGGTCGGCCACACTCCTCTCCGGCGAGCCCGCCCCGCTGGAGGACCACGACGCGCTGCGCTGGCTCGGCCCCGACGAACTGGACGCCGTGGACTGGCTGGATCAGGACCGTCCGGCGGTGTGGGAGGCCGTGAAACGTCCGGCGCCGTGAGGTTTCATGGCCCGGGGAGCGCGGGGAGCGCACCCCCGGCTGACGCACACCCCCTACGCCGTTTGTGCCACAGTGCGCCGAGGGAAGCGGTAGGCGCCCCTTGATATCGGGTATGTGCTGATTAACCCCAAGAAACCGGACAGAGGTTCCGGCCCCCGGCCCGGGAAGTGATCGGCGTGATCGAGACCGAAGGCGACTGCGCCGAGTGGAGCTTTCCCGCCGACCCCACCGCCGTGCGCACCGCCCGTGCCGTCGTCCGTAAGCAGCTCGCCCACTGGGGGCTCGGCACCCTCGGCGATGTCACGGTGCTGCTCGTCAGCGAGCTCGTGACCAATTCCCTGCGGTACGCCTCGGGCCCGATCGGCGTCCGTCTCGTGCGCCCTTCCGGCACACCCGGCGTACTCCGCGCGGAAGTCTCCGATCCGCTCCCGGACCCGCCACTGGAACGGCAGGCGACCCCGGACGACGAAGGCGGCCGTGGCCTGCAGCTCGTCGCCTGCTCGGCCAGCCGCTGGGGCACCCGGCAGGGGCACACGGGCAAGACGGTCTGGTTCGAGCTGACGCTTCCCGCGTAGCTCTCGGGGTTAGATGGACCCTCCGCATGGTTAGAAGGTGAACTAGAGCCGATCTCCCAGCGGCGCGGCCATCGAAAGAGCTTCGGACGAGGCTTTGGGCAAGGCTGAAAACGGCCGTATCGCGTGGGAGCTGTGAACGCAGTGTTGCGTGCGGCCGTAGTGCTGGATACTGCGGGCAAGCCGTCGAGAGGTCCGGTCCATGACGGCGAGCTGGAGGGGACGGTCGCGTGAGCGAGATACCAGCCGGGGCTCCTGAACCCGAGCAGCCTGTGGAGCGTGCGCAAGCGGCACGCGGCCCGGCCGACATTCTGTGGCAGGCCAGTCCGCCCGGTTCGATCTACGACTACATCAAGGTCGCCTCGTTCTCCCTCGGCGCCGACGGCCGGATCGACCAGTGGTCGCTCCGCGCCGAGCAGCTCTTCCACGTCTCCGCCGCCGAGGCCGTGGGCAAGGACCCGATCGACGCCTTCGTCCCCGACGGCCTGCGCGACGTCGGCCATCGCAGGGTCGCCGAGATCCTCGACGGCAAGGAGTGGACGGGCATCGTCCCCTTCCGGATGGCGCAGGACGGGACGCTCGACGGCGTCGCCGAGGTCTATGTCATGCCGACCGGGACCGGGCAGGGCGAGCGGGGCGCCGTCTGCATCGTCGTGGACGTCCGCGCCCTGCGCCGTATCGAGACCGACCTCGCCGCCTCCCAGGCCATTTTCGGCCAATCGCCGTTCGGATTCCTGCTGTTCGGCACGGATCTACGCGTGCAGCGCGCCAACAGACGCTTCGCGTCCGTTTTCGGCGGCGCCGCCGACGACCACCGCGGCCGCACCGTCCACGACTATCTGCCGCGCGGCGAGGCCGACCGGATGGCCGCGGCGCTCCGCCGGGTCCTGGAGACCGGCGAGTCCGTCACGGACATGCAGATCGTCGGCCCCGCCCCCGGTTCGCAGGACCGCAGGCACTGGTCGATCAACCTCTACCGCGTGCACAGCGGCACGGGCCGCCCCATCGGAGTCGCCGGGCTCGGCACCGACGTCACCCGCCGCCACGCGGCCGCCCGCGAGGCCGCCCAGTCCCGCCGCAACCTCGCGCTGCTCAACGAGGCGGGCTCCCGTATCGGGAACTCGCTGGACCTGGAGACCACCGCCCGCGAACTCCTCGACGTCACCGTCCCCGTCTTCTGCGACTTCGCCTCCGTCGACCTCTACCAGGGCCTCCTCGACGGCGACGAGGCCACGCTCCAGAGCCACAGCCTCGCCGACGGCAGCGCCGAACTGCGCCGCGTCGCGTTCTCCAGCGCGGTCTCCGACGTCCCGCTCGACGACTGCGGCGAGCCGGTCGCCGTCGGCGCACTGCACCGGTACGCCTTCAACTCGCCCTGCGCCGACGCCCTGCGCACCGCACGCCCCGTCACCATCCCGCGCACCGAAGGCGGTCTCGTCCGCTCCACGCTCGCCGTACCGATGGTCGCGCACGACACCGTCGTCGGCCTCGTCCGCTTCTCGCGCACGATGGGCAGCGAGCCCTTCTCCGACCGCGACCGCACCCTCGCCGTGGAACTCGCGGCCCGCGCCGCCGTCTGCATCGACAACGCGCGGCTCTACCGCCGCGAGCACGAACGCGCCCTGATCCTCCAGCGCTCCCTGCTCCCGCCCGGCGACCCGGAGGCCTCCGGACTCGACATCGCCTGCCGCTACCTTCCGGGCAACGCGGCCACCGAGGTCGGCGGCGACTGGTTCGACGTGATCGAACTGCCCGGCCACCGCACGGCCCTCGTCGTCGGCGACGTCATGGGCCGCGGCCTGCGCGCCGCGGTCGCGATGGGTGAACTCCGCACCGCCGTCCGCACCTTGGCCCTCCTCGACCTCGAACCGGCCGAGGTGCTCAGCGCCCTCGACGAGATCGCCCGAGGCCTGGGCGCGCCCACTCCGTGGGGCCAGCACCCGCACTCCCCGCAGTCCACGCGCCGCGCGCTGCAGGGCCGCGACGTCGACCCCTCCGAGGTGTATCTGGCCACCTGCGTGTACGCGGTGTACGACCCGGTCACCCGCCGCTGCACCTTCGCCAACGCCGGCCATCTGCCGCCCGTCCTCGTCGAGCCCGGCGAGGAGGCCCTGATGCTCGACGTACCGCCGGGCATGCCGCTCGGCGTCGGCGGCGAGCCCTTCGAGGAGGTCGAGGTCCAGCTCCCCGAGGGCTCCCTGCTCGCCCTCTACACCGACGGCCTCGTCGAATCCCGCGACCACCCCCTCGACGAGGGCCTGCGCGCCTTCCGCTCCGCGCTCACCGACCCCGCCCGCCCCCTGGAGGACGTCTGCGACCACGTCCTGGGCACCCTCGACACCCACCACGGCGAGGACGACATCGCCCTGCTCATGGCGCGCGTCCAGGGCCTGCCCACCGAATCGGTCGGCGACTGGACCCTGCCGCGCGAGGCCCGCTCGGTGGGCCGCGCCCGCGAACTGGCCCGCGCCCAGCTCGCCGCCTGGGACCTCGAAGCGCTCGTCGACACGACGGAACTCCTGGTCAGCGAGCTGGTCACCAACGCGCTGCGCTACGGCGAAGGCGAGATACGCCTCCGGCTCCTCCTGGACCGCAGCCTGGTCTGCGAGGTGTGGGACGCGGGCCTCGTCCAGCCGCGGCGCCGCCGCGCCCGCGACACGGACGAGGGCGGCCGCGGCCTCCAGCTGGTCGGCCTCCTCAGCGCGGCGTGGGGCGCCCGCCGCACCCCACGCGGCAAAACGGTGTGGTTCGAACTCCCGCTGCCGGACGGTGAGTCACCCACGGAGCCTTCGGTGGACGCCCTTTTGAGCATGTTCTGATGTCAGCCCGGCCGGCTGTCGAGGCCATCCGGGCGAAGCCTGGATTCACGCCGTGGCCTTCATCGCGGCCAGCCGCGCCTCGATCTCGGCCTGATCCCCGAGCGAGTCGAGCTGCTCGAACTGCGCATCCAACGACGACGCCGCCAGCTCCTGCTTCCCCGCCGCCCGCGCCTCCTCGCGCCGCACCTTGTCCTCGAAGCGCGACAGCTCGCTCGTCGGGTCGAGTACGTCGATGTTCTGGGCCGCGTCCATCATCTGGTTCTGGGCCGCGGCCGTCTTGGCCCGGGCCACCAACTGGTCCCGCTTCGCCTGGAGTTCGCTGAGCTTGGCCTTCATCTGGTCGAGGCCCGACTTCAGCTTGTCGACGACCTCGGTCTGGGCCGCGATCGTCGGCTCGGCGTCCTTCGCCTCGTTCTCGGACTGCAGCTGCCGCTGCAGCGCCACCTTCGCGAGCGCGTCGAACTTGTCGGCGCCGGCCGTGTCACCGCCCGACCGCAGCTGGTCGGCCTTCTTGCTGGCCGCGAGCGCCTTGCCGCCCCACTCGCCGGCGGCCTCCACGTCCTCCTTGTGGTCCGCCTCGAGGAGCCGCAGATTCCCGATCGTGGTCGACACCGCCTCCTCCGCCTCGCGGATGTTGTTGGTGTAGTCACGGATCAGCTGGTCGAGCATCTTCTGCGGATCCTCGGCCTGGTCGAGCAGCGAGTTGATGTTGGCCTTCGCGAGCTGGGTCACACGGCCCAGGATGGTCTGCTTGGTCATGGTGAACTCCTACGGAACGTGGGTTGCGGAACGTGCGGTACAGGACCTGCGATACGGGACCTGCGATACGGGACCTGCGGCGTCGGTCAGAAGCGGCCTCCACCACCCATCCGCCCCCGCGTCCCACCCCCGCCGAAGCTCCCGGGCCCGCCGAAGCCCCCACCGCCGCCGCCCCCGCGCCCGTACCCGCCGAAGCCGCCGCCGCCCATGCCGCGCCCCATCCCGCCGAGCACCTCGCCGAGGATGATCCCGCCGAGCACCGCACCGCCCATCCCGCCGGACCGCGGCCGGCCGCCGCCCGTCCCGCCGCCGTACGGGTCGAAGGAGCGCACGTCGCGCTCCGCGAGCTGCTGGGCCTGGCGTGCCATCGCGTCCGCCTGCTGCGCCTGCGCCAGCGCACCGGACGCGTCGGACGCGGCCAGCGACTCGGCCTGCGCGAGATGCCGCTGGGCCTCCGCGAGCCGCGTCCGCGCCTCGCTGCCCACGCCGCCACGGTGCGTGGTGACGTAGTCCGCGGCCGCGCCCACCGCACTGCGCGCCGTCAGCAGCGTCTGGTCGAGGATTCCGCGCGCCCGCCGGTCGGCGACCTCGCGCTCGCGCGCCCCGGCCAGCGCCTCGTCGAGCGCGGCATCGGCCTCCTCGATCCGGCGCAGTGCGTCGATCGGGTCGTGGCGGCCGCCCGCCACCACACCCCGTACGTCCTCGAGGACCGATTCGGCGCGCGCGATCCGGCCCTGCAGATCGGCCGTGGAGGTCCCGGCCGCCGTGCCCTGGAGCAGCCCGCGCGCATCCGCGAGATCGGTCTCGGTCTCGGTGAGCGCGCCGGGGAGCTTCGCCTCGGCCTGCCCGAGCTCCGCCGCGAGCCGGTTCACGGCCTCGACCAGCGTGCCCGCCTGGTCGACGGCGCCCTCGGCGGCCCGCAGATGGACCGCGGCGGGCCCGTTCTGGCCCGCGTCCACGGCCTGGCGCGCCTGGTTGAGGTTCTCCGTCGCGAAGAGCAGCCGCTCCTTCGCCTCCTCGACATGCCCGCTCACGGGCGCGGCCGCCGACTCCGCGTACCGCGTGGTGAGCGTCGTGTACGTAGCGGCCGCCGCGGTCGTCAGCGCACCGACCTCGCGGAAGCGGCCCTCGGCGAGCGTCAGTGCCTCGGGGGCGTTCTCGCCGAGCGCGCGCAGCCGGTCGAAGTCCGCGGTCTCGGCGTCCAGGCGCCGGTTCGCCTCGGTGCAGCGGGAGATGATCTCGTCGAGCATCCGCCGCTTGGTGGCGTCGTCCTCGGGGAAGGCGTCGTCGAGCTGCTGGCGCACCTTGAAGGCCGCGGTCAGCTCGCTCTTCGCGTACGCCACGGCGTCCTGGAAGCGCTTGACGGCGTCGTCGCCGAACTGGGCGGCGGCAAAGCCGAGTTCCTCGGTGGAGGTGCGGACGGCGTCGTCGCTCTGCACGAGCAGCAGCCGCGCTTCCTGGTCGAGCTCGGGCAGTGGCTTCAGGGCGGGGCCCTGGTGCCGGCCCGCGGCCCCTGCGCCCTTGCCGCCGCCGTTCTTCTTCCGCTTGTTCCGGGTGTACGCGTACGCGGCGAGCGCGCCCGCGCTGCCGACCGCGATCACCGGAAGCACCAGGTCGCCCGTGGCCGGACCGTGGTCCTCGGCCGCTCCCGGGTCGCGCTCACCGGGCGTGATCGCCGGGGTGGGGACGGGCTGACCGGCGAGGACCGCGTTGTAGCCGTTCGCGGCCCCGACCGCGGCGCCCGCCCAGTCGCTCTGCCGCAGCGCGGGCTCGATGGCGGTGGAGGCCACCTCCCGCATCTCGGCCTCGCCGAGCTTCGCGTCCTGGTCGGCGGAGTACGCGTACTGCCGGTCGTGCGTGGCCACCGCGAGCAGGATGTCGTCGAGGCCGAGCCCGTTGCGCTCGGCGGTGCTGTTCGCCCAGGACTGCGCGGACTGGCCGGAGAAATCGCGGACGTACGCGACGAAGAGCTGCACCCCGCGGTCGTCGTAGAGCCGGTCGAGCGCCTTGGTCACCTCGCCCTCGCGGTCACCGAGCGCTCCCACCTTGTCGGTGATCTGCCCGTCCCGCGACAACGTGATCGGCCCCTCGGCCCGTACGGGACCGGCCAGGAGCAGGGGCAGCGCCACCACGAAGAGCGCGGCGAGCACCGCCCGCGCGGCTATGTGAGGCAGGGTGCGGCGGGTTGGCGTCACATAGGTGAGCGTATGTCCGCATATGGCGGGTCGCGACCGGGCGTGCTCCCGGCCGCGACCCGGTGGATCAGCTCTCCGTACGCCGCCGGATCTTGTTGCCCAGCCACACCAGCGGGTCGTACTTGCGGTCCACGGCGCGCTCCTTCAGCGGGATCAGCGCGTTGTCCGTGATCTTGATGTGCTCGGGGCAGACCTCGGTGCAGCACTTGGTGATGTTGCAGTACCCGAGCCCGTGCTCGTCCTGCGCCGTGGCCTTGCGGTCCAGACCCTCATCGGCCGCCCCGTCCAGCGGGTGCATGTCCAGCTCGGCCACCCGCATCAGGAACCGGGGCCCGGCGAACGCCGCCTTGTTCTCCTCGTGGTCGCGCACCACATGGCAGGTGTCCTGGCACAGGAAGCACTCGATGCACTTGCGGAACTCCTGCGAGCGGTCCACGTCCTCCTGCATCATCCGGTACTGGCCGGGCCCGAGCCCCTGTGGCGGTACGAAGGAGGGGACCTCGCGGGCCTTCGTGTAGTTGAAGCCGACGTCGGTCACGAGGTCCCGTACGACGGGGAAGGCCCGCAGCGGAGTGACGGTCAGCGTCTCGTCCCGCTCGAACGTCGACATCCGCGTCATGCACATCAGCCGCGGCCGTCCGTTGATCTCCGCGGAACACGAACCGCACTTGCCCGCCTTGCAGTTCCACCGCACGGCGAGATCGGGCGCCTGCGTGGCCTGCAGCCGGTGGATGATGTCGAGCACGACCTCACCGTCGTTCACCTCGACGGTGAAATCCTCCAGCCCGCCCCCGTCGGTGTCCCCACGCCAGACCTTGAAGTGCGCCTCGTACGAGGTCGATGCAGCCGTACTCATCAGAGGAGCTCCTCTTCGGTCAGGTACTTGACCAGCTCTTCCTTCTCGAAGAGGGCGATCAGGTCCGGGCGGATCGGTTCCGTTTCCTTGCGGACCAGGCGGATCTGGCCGCGTACCGGATCCGTGGCCGCCAACCCTCCCGTCGGATCGGCCAGTTGGCACAGCAGATTGACGCGGCGCCACGTGCGGTCCATCCCCGGATAGTCCTCGCGCGTATGGCCGCCGCGGCTCTCCGAGCGCTCCAGCGCGGAGCGCGCGATGCACTCGCTGACCAGGAGCATGTTCCGCAGATCGAGCGCCAGATGCCAGCCGGGGTTGAACTGCCGGTGCCCCTCGACCCCGGCCCGCCGCGCACGGACCCGCAGGTCGGCGAGCCTGCGGAGCGCCGTCGCCATCTCCTCCTCGCGGCGGATGATGCCCACGAGGTCGTTCATGGCCTGCTGCAGTTCCTGATGCAGGGTGTACGGGTTCTCCGCGGGACCGGCGGCGACCTCACCGGATTCCCCGGCCTCCCCGGCCTCCGGGCTCTCCGCCGAGAACGGCCGCAGCGCCTCCGCGGCGGCCAGATCGATCTGGGTCTCCTCGATCACCGGCCGGTCACCGGCCAGGCCCGCCGCGTACTGTGCCGCGTGCAACCCGGCCCGCCGGCCGAAGACCAGCAGGTCGGAGAGCGAGTTCCCGCCGAGCCGGTTCGAGCCGTGCATCCCGCCCGCGACCTCACCGGCCGCGAACAGGCCGGGTACCCCGACCGCGGCCGCGCTGTCGGAGTCGACGGCGATTCCGCCCATCACGTAGTGGCAGGTCGGCCCGACCTCCATCGCTTCGGCCGTGATGTCCACATCCGCCAGCTCCTTGAACTGGTGGTACATGGACGGCAGCCGGCGCCGGATGACATCCGCGGGCATTCGCGTGGACACGTCCAGGAACACCCCGCCGTGCGGCGACCCGCGCCCCGCCTTCACCTCGGAGTTGATCGCCCGTGCGACCTCGTCACGCGGCAGCAGTTCGGGAGGCCGGCGGTTGCGGTCCGGGTCGTCGTACCAGCGGTCGCCCTCCTCCTCGGACTCCGCGTACTTCTCCTTGAAGACGTCCGGGATGTAGTCGAACATGAACCGCTTGCCCTCGGAGTTCCTGAGCACCCCGCCGTCCCCGCGCACCGACTCGGTGACGAGGATCCCCTTCACCGACGGCGGCCAGACCATCCCGGTCGGATGGAACTGCACGAACTCCATGTTCAGCAGGGGCGCCCCGGCGAGCAGCGCGAGCGCGTGCCCGTCCCCCGTGTACTCCCACGAGTTGGACGTCACCTTGAAGGACTTGCCGATCCCGCCCGTCGCGAGGATCACGGTCGGCGCCTCGATCACGAAGAAGCGCCCGGACTCGCGCTCGTAGCAGAAGACCCCCGCCACACGCCCGTCCACGTCGTCCTTGAGGATGCGCGTGACCGTGCACTCCTGGAACACCTTCAGACCGTGCTCGTAGTCCCCGTGCTCCTTGAAGTCCTCCTGCTGCAGCGAGACGGTCTTCTGCTGCAGGGTCCGGATCAGCTCAAGGCCCGTACGGTCGCCGACATGCGCGAGCCGCGGGTACTCGTGGCCGCCGAAGTTGCGCTGCGAGATCCGCCCGTCCTTCGTGCGGTCGAAGAGCGCACCCCAGGTCTCCAGCTCCCAGACGCGGTCGGGGGCCTCCTGCGCGTGCAGCTCGGCCATCCGCCACTGGTTGAGGAACTTGCCGCCGCGCATGGTGTCGCGGAAGTGCACCTGCCAGTTGTCGCCGTCGTTGACATTGCCCATCGAGGCGGCGATCCCGCCCTCGGCCATCACCGTATGGGCCTTGCCGAACAGCGACTTGCAGATCACCGCCGTCCGCGCGCCCTGCTCCCGCGCCTCGATCGCGGCCCGCAGTCCGGCGCCACCGGCGCCCACCACGACAACATCCCACTGCTGCCGCTCAACCGTCGTCATCAGAACAACCTCGGATCATCGAATGCGCCACTGGCAACGAGATAGACGTAGAAGTCGGCGAGGGCCACAGAGATCAACGAGGCCCAGGCGAGCAGCATGTGACTGCCGTTCAGGCGGCCGATGCCCTTCCACATCCGGTAGCGCAGCGGGTGCTTGGAGAAGTGCTTGAGCTTGCCCCCGACGATGTGCCGGCAGGAATGGCAGGAGAGGGTGTACGCCCAGATCAGCACGATATTGACGAGCATCACGAGCGTGCCGAGGCCCATATGGCCCCACTCGTAGTTCTCGTCGCGGAAGGCGAGCACGGTGTCGTACGTGAGGATGCCCGCCACCGGCACGGCCGCGTAGAAGAAGTAGCGGTGCATGTTCTGGAAGATCAGCGGGAACTTCGTCTCGCCGCTGTACTTCTGGTGCGGCTCGGCCACCGCGCAGGCCGGGGGAGAGGCCCAGAAGCCCCGGTAGTAGGCCTTGCGGTAGTAGTAGCAGGTCAGCCGGAAGCCGAGCGGGAAGATCAGGATGAGCAGCGCGGGCGACAGGCCCCACCAGCTCCCGAAGATCTCCCAGTTGGGCCCGCCCTTCATCTCCTGGCAGTTCTCCGCGAGACAGGGCGAGTAGAACGGTGAGACATACGGCGCCGCGTAGTAGTCCGCGTTGGCGAAGGCCCGCCACGTCGAGTAGACGACGAACGCGAGCAGTCCCGCGGCGGTCGCGGCGGGCTGCAGCCACCAGCGGTCGGTGCGCAGATGCGGGGCGGCGATGGCGGCGCGGCCCGCGCCGCGCACCCCGCCCCCGCTATGGCTGGACTTCTCTGAGGCTTGGGAATCGGTGCCAGTGGCCAACGGGGTCTCCAGTCGATACGGCTCTCTGTCCTGGGGGCGGGCGGCTCAGGGTGCGCGGCGGTCGCTGGCACCCAGACCCTCGTCGTCGGCATCGGTCCACAAGGACCGGTCGTACGGGGTGTCCGGGATGCTGACCATTTCGGGACGCGGCTTCGGCGGCAGCGCCGGAGCGGCTTCCTTGAGCAGCGCGACGCTGTCGCGCAGATGATCGGCGTCGGTGCGTACCCGGCGGATGTCCAGGCCGGACCCGACATGCTGTTCCAGTCGTGCGACCGAGCGCACGAGGTCGTCGAGACAGCGCTGAACGGCCGTCAAATCATCGTGCAGGGACATGAGTTGCCCTCCACTCGCCTCTTCGCGGCGGATCCCATGGATCGTGCGCCTGCGAGTGTTGCGCGTCACATCCCGGATTGTGAAGGGATCTGCGCGGATTCCCCCGTACGAGAGCGGACGGTGGCCGGATTGGGCCGCACGGGTGGGCTTGCGCGGGCCCGCCGACGTGTCGCCCGCGCCGTCTCCGAGGGATCCCGTTCAGTGAAGCCCGTATCCGTGTGATCAGCACTCAAATTCCCCCAAAAGTGAACGATCCCGGCACCTCAAGGGAAGCGCGGTGGCCGGGCGAGCCCCGGAGGTCCCACGCCATGCCCCCACGCGACCCCGCTGTACGCCCCGCAGTGCGGGCGACGGTCTTCCTCATCGCGGGCGTGCTCGCGCTGCCCGCGCTCTCCGCGTGCGGCAGCTCCGAGGACACCGCCGGCGCACCCTTCGCCGCACAGGACATCGCCTCCGCCGAGCGCGACCTGATCGCCGACGGGGGCCGGGCGACCTGGGCCGTGGACGCACTGCCCGAGACCCTCAACACCTTCCAGTCCGACGCCGGTCCGACGACCTCGCGGATCGCCGGCGCCGTCCTGCCGTCGATGTACGAACTCGACGAGCGCGGCCGTGCCGTGCGCAACGCGGACTACCTGGAGAGCGCCGAGGTCGTCGAGACCGAGCCCAAGCAGGTCGTCCTCTACAAGCTCCACCAGCAGGCCGTGTGGAGCGACGGCCGCGAGATCGGCGCCGCCGACTTCGCCGCCCAGTGGCGCGCCCTGTCCGGCGCGGACTCCGCGTTCTGGACCGCGCGCAACGCGGGCTACGACCGGATCGAGAAGATCGAGAAGGGCGCCAACAACCTCGAGGTACGGGTCACCTTCGCGAAGCCGTACACCGACTGGCGCTCCCTCTTCTCGCCGCTGTACCCCAAGGAGGTCATGGGCACCCCCGACTCCTTCAACGACGGCGCCCGCAAGAAGCTCAAGGCGACGGCCGGCCCGTTCCGCATCGAGAAGGTCGACCGCGGGTCCGGCGAGCTCACGCTTTCCCGCAACCCGCGCTGGTGGGGCCGGCCCGCGAAGCTGGAGCGGATGGTCCTCAAGGCCGTCCCGCGCGACGAGCGGGCCGAGGCCCTCGCCGCCGGTGACGTGGACATCGCCGAGATCACCCCGGCCGACGCCGAGCGCATCGCGCACGCCGCCCGCGACAAGGGCACGAGCGGCCCGCTCGCGCACGGACCCGGCGCCGAGCTGACCCCCGCGAAGGCGCTGCGCACGTGGGCCGTCGCCAACGACCCGGAGGACTACGAGCGCGCCGAGGCCGCCTCCGCGTCCATCGAGAAGACCCACAAGGCGATCAAGAAGTACGCGAAGGAGCAGAAGGGCCTGCAGGGCTTCGTGGTCCGCAAGTCCCTCGAACCCGCCTACACCCAGCTCGCCCTGAACGGTTCCGGCGGCCCGCTCGCCGACGAGCGCGTACGGCGCGCCGTGGCCCGCGCCCTCGACCGCGAGGAGCTGGCCCGGGTCGTACTCAAGCCGCTCGGCCTGCCCGCGGACCCGGTCGGCAGCCATGTCGCGCTCGCCGGGCAGGAGGCGTACTCCGACAACAGCGGCGCGCTCGGCGACCAGGACACCGCCGAGGCGCGCGCCCTGCTCGCCGACGCGGGCTGGGTGCAGGGCGGCCCGGTCAAGACCGCGGGCAGCAAGGGCAAGAAGGCGAAGAAGGCAGCGGCCTCCGACGAGGACGGCACCTACATCGTCGGCCAGGAGGACGGCAAGCCGCGGGCCGACGACCGCTTCGAGGTCCGCGCCGACAACCAGCCCGAGGCGAAGGTCAAGCGCGAGGAGGAGCGCAAGAAGGAGGCGCACCGCGGCGGCGCCCAGGGTGCGTACGCGCCGAAGGGAACGGCCGCGCCCCAGCCGGCCGGCGGTCCGCTCGCCAAGGACGGCAAGGCCCTGAACCTCAAGTTCGTACTGCCGTCGGGGCCGGGCTCGGAGCAGCTGCGGGCGGTCGGGGAGCGGATCCAGCGGATGCTGCAGAAGGTCGGCATCAACTCCGAGATCACCAAGGTCCCGGACGACAGCTACTTCAAGGACCACATCGCGTCCGGCCAGTTCGACATGGCCCTCTACTCGTGGCCCGGTTCGGCCTACCCGGCCACCGACGCCCGCCCGATCTTCGCCAAGCCCGAACCGGCGGCGGACGGCTCGCTGAACGTCGAGCAGAACTACGCCCGCGTCGGCACCGACCACATCGACCAGCTCTTCGACCAGGCGCTGGCCGAGCTGGACGAGAAGGCCTCGCGTGACCTGGTGAAGAAGGCCGACGCCCGCATCTGGGCCGCGGCCGGCTCCATCCCGCTCTACCAGCGCCCCGAACTCGTCGCGGTCCGCCCGTCCCTGGCGAACACGGGTGCGTTCGGCTTCGAGTCGCCGTCGTACGAGGACATCGGGTTCCTCAAGTCGGCGAAGAAGTAGTGCGCATGACGTGAAGGCAGTGATCCCCTAGCTCAGAACTACCTCAAGTCCCTTGCCCGCCGGTCGATCCGGCGGGCAAGGTCATCTCCGACTCTTGACCCGGGTCATCTTGCGCCGTCCCCCTGCTTGACCACGGCGCTCTCCCCTCGCTGTCCGGTCGTGACGTTCTTGTCGGCTTTCCTGCGGGGGATACGGATATGAAGCGGATCTTGCCACTGGGTGCTGCCCTGCTGGCGCTGAGCGCCGGCGCGACGGCCTGCACGTCGTCCGGCTCTCCGGAGGAAGCGGCTCCGCAGCGGCAGTCCTGTGGCAAGGACGCGTACACCTGGAGCTCGGTGCAGCGTCGCACCGAGCTCTCGGGTCTGGCGAAGCCGATTCACGTGACGAAGGACGGCCGTGGCTACAACGCCACCTTCGAGCCGGTCGATGGGCGCTCCCACAAGGCAAGCGTTCTGGGCGCCTCCGCCGCCCGGGGGCCGCGGCCGGCGGACACCGTCAAGGCGCTCGGCCGTCTTCTGGACGTCTCTCCGCTCGGCAGGCCGGGCGAGAAGGCGACCGATCCGGGGCGGCTGACGCTCTCGGACACCCGTGCCGCCGCAGGCCACTATTTCGCCTACGTCTACGTCCCGCTGGTCGACGCCGACTACACCTACCGCTGCGGCAGCGCCGCCCCTGCCGAGGGCCACGTCTCCACCTGGTCCGGCACCGGCACAGCCGCCCTGCCGTGCTCCGAGCGCATCGAGCGGAACCCGGCGGACGACCCAGACCTGGCGGACGTCGCGCACGAGGCCGCCCTCGCGCGCTGCCCGGCGGGCTCGCCTGCGGCAGCCGAGCCCGCCGAAGCAGCGTAAACGGCCGAAAAACTGCAGGTCAGACAAGGCGACGGGACCCGAGCAGGCCCACCCCCGCCGGCCCACGTAAGATGGGGTAAGGCCGTGGCGTGTCCAGCCCGGCGCGGCAGAGGCGTACATCAGAGCTACGCACAGCCGCTCGCAAGCACCACTCGTCCCGGGAGAAGCACCGCACGTGCCCACGCGCCACGACATCCGCAATGTCGCCATCGTCGCCCATGTCGACCACGGCAAGACGACCATCGTCGACGCCATGCTCAAGCAGGCCGGCGCCTTCGCCGCGCACCAGCTGGAGTCCGTCGACGACCGGATGATGGACTCCAACGACCTGGAGCGTGAGAAGGGCATCACGATCCTGGCGAAGAACACCGCGGTGAAGTACCACCCGAAGGATGGCGGCGACGTCATCACCATCAACATCATCGACACCCCCGGCCACGCCGACTTCGGCGGCGAGGTCGAGCGCGGTCTGTCGATGGTGGACGCGGTGGTCCTGCTCGTGGACGCCTCCGAGGGCCCGCTCCCGCAGACCCGCTTCGTGCTCCGCAAGGCCCTCCAGCAGCGGCTGCCCGTCATCCTGTGCATCAACAAGACGGACCGCCCCGACTCCCGCATCGACGACGTGGTCAACGAGACGTACGACCTCTTCCTCGACCTCGACGCCGACGAGGAGCAGATCGAGTTCCCGATCGTCTACGCCTGCGGCCGCGACGGCATCGCCTCGCTGACCAAGCCGGAGGACGGCACGGTCCCGGCGGACTCCACCAACCTGGAGCCGTTCTTCTCCACGATCCTCGAGCACGTGCCGGCCCCGCAGTACGACGAGACCGCCCCGCTCCAGGCCCACGTCACCAACCTCGACGCGGACAACTTCCTCGGCCGTATCGCCCTGCTCCGCGTCGAGCAGGGTGAGCTGCGCAAGGGCCAGACCGTGGCCTGGATGAAGCGCGACGGCTCGGTGCAGAACGTGCGCATCACCGAACTGATGATGACCGAGGCGCTCACCCGCAAGCCCGCCGAGTACGCGGGCCCGGGCGACATCTGCGCGGTCGCCGGTATCCCGGACATCATGATCGGCGAGACGCTGGCGGACCCGGAGAACCCGGTCGCGCTGCCGCTCATCACGGTGGACGAGCCGGCCATCTCGATGACCATCGGCACCAACACCTCGCCGCTCGTCGGCCGCGGCGCCACCGGCAAGGGCGCCGACAAGGGCACCCAGGTCAAGGACCGCAAGGTCACCGCGCGCCAGGTCAAGGACCGCCTCGACCGCGAGCTGATCGGTAACGTCTCGCTGCGCGTCCTCGACACCGAGCGCCCCGACGCCTGGGAGGTGCAGGGCCGCGGTGAGCTGGCGCTGGCCATCCTGGTCGAGCAGATGCGCCGCGAGGGCTTCGAGCTGACCATCGGCAAGCCGCAGGTCGTCACGCAGGAGATCGACGGCAAGACGCACGAGCCGGTCGAGCGCATGACGATCGACGTGCCCGAGGAGCACATGGGCGCCGTCACGCAGCTCATGGGTGTCCGCAAGGGCCGCATGGACAACATGTCCAACCACGGCTCCGGCTGGGTCCGCCTCGAGTTCGTCGTCCCGTCCCGCGGCCTCATCGGCTTCCGTACGGAGTTCCTGACGCAGACCCGCGGTACGGGTATCGCGCACTCCATCCACGAGGGCCTGGAGCCCTGGTTCGGCACCCTGGCGACCCGTAACAACGGTTCGCTGGTGGCCGACCGCGCCGGCGCCGTCACCGCCTTCGCGATGACCAACCTGCAGGAGCGCGGTGTCCTGTTCACCGACCCCGGCACCGAGGTGTACGAGGGCATGATCGTCGGCGAGAACTCGCGCGCCGACGACATGGACGTGAACATCACCAAGGAGAAGAAGCTCACCAACATGCGCTCGGCCGCGGCCGACTCCTTCGAGGCGATCGTCCCGCCGCGCAAGCTCTCCCTGGAGCAGTCCCTGGAGTTCTGCCGCGACGACGAGTGCGTCGAGGTCACCCCGGAGGCCGTGCGTATCCGCAAGGTCGACCTGGACAAGACGACGCGCGCTCGCGCCGCCTCGCGCGCCAAGAACAGCTGACGCACCTGCGGCACCTGCTTCAAGGCTGATTCAAGCCTGGCCGAACCGGCCCGATTCCACGCCCTCTTGGGCGTAGAGTCGGGCCGTTCGTCTTCCCGGGGGGCCCGATGGGGTCCCTGGGGGACCGCTTCGCCCTGTCGCCACGCTCAGTGGGCCGCCCGACGCTACGCGTGTTGACCCGCAACTGGTTTTCCGCACCGTTCTGTTCGGAATCCGGACGCTCCTGACCGATAGATGTGTAACGAGTCCGTTTCGCGAGCATCTATCTCGGATCGGTTTGTCCGTATTTCGGAAGAAGTAGGCGACAGGTGTGATCGAACCGAGACCAAAAGAGTGTGGTCGGCTCGTACCCCATGGCTAATAGTTGACGGCGTAGAGCTCGGGTCAATGGGTCACGCGCTGTGGGGAGCGCCGACTCACGAGCACACTGGGGTACTTGATCTTCGCCGTCAGGGGTGTCGGCGAGATCGCGTGTACCCCCTCTTGTAGTGAACAAGTGGACTCATGAGGAGGAACCCATGCGTGGTGCCAAGAGCGCCAAGTGGGTCGCGATAGCCACCGCGGTGGCGCTGGGTGCGACTGCCTGTGGCGGCGGTGGCGGCGACGACGACAAGAAGGACAACGGCGGCGCGGGCAAGCCCGCCGGCTACGTCTCCATCGACGTCGGCGAGCCCCAGAAGCCGCTGATCCCGGCCGACACCAACGAGTCCAACGGCTCGTACGTCATCCAGTCCCTGTTCACGCAGCTGCTGGACTTCGACGCGGACGGCAACATCGTCTACACGAACGCCGAGTCGGTCGAGACCAAGGACTCGAAGACGTGGACGGTCAAGCTCAAGAAGGGCTGGAAGTTCCACAACGGTGAGGACGTCACCGCGAAGTCGTACGTCGACTCGTGGAACTGGTACGCCAACATCAAGAACAACCAGCAGAACTCCTTCTGGTTCCAGGACATCAAGGGCTACGCCGATGTCCACCCGGAGAAGGGCGACCCGAAGGCCGACACCATGTCGGGCCTCAAGGTTGTCGACGACCACACCTTCACCATCGAGCTGAAGGCCGCGGTCCCGTACTTCAACTACAAGCTGGGCTACGCCACGTTCGCCCCGCTGCCGAAGGTCTTCTACGACGACCCGAAGGCGTTCGGCCAGAAGCCGATCGGTAACGGTCCGTACACCTTCGAGAAGTGGACCCACAAGAAGCTCATCCAGGTCAAGGCCTGGAAGGACTACCAGGGTCCGAACAAGGCCGCCAACGGCGGTATCCAGTTCAAGCACTACGCCGGTGGCGTCGAGGCCGCGTACAAGGACCTTCGCTCCGGCAACCTGGACATGATCCGCCAGGTCGGCCCGACGGACCTGCCGAACTACAAGCAGGACCTCGGTGACGGCGCGATCGAGCAGCCCTACGCCGCCATCCAGACGCTGACCCCGGCGTTCTACTCGAAGACGTTCAAGGACATCGACCCCAAGGTTCTCCAGGGTCTGTCCATGGCGATCGACCGTGACACCATCACGAAGACCGTCCTGAACAACACCCGTACCCCGGCCGAGTCCTTCACGCCGCCCGGCGTCAAGGGCAACCAGGACCTGGACACGGACGTCTTCACGTTCAACCCGAAGAAGGCCAAGCAGCTCATCGAAGAGGGCGGCGGCGTTCCGGGCAACAAGTTCACCGTCCAGTACAACGCCGACGGTGGGCACAAGGAGTGGGTGACCGCGGTCTGCGAGTCCATCCGCAAGAACACCGGTGTGGAGTGCGTCGGCGACGCCAAGCCTGACTTTGCCACGGACCTCGAGGCCCGTGACAACGACCAGGTCAAGGGCATGTACCGCGGTGGTTGGGTTGCCGACTACCCGGTCAACGCCAACTTCATGAAGGAGCTCTACCACTCCACCGCCGAGGCCAACAACGGTCGCTTCTCCAACAAGGAGATCGACGAGGCCATGAACAAGGCGGACAACGCGAAGTCCCTGGACGAGTCCGTGAAGGCCTTCCAGGAGGTCGAGAAGAAGCTGGTCGAGCACATGCCGGCCATCCCGCTCTGGTACTACCGCATCAACGGTGGTCACAGCCAGGACGTCGACAACGTCAAGGTCGACTTCCACGGTGACCTCGAGGTGTGGGCAGTCACCACCAAGTAACGGAGCCTTAGGGCCTCTTCCCACTCGGCCGTAAACCCACCGCATCTCCTGGTGGCGGTGGGGGTTGTGCGGGGCCGTTCCCCTCGATATCAATCGCGGGGAACGGCCCCCACAGCTGCAGTAACCCCTCACGGAGGCACCAATGGGGCGCTATGTCGCACGACGACTGCTCCAGATGATCCCAGTGTTCATCGGATCGACACTGCTCATCTTCCTCATGATGTACGCCCTGCCCGGCGACCCTGTCCGGGCGATGATGGGCGATCAGGCCTACGACCCGACCGTGGTCGCGAGCATCAAGAAGGACCTCGGGCTCGATCAGCCCATCCTCAAGCAGTACGCGGACTACATGATTGGCCTGGTCCAAGGCGACTTCGGCACCACGATCGCCAGCAAGGAGCCGATCGCCGACGTGATCGCCCGGGTCTTCCCGGTGACGATCCGCCTGACGATCTTCGCGTTCGCCTTCGTCTCGCTCGTGGGCATCGGCCTCGGCATCATCGCCGGCCTGCGCCCCAACTCGGTGCGCGACCGCGGCCTGCTCGGCCTGACGCTGGTGCTGGTCTCGATGCCTTCCTTCGTGCTGGGCTACCTGCTGCAGTACCTGTTCGCGTTCCAGCTCGGCTGGATGACGCCGAACGTCCAGGACTCCACGAACATGTCCGAACTGCTCCTGCCCGCAATCGTGTTGGCATCGCTCTCCCTGGCATACGTCGCCCGACTGACCCGCACGTCGGTCGCGGAGAACCTGCGCGCGGACTTCATGCGCACCGCGGTGGCCAAGGGCCTGCCGCGCCGGCGCATCATCGGTGTCCACCTGATGCGCAACTCGCTGATCCCCGTGGTCACCTTCCTCGGTATCGAGATCGGCAACCTGATGACCGGCGCCATCGTCACCGAGGGCATCTTCAACGTGCAGGGTGTCGGCCGCGAGATCTTCGAGGCACTTCAGCGACGTGAAGGCGCCACCGTCGTGGGCATCGCCTCGCTGATGGTGCTCATCTACCTCGCCGCCAGCTTGATCGTCGACCTGCTTTACGCGGTCCTGGACCCGAGGATCCGGTATGCCTGACAAGACCGCTGAGAAGGTCACCACCACCACCGGCGAGCCGGCTCCGGCCGCCGCCACGGATGCGGGCCCTGCCCCCACGGGCAAGCCGCGCAGCCTCTGGTCCGACGCCTGGCACGACCTGCGCCGTCAGCCTCTGTTCATCATCTCCGCGCTGCTGATTGTGTTCTTGTTGGTCATGGCCATCTGGCCGGGCCTGTTCACCAGCGCATCTCCTCGGGACGTCGAGAACCTGTCAAGGGACTACTTGAAGAACCCGGAGTGGGGTCACTTCTTCTCTCCCGAGTGGCTCGGCTACGACGGTCAGGGACGCTCGATCTACGCGCGGATCATCTACGGTGCCCGTGCCTCGATCACAGTCGGCGTCGGTGTGACCGTCTGCGTCACGGTGATCGGCACCATCGTCGGAATGATCGCCGGCTACTTCGGTGGCTGGACCGACACGCTGCTGTCCCGGGTCACCGACATCTTCCTCGGCATCCCCTTCCTGCTCGGTGCTCTGGTTGTTCTGAACGCATTCGAGCAGCGCAGTGTCTGGGTCGTGATCATGGCTCTGGCGTTCCTCGGCTGGACGCAGATCGCACGTGTTGCCCGCGGCGCGGTGATCACCATCAAGCAGTCCGACTACGTGGTGGCGGCCAAAGCGCTGGGCGCTTCCACCTCGCGGATCCTGTTCCGGCACATTCTGCCGAACGCTCTCGCGCCGATCATCGTCGTCGCCACCATCGCGCTCGGCGGGTACATCGCGGCCGAGGCCACGCTGTCCTTCCTCGGAATCGGACTGTCCGAGCCCGCGATCTCGTGGGGCCTGGACGTGTCCGCCGGACGTGAGCACATCCGTAACGACCCGCACACCTTGATCATCCCCTCGGTGATGGTCTCGATCACCGTGCTCTCGTTCCTCATGTTCGGCGATGCGGTCCGCAACGCCCTCGACCCCAAGCTGCGCTGAGGGAGGCGTACGTGACCACCATCGACAAGAAGTCGAGCGTCCCCAGCCCTCGCGGCTCGGACGACTTCGGCGGCCCGCTGCTCGAAGTCCGCGATCTGCACGTGGAGTTCAGCACCCGCGACGGCGTGGCCAAGGCCGTCAACGGTGTGAACTACACCGTCAGCGCCGGCGAGACCCTCGCGGTCCTCGGTGAGTCGGGCTCCGGCAAGTCCGTGACCGCGCAGGCGATCATGGGCATCCTGGACATGCCGCCCGGCCGTATCCCCAAGGGAGAGATCTTCTTCCGCGGGCAGGACATGCTGAAGATGTCCAACGAGGAGCGGCGCAACATCCGCGGCCAGAAGATCGCGATGATCTTCCAGGACGCGCTTTCCTCGCTCAACCCGGTGCTCTCCGTCGGCTACCAGCTCGGCGAGATGTTCCGTGTGCACCAGGGCCTCTCCAAGAAGGAGGCCAAGGCCAAGGCCATCGAGCTGATGGACCGGGTCAAGATCCCCGCCGCCAAGGCGCGGGTCAACGACTACCCGCACCAGTTCTCCGGCGGTATGCGCCAGCGCATCATGATCGCCATGGCGCTCGCCCTGGAGCCGGACCTGATCATCGCGGACGAGCCCACCACGGCGCTCGACGTGACCGTTCAGGCCCAGGTCATGGACCTCCTCGCGGATCTGCAGCGCGAGTACAACATGGGTCTGATCCTGATCACCCACGACCTCGGCGTCGTCGCCGACGTCGCGGACAAGATCGCCGTGATGTACGCGGGCCGCATCGTCGAGACCGCGCCCGTGCACGAGCTGTACAAGCGCCCGGCGCACCCGTACACCAAGGGTCTGCTCAACTCGATCCCGCGTCTGGACCAGAAGGGTTCGGAGCTCTACGCGATCAAGGGTCTGCCGCCCAACCTGACCCGTATCCCGAGCGGCTGCGCCTTCAACCCGCGCTGCCCGCAGGCCACCGACCTCTGCCGCACGGACATCCCGGCGCTGATCCCGGTGACCGAGCGGGACGGCGGCGAGCTTCCCGGCCGCGGCAGCGCGTGCCACTTCTGGAAGGAGACGATCCATGGCTGAGCTCAGCAAGAAGGACGAGGCTGTGGACGCCACTCCCAACGTCACCGACGTGGAGACGGTCGACGCCTCCACCGCCGAGGAGGCCGTCGCGGCCATCGAGGCGCCGGTGGAGCGCGGTGAGCCGATCCTTCAGGTGCGCAACCTGGTCAAGCACTTCCCGCTGACCCAGGGCATCCTCTTCAAGAAGCAGATCGGTGCGGTCAAGGCCGTGGACGGGGTCTCCTTCGACCTCTACCAGGGCGAGACCCTCGGCATCGTGGGCGAGTCCGGCTGTGGCAAGTCCACCGTCGCCAAGCTCCTGATGACGCTGGAGACCGCCACCGCCGGCGAGGTCTTCTACAAGGGCCAGGACATCACCCGGCTGTCGGGCCGTGCGCTCAAGGCCGTGCGCCGCAACATCCAGATGGTGTTCCAGGACCCGTACACCTCGCTGAACCCGCGTATGACGGTCGGCGACATCATCGGCGAGCCCTTCGACATCCACCCCGAGGTGGCCCCGAAGGGCGACCGGCGCAAGAAGGTCCAGGACCTGCTCGACGTCGTCGGTCTCAACCCCGAGTACATCAACCGCTACCCGCACCAGTTCTCGGGCGGTCAGCGCCAGCGCATCGGTATCGCGCGCGGTCTGGCCCTCAACCCCGAGATCATCATCTGCGACGAGCCGGTCTCCGCGCTCGACGTGTCGGTGCAGGCACAGGTCATCAACCTGATGGAGAAGCTGCAGGACGAGTTCAACCTGTCCTACGTCTTCATCGCGCACGACCTGTCCATCGTGCGGCACATCTCCGACCGTGTCGGCGTGATGTACCTGGGCAAGATGGCCGAGATCGGCACGGACACGCAGATCTACGACCACCCGACCCACCCGTACACCCAGGCGCTGCTCTCCGCGGTGCCGGTGCCGGACCCGGAGTCGCGTGAGGGCCGCGAGCGCATCATCCTCACCGGTGACGTGCCCTCGCCCGCCAACCCGCCGTCGGGCTGCCGCTTCCGCACCCGCTGCTGGAAGGCCCAGGACCGCTGCTCCACCGAGGTCCCGCTGCTCGCGATCCCGGAGCGCTTCGCCGGCAAGGACACCCCGGCCGCCCACGAGTCGGCGTGCCACTTCGCCGAGGAGAAGGACGTCGTGCACGCGGCGTAATTCCTCTCTGCGGCAGACAGAGGAAGGCGCCCGGAACCGTTTCGGTTCCGGGCGCCTTCTGCCGTATCGAGGTCCGGGCAGAACGTCAGCCCGTCTTGAGGTCTGTGCGGCGGCGCAACCGGAACCAGTGCCGGTGCAGCCGGTAGAAGGTCAGCAGGAACAGCACCTGCAGACCGCCCTCCACCACGATGATCGCCGCGCTGTCCAGGGCAAGCGGGATGTCGCCGCCCCGCAGGCCGTCGGCGACGTTCGAGAACGCGCTGACCACCCCTTCGATCATGATGGGCGCGCCGAACACGACGAAGACGCCGAGCGCCACGGCACAGGAGACGGCCATCACGACCGCGTACACCCGCACGGCGCGCCGCTCACGCGTCTCGAGCGCCGACGTGGGGTCGTCGCTGTCCCGTCGGCAGGCCCGCAGACCCAGATGCCGGGCGTACGCCCAGCCGTCCTCGAAGAGGTTGCCGCAGCGCAGCCACTCCATCAGCACGAAGTAGAGATCCATCCGCATGTACACCTGCGCCTGCATGAAGGCGCTCAGCATCACGACCAGCGCCAGTGCGGCAAGCAGCCGGTCGGCCAGTGGCGGCAGTCCGCCGTACGCGACAAGCAGCGTGCAGCCGAAGATCACGAAGGTGTCCCAGTAGAGCCCGGCGAGGTAGACGCGGATGCGCGCGGCACGAGGCGCCGCCCAGACGGCGCTGACATCCGTCTGCACCACGAGGTGGTGCAGACGGGTGGCGAAACTGATCCGCGCCGGTGCGCCGTGGGCCCGGGCCGCGGCCAGGTGCATCAGTTCGTGGACGCTCAGACTCACCGAGAAGAGCGCGGTGTTGACGAGCACGGCCAGGCCGACGTACGAGGTCCAGTAGAAGTCGCCCGATTCCATCAGCCGGTCGGGCTGCCGCCACCAGGTGATGACCGCGGCGAGCAGCGCCGCCGCCCAGACGGCGAGGGCCACGCGGCCGAACAGCCACCGCACGTGCCGCGGCTTCAGCCAGGGCAGATGCGAGCCGGGCTGCCCGGCGGCCGGGTCGGGCAGGGCCTCGCCGTCGACAGCGGCCAGGAAGCCCAGCTCGGCCAGGGCCTCGGCGAGTTCGGCCACGTCGATCTCGACGTCGTGCTCGTCGGCGATCCGGCGCTCGGTCTCGGTGATGCTCAGCCCGTCGGCGAGCAGCCGGATGGCCTCGGCGCCGATGGTGGGGAGCTCGATGAACTCACCGAGTTCCGTCCGGCCGACCACCGAGACCTCCGGATCGTCGTCGCTCGCGCGGATCGCCAGCGGGTGGACGGTGACCACGCTGTCGGCTGCCACCGTCAAGACGTCGCCTCCCCGCAGGCGGTGCAGTCGGCGTCGTGCGGGATGTCGATGAAGTAGTGGTGGTCCCAGTTGGCGAAGTTCCAGTGCAGGATGCGGCCGGAGACCTGCGTGGGCAGTCCGCCGAGGTGGTAGACCACCTCGAGCGCCGCCAGGTGGCCGCTGACGCTCGCACTCGCCGCGATGACCGCGTTCTCGCGTCCCTGGGGGAAGAGCGGCCGGTTGTCGCTGAAGTACTCCCGCCGGTTCTCCTGCCGGCTCAGGCACTCGTAGCAGCCGGTGGTGCCGGGCAGATAGCCCCCGACCACGGCCATGGGGCCGGTGTAGAGCGAGACGAACCACGGGGTGCCGGTGCGCAGGGCCGCCTCGTTGGTCCAGTGCAGGATGTCGGGGTTCGGCTCGTCGGCGCACAGGACGAAGGCGTCCGCCGGCTCCATCAGGGCGGCGATGTCGTCGACGCCTTCGATCCGCTGATCCTGCGCTGTCACCGTCACCAGGGAGTTCATCTCCCTCAGCCGCTCCACCGCGCGCTTGGTCTTGGACTGACCGATATCGGCCTCGGAGTAGAGCAGCTGCCGGGACAGGTTCGGCTCCTCCACCGCGTCGAAGTCCACGCAGTGCAGATGGCCGATCCCGCTCCCCACCAGGCCCGCCGCCACCGCCGACCCGGTGCCGCCGAGGCCGAGTACGGTCACCCGCGCGTCCTTGAGACGGGACTGGATCTCGTACGGCGACGTCCGCGGCTCACTGTCGATCCAGGCGAAGAAGTGCCGGGGTGACTCGTAGCGGGCGGCCTCCCGCTCCGTCAGGTTGGCCGGCAGCGGGGCGGCGGCGTCCTCGACGAAACCGGACGCGACGAGGTCGCCGACGGCCTCCCGCACGCTCTCCGGGTCCACGTCGGGATGGGTGGCGGTCAGGTCCGCGCAGACCGTGTCGATGTCGCGGGAGCCGTCCAGCAACGTGATGAGCCGCTCGATCGTGCCGTCCGCGTCGTCCTCCATCTCCGACGCGATGCCGTACTGCATCAGGCCGATGACGATGCGGTTGCCGGGAACGGCGAACGGTGCGTGCACGCTCTTGATCCGCGGACGCAGCACGGAGTACCTCCAGTCGGCAGGGGGCGGGACGGACGGGGCGGGGCGGCGGACATGACCGCCGCCCCGCCCGCCAAGCGATCAGCCGTTGTTGCGCAGACCGGTGGTCTCGAGCTTCTCCAGCTTGCGGATGCCCAGGCTGACCTTCTTCTTCTCCGGCGCCGGGACCGCCTTGAGCTGCTTGGTCTTCTCCACGTCAACTCCATTCGTCAGAGCGGGAATTGATGCCTCGCGAGGCCATGCGTTGCGCAGGACACAAAGTTCCGCATGTCGAACAGGATTGTCAATAAGTCGGACAACGCCAGTGGATCAAGCTATGGCCGAGATTCGACCGTGGTGTCCGTTATCTGGACGGGCCGTGCGGGCGCGGGCGTCGGCCCCGCGCCTGTGAGGTGCCCCGGAAGGGTGCAGAAGAAATGCGGGTCTGTCCCGGTAAGGGTCTATTAGGCCCTAACTGAGATCAGGTCTGTGAAGGAGGCACTCCATGCGTGGAGCCACACACGCCAAGTGGGCCGCATGCGCGGTGACCGTCGCACTCGCGGCGACCGCCTGCGGCGGCGGGGGCAGCGGGAGCGGTGACGGCTCCGGGGTCGTACGGTCCTCGTGGGGTGACCCGCAGAACCCGGTCGAACCCGCCAACACCAACGAGGTGCAGGGCGGCAAGGTCCTCGACATGCTCTTCCGCGGTCTGAAGAAGTACGACCCGAAGACCGGCGAGGCCAAGGACTTCATCGCCGAGAAGATCGAGACCACCGACTCGCAGAACTTCACCGTCACGCTCAAGGACGGCTGGGAGTTCTCCAACGGCGAGAAGGTGACCGCGAAGTCCTTCGTCGACGCCTGGAACTACGGCGCGCACGTGGACAGCAAGCAGAACAACGCGCCGTTCTTCTCGAACATCAAGGGCTACGACGAGGTCCACCCGGAGTCCGGCGCCGCCAAGGCGAAGACCATGAGCGGACTCGTGGTCAAGGACGACAAGACCTTCACGGTCGCGCTCCAGGACAAGTTCTCCACGTATCCGGAGACCCTCGGCTACCAGGCGTTCATGCCGCTGCCGAAGTCCTTCTTCGACGACCACGACGGCTGGCTCTCCAAGCCGGTCGGCAACGGCCCGTACACCGTCGAGTCGTACGCCAAGGGCTCGGAGATGAAGCTGCGCGCCTGGGACGGTTACAAGGGCGACGACAAGGCGCAGAACGACGGCGTCGACCTCAAGGTCTACACGGACAACAACACCGCGTACACCGACCTGATGGCCGGCAACCTCGACCTCGTCGACGACGTGCCGGCGCAGCAGCTCAAGAACGTCAAGAACGACCTCGGCGACCGCTACATCAACCAGCCCGCGCTGATCATCCAGACCCTTGTCTTCCCGATGTACGACAAGAACTGGTCCAAGGCCGGCATGGAGAAGGTCCGCCGCGGCGTGTCCATGGCGATCAACCGCGAGGAGATCACCAAGGGGATCTTCCAGGAGACCCGTACGCCCGCAAAGGACTGGACGTCCCCCGCCCTCGGCGACAAGGGCGGCTACAAGGACATGTGCGGCGACGCCTGCAAGTACGACCCGGACGAGGCGAAGAAGCTGGTCGCCGAGGGCGGCGGGCTGCCCGGCGGCAAGGTCACGATCTCCTCCAACGTGGACACCGGCTCGCACCGCGTGTGGATGGACGCGGTCTGCAACTCCATCAACAACGCGCTGGGCAAGGGTTCCTGCACGGTCAACCCGATCGGTACGTTCGCCGACTTCAAGAACCAGCTCGGCGCGTACAAGTTCACCGGCCCGTTCCGCTCCGGCTGGCAGGCGGACTACCCGCTCATCCAGAACTTCCTGCAGCCGCTCTATTACAAGAACGCCTCGTCGAACTACGGGAAGTTCGACAACAAGGAGTTCAACGACCTGGTGGACAAGGCGAACCAGGAGGCCGACCAGGCCAAGGCCGTCACCGACTTCCAGAACGCCCAGAAGATCCTCGCCGAGCAGATGCCCGCGATCCCGCTCTGGTACCAGAACGGCTCGGCCGGCTACTCGGAGAACGTCTCGGACGTCTCCCTCAACCAGTTCAGCGTCCCGGTCTACGACCAGATCAAGGTCAACTGACCCACTCCCCGTAGGGGCCGCCCGCCAGGGCGGCCCCTTCCCCGACCCCCGGAGCTGTCATGGGACGCTACGTGATCCGGCGGCTGCTCCAGATGATCCCGGTGTTCATCGGAGCGACCTTCCTGATCTTCGTGATGGTGTACGCGCTCGGCGACCCGGTCGCCGCGCTCTTCGGCGACAAGGCGCCCGACCCGGCGACGGCGGCGCGCATCCGCGAGGATCTCGGCCTCGACAAGCCCCTGTGGCAGCAATACCTGCACTACATGGGGAACATCTTCCGGGGGGACTTCGGCACCGCGTTCAACGGGCAGAAGGTCACCGAGCTGATGGCCGAGGCGTTCCCCGTGACGATGAAGCTCACCTTCGTCGCGATCGTCATCGAGATCATCGTGGGCATCGCCCTCGGCGTCGTCAGCGGCCTCAAGCGCGGCCGTCCGCTCGACACCTCGCTGCTCGTCCTCACGCTGATCGTGATCTCGGTCCCGACCTTCGTCTCCGGCTATCTGCTGCAGCTCCTCTTCGGCCTCAAACTCGGCTGGGTCCGCCCGACCGTCTCCTCCGACGCGCCCCTGAACGAGCTGATCCTGCCGGGCATCGTCCTCGCCCTCGTCTCCCTCGCCTACGTCACCCGCCTCACGCGCACGTCGATCGGCGAGAACGCCCGCGCCGACTACGTCCGTACCGCCGTGGCCAAGGGACTCCCGCGGCGCCGCGTCATCACCAAGCACCTGCTGCGCAACTCGCTGATCCCCGTCGTCACCTTCATCGGCGCGGACATCGGCGCCTTGATGGGCGGCGCGATCGTCACCGAGCGGATCTTCAACATCCACGGCGTGGGCTACCAGCTCTACAACGGCATCCTGCGCGGCAACACCCCGACCGTGGTCGGCTTCGTGACGATCCTCGTGATCGTCTTCCTGGTGGCCAACCTCCTTGTCGACCTGCTCTATGCGGTCCTGGACCCGAGGATCCGTTATGCCTGAGGCCTACGACCCGAAGGACCTCGCCAAGGAGGCCATCGCGCCGACCGGCGCGGGAGGCGCCATGGACCTGGCGATGAGCGAGGCCGAGACACTGGAGAAGACGCCCGGCGGACCGCAGGGCACCGGGCCGCAGGAGAAGGCCCGCAGCCTCTGGTCGGACGCCTGGCACCAGCTGCGCCGCAACCCCGTCTTCATCATCTCGGCGCTGCTCATCCTGTTCCTCGTGTTCATCTCGATCTGGCCGTCGCTGCTCGCGAGCGGCGACCCCAACTCCTGCCAGCTCTCGCGCGCCAACCAGGGCTCGGGACCGGGCCACCCGTTCGGCACCGACCAGCAGGGCTGCGACATCTATACGCGGACGGTGTACGGGGCCCGCGCCTCCATCTCCGTCGGCATCTGCGCCACCCTCGGCGTCGCGATCCTCGGCTCGGTCATGGGCGGACTCGCCGGCTTCTTCGGCGGCTGGTGGGACGGTCTTCTCTCACGGCTCGCGGACGTCTTCTTCGCGATCCCCGTCGTCCTGGGCGGTCTGGTCTTCCTGTCGGTCGTCGTCTCCGACACCATCTGGCCGGTCGTCGGTTTCATGGTGCTGCTCGGCTGGCCGCAGATCTCCCGTATCGCACGAGGCGCCGTGATCACCGCCAAGCAGAACGACTACGTGCAGGCGGCCCGCGCCCTCGGCGCCTCCAACTCCCGGATGCTGCTGCGGCATGTGACCCCCAACGCCGTCGCCCCGGTGATCGTCGTCGCGACCATCGCGCTCGGCACGTACATCGCCCTGGAGGCCACGCTCTCCTACCTCGGCGTGGGCCTGCGGCCGCCGACCGTCTCCTGGGGCATCGACATCTCCAACGCCTCGCAGGTCATCCGCAACTACCCGCACGAACTCCTCTGGCCCGCCGGCGCCCTGAGCATCACCGTGCTCGCGTTCATCATGCTCGGCGACGCGGTGCGCGACGCCCTCGACCCGAAGCTGAGGTGAGTGGCGCATGCTGCTCGAAGTGAAGGACCTGCAGGTCGAGTTCCGTACGCGGGACGGGGTGGCCAAGGCCGTCAACGGGGTCACGTACTCCGTGGACGCCGGCGAGACGCTCGCCGTGCTCGGTGAGTCCGGCTCCGGCAAGTCCGTCACCGCGCAGGCGATCATGGGCATCCTCGACATGCCGCCCGGGAAGATCACCGGCGGCGAGATCCTCTTCCAGGGGCGTGACCTGCTCCGGCTCAAGGAGGAGGAGCGGCGCAAGGTCCGCGGCGCCGAGATGGCGATGATCTTCCAGGATGCGCTGAGCTCCCTCAACCCCGTGCTCAGCGTGGGCGACCAGCTCGGCGAGATGTTCGTGGTGCACCGCGGGGCATCCCGCAAGGACGCGAAACTCAAGGCGATCGAGCTGATGGACCGGGTGCGCATCCCGGCCGCGAAGGAGCGGGTGGGCGACTATCCGCACCAGTTCTCCGGCGGTATGCGCCAGCGCATCATGATCGCTATGGCGCTCGCGCTCGAACCCGCCCTGATCATCGCCGACGAACCGACCACCGCCCTCGACGTCACCGTCCAGGCCCAGGTCATGGACCTGCTCGCCGAGCTCCAGCGCGAGCTCAACATGGGTCTGATCCTGATCACCCACGACCTCGGGGTCGTCGCGGACGTCGCCGACAAGATCGCCGTGATGTACGCGGGCCGCATCGTCGAACGCGCCCCCGTGCACGACATCTACAAGGCCCCCGCGCACCCGTACACCAAGGGCCTGCTCGAATCGATCCCGCGCCTCGACCAGAAGGGCCAGGACCTCTACGCGATCAAGGGCCTGCCGCCCAACCTGATGGCGATCCCGCCCGGCTGCGCCTTCAACCCGCGCTGCCCGATGGCCCAGGACATCTGCCGTACGGACGTCCCGCCGCTCGCCGAGGTCACCCCGGACGGACCGGTGGACGCCGCGGCTGCCGGGGCACGCCAGAGCGCGTGCCACTTCTGGAAGGAGACGCTGCGCGATGCCTGAGCTGACGAAGGAGGCCTTCCAGGACGCCGTGCCCGCGGGCGCCGAGCCGATCCTCGAAGTGCGCGGCCTGGTCAAGCACTTCCCGCTGACCCAGGGGATCCTCTTCAAGAAGCAGATCGGCGCGGTCAAGGCCGTCGACGGCGTCGACTTCGACCTCGCTGCGGGCGAGACGCTCGGCATCGTCGGCGAGTCCGGCTGCGGCAAGTCGACCGTCGCGAAGCTCCTGGTGAACCTGGAGCAGCCGACCGCCGGGCAGATCCGCTACAAGGGCGAGGACATCACCAAGCTGTCCGGCCGTGCGCTCAAGGCGGTGCGCCGCAACATCCAGATGGTCTTCCAGGACCCGTACACCTCGCTGAACCCGCGTATGACCGTCGGCGACATCATCGGGGAGCCGTACGAGATCCACCCCGAGGTCGCCCCCAAGGGCTCGCGCCGCCAGAGGGTCCAGGAACTCCTGGACGTGGTCGGCCTCAACCCCGAGTACATCAACCGCTACCCGCACCAGTTCTCCGGCGGTCAGCGCCAGCGCATCGGCATCGCCCGCGGCCTCGCGCTGCGCCCCGAGATCATCGTGGCCGACGAGCCGGTCTCGGCGCTCGACGTCTCCGTCCAGGCACAGGTCGTCAACCTCCTGGAGAAGCTCCAGGACGAGTTCAATCTGTCGTACGTGTTCATCGCGCACGACCTGTCGATCGTGCGGCACATCTCCGACCGGGTCGGCGTCATGTACCTCGGCCGGATCGTCGAGGTCGGCAGCGACCGCGAGATCTACGACCACCCGACGCACCCGTACACCCAGGCACTGCTCTCCGCCGTGCCTGTACCCGACCCCGACGCGCGCCTCCACCGCGAACGCATCATCCTCAGCGGCGACGTCCCCTCACCCGCGAACCCGCCGTCGGGCTGCCGCTTCCGCACGCGGTGCTGGAAGGCGCAGGAGCGGTGCGAGCTGGAGGTGCCGGAGCTCGCGGTCCCGGCGGTCTTCCGGCTGTCGTCGGGCCCGGCGGCGCATCCGTCGGCGTGCCACTTCGCGGAGGAGAAGCACGTGGTGCCGGACGCGGACGAGCCGGACGCGCCGTGAGGCGGGGACGGCAAGTGCGTTAACACGCAGGCAACTTGGCTGTCGCGGCGGTGAAGCACGCGTTCTGCACGCTGATCCGTGTACGGCCGTGCGGGTGCCGTAGGGCCGGCCGGACGCGCCATGTCGTCCGGCCGGCCACCCCACCCGGATCCCGTTCCGGCTGAAGCTGCACGTCCTCTTGTTGGACGCCCCGATTGCCGGGATTATCGCCGCGTATGGGGCAGCCGCAGATACTCACGCGCGGCGCGCGGGTCACCGGGTCCGTGGCGTCCGCGGCGATCGCGCTGATCAGCGCCGGGTGGATCGTGCGCGATCTGTACGAGCTGGAGAGCGCGGGGGCGCTCTGGCGGCTGTGGGCGGTGATCGGGCCGCCGCCTCAGACGATCCCGTACTCCGGCTTGGTGGACATCGTCCTGTTCCTGGTGGGTTCGGCTGTCGCCGTCACCGCCGTCCGCTCCTCGTCCGCCGCCTCCTCGCTCGTGGCGGTCGGCATCCTCGCGGTCATCGCACGTGCCCCGAGTGTCTGGCTGATGATGGACGTGGACCGGTTCGACGCCCTCGATCTGCGGGTACGGGCGCTGGCGAGCGCCGGCGCCACGGTCGGACTCGGCGTGATCCTGCTGCTGCTCGCGGCCTTCGGGCGCCGCCCTGCAGGCGAGAGCGCCGGGTACTCGTCCGCCTTCGGCGAGGACCGGGAGCCGGTACGGCCCACGCTCGGCGCCGCGCGCACCACCTTCGTCTTCCTGTGCGTGGCTGCCCTCGCGGGGATCGCGTGGGAGATATACGGCGCCCGGGAACTGGGCTGGGAGTTCTACCGCGGCCTGCTGACCGGGACCGGCCCGCTCGCCACACCGCTCTCCCCGCCGAAGGGCTGGATCGCCTGGTCCACGTCATTGTTCGCCCTGGCGGCCACGGTGGCCGTGCTGCAGCGGGCGAGTTTCGGCCGTGCGCTGGGGATGTGCGCGTCCGCCGTCTATCTCGCGTACGGCTCCCTCGGCATCTACTCGGTGGCGAAGGGCGGTCTGCTGGACAGGTTCGGGGACCTGTCCTGGACGGTACGGCTGGACGTCCTCACGGCGTTCTGGTTCGCCCTGGCCGGAGCCATCACCCTTGTCACCCTCTTCTTCGCCTTCGAGCGCCGCTACGAGCCGCAGTACGGAGGCTGGGACCCGGCGGACGGCACCTACGGGCCGCCGCCCCCGTCCACGCTCCCGCCGGGCTGGTAGCTCAGGTGGCCATCCCCAGCGACCGCTTCAGGAACTCGACCTGGAGCAGCAGCACGTTCTCCGCGACCTGCTCCTGCGGTGTCGCGTGAGTGACCCCCGACAGCGGCAGCACCTCGTGCGGGCGCCCCGCCGCGAGCAGGGCCGAGGACAGCCGCAGGGAGTGCGCGACCACGACGTTGTCGTCCGCGAGCCCGTGCACGATCATCAGCGGCCGCGCGGGCTCCGCCGCGCCGGACAGCCCCTCGTCGGTGACCACGGAGTTCTCCGCGTACACGGCGGGCTGCTTGTTCGGGTCGCCGAGGTAGCGCTCGGTGTAGTGGGTGTCGTACAGGCGCTGGTCGGTGACCGGGGCGCCCGCGACGGCCGCGTGGAAGACATCGGGCCGGCGCAGCAGCGCGAGCGCGGCGAGGTAGCCGCCGAAGGACCAGCCGCGGATCGCCACGCGCTCCAGGTCGAGCGGGAAGCGCTCGGCGAGCGCGTGCAGCGCGTCGACCTGGTCCTCCAGGACGACCGCCGCCAGATTGTCCTTGACCGCCTTCTCCCAGGCGGGCGTCCGCCCCGGCGTCCCGCGGTTGTCCGCGATCACCACGGCGAAGCCCTGGTCCGCGAACCACTGCGACGTGAGGTACGGGTCGTGCGCGGCGACGACGCGGGCGTGGTGCGGGCCGCCGTAGGGGTCGAGCAGCACCGGGAGCGGACCGTCCCCTTCCGTGTACCCGGTGGGGAGCAGGACGGCGCACGGGATGCGCCGCTCGCCCGCCTCGGTCAGGGTCATGCGCGGGGTGATGCCGGGCTGCTCCGCGTACGACGCGACGACCGCCTTCTGCTTGCCGTCCTTCAGGACCTGCACCTGCGCGCCGGGGTGCCCCGGCCGCGCCGAGACGAGCACCGTCACCGGGCCCGAACGCACCGCGGAGTGCACCCCGGCCTCCTGCGAAATACGCTCCACACCCAGCTCGTTGACCCGGTAGACGTGCACCTCGCCCGTCTCGGGCTCGGCGGCCTCGCCGCCCGCCGACGCCTGAAGCAGCACATCGCTGTCGCCGATGTCGAGCACCGAGCGCACCTGCAACTGCGGCCCGGTGAGCGGCCGTTCGCCCACGGTCAGGACCCGCGCGCCGCCCTCGTCCGCGATCCTTACGAGCCGTCCGCTCGGCGACCACGCGGGCACGCCCGCGAAGAGCTCCAGCCAGGCCGGGTCCTCGTCGGCGTGCACCATGCGCGTGGACCCGTCGTCCGGATCGGCCGCCAGATACACCTGCCCGCCCTGGTCACGCGTCTGCACGAGCAGCAGCGGCGCACCCGCCGACGACCAGTGCACGCGGGCCAGATACGGATAGCGGTCGCGGTCCCACGCCACCTCGGTGCGGGTGCCGTCGAGGCCGAGCACGAAGAGCCGTACGTCAGCGTTGGGCGTCCCCGCGGCCGGATAGCCGATCTGCACCGGCGCTGCCTCGGGGTGCGCGGGATCGGCGATCCACCAGCGCTGCACCGGCGCGTTGTCCACACGGGCGACGAGCAGCCGGTCGGACTCGGGCGACCACCAGAAGCCCCGGTAGCGGTGCATCTCCTCGGCGGCGATGAACTCCGCGAGACCGTACGTGACTTCGGGACCCTCGGGCTCCGCGAGCACCACGTCACCCTCGCCCTCGGCGCCCACCACCCGCAGCGCGCCCTGCGCCACGTACGCGACAAGCCGGCCGTCGGGAGAGGGGCGCGGATCGATCACCGGGCCGGGAACGCGCAGTTCACGCGAAGTGCCCGCGCGCAGCTCGCAGGTGAAGAGCCGCCCGGACAGCGCGAACGACGCCAGCTCCGCCGCCGCGTCCGTCGCGTACGCCACCACGCCCGCGCCGAACTCCCGGCTGCGCTCGCGCCGCGCGCGCTCCGCGGGCGACAGCTCCTCCTCGGCGCCGCCGAGCAGCACCTCCGGGTCGACCGCGATCCGCTCCGTACCGTCCTCGATGTCGAGGACCCACAGCAGACCCGCCCGGTCCGTACCCGAACGGGAGCGCAGGAAGCTCACACGCTCTCCATCGGGTGACACGGTGAACGCGCGCGGGGTGCCCAGCGAGAACCGCTGTGTACGCGCGTGCCGGCGGGGGAAAGACTGCTGTCCGGTGGTCATCCCCCGAGGCTACTGATCCGGACGCCCCCGCGCCTCCCTGTGATCGGACCTCCTCCACTCTCCGCCAGGCCTCCCTGTCCGGAATGCGTGCGCCCCCTTGTGCTGCCGTGCATCAACCATGCGGCACCGCGGAAAGTTATGATCCGTCACGCCGGGTGGTAGGAACCTGGCGGAGGCCCGTACTCCCTTACGGGCCACAGGACTTGAGCTTGGAGGCAGGCCGCGTGGCACTCTCGATCTCGGCGGTGGTGCTGTTTGCGATCCTCGTCGTCATCTTCATCAAGAAGTCGGGTCTGAACGCCGGCCATGCGATCGTCTGCATCCTGCTCGGCTTCTACTTGGCCAGCTCCTCGGTGGCCCCCACGATCAGTGACGTGACGACGAACATCGCGGCGATGCTCGGCGACATCAGGTTCTGAGCCCCGGGGTGGTCCCGGGCGCCTCGTAGGCTGGGGCCCATGACCGAAGACCCCGCCCGCCGTCGGAGCCTGCTCCTGGTGCACGCCCACCCCGACGACGAGTCGATCAACAACGGCACCACCATGGCCAGGTACGCGGCCGAGGGCGCCCGGGTCACGCTCGTGACCTGCACGCTCGGCGAGGAGGGCGAGGTCATTCCGGATGATCTCGCCCATCTCGCCCCCGGCCGCGAGAACGCCCTGGGCACCCACCGCATCGCCGAGCTCGCGCAGGCGATGAAGGAGCTCGGCGTCGCGGACCACCGCTTCCTCGGGGGTACCGGCCGCTACCGCGACTCCGGGATGATGGGCCTGGCCACCAACGAGGCCGGGTTCTGGGGCGCCGACCTCGACGAGGCCGCCGCCGAGCTGGTCGCCGTGATCCGCGAGGTCCGCCCGCAGGTCCTCGTCACGTACGACGAGAACGGGGGATACGGGCACCCCGACCACATCAAGGCCCACCGCGTGGCATTGCGCGCCGCCGCGCTCGCGGCCGAGCAGGCCTTCCGCCGTGACCTCGGCGAGCCGCACGCCATCGCGAAGGTCTACTACAACCGCGTACCGCGCTCGGTCGCCGAGGAGCGCTTCGAGGTGCTGCGCGGCGCGCTCGGTCATCTGCCGTGGGCCGAGGCCGCCGTCATCGACGACGTGCCCGGTGTGGTCGACGACGCGGCCGTCACCACGAAGATCGCGGGCAGCCGGTACTGCGGAGTGAAGGCCGCCGCGATGCGCGCGCACGCCACCCAGATCGAGGTGCTCGAACCCTGGTTCGCGCTCTCCAACATGCTCGCCCAGCCGCTCTTCACCGACGAGTACTACGAGTTGGTGCAAGGGGAGTCCGGTGCCGCGGACGGACAGCTGGAGGACGACCTCTTCGCGGGCCTGGGGCTCGCAGGACCTCGGGAGGAGAACGCATGAGCACGCCCAAGCCGTCCCGCGCGACGGGTGGACCCAAGGCGCAGGGGGCCGGTGCGTCCGGTACGTCCGCTCGGTCCGCGGCGCGCGAGCCTGCGGGCGAGATGGCGTCCGGAGTGCGGATCGCCCTTTTCGTCCTGCTGGTGCTCTTCGGGGTGTTGGTCGCGGTCGCGGGTGTTCTGGTCCAATCCGCCTGGTTCCCGGGCGGGTTGCTGCTCGCGCTGCTCGGCGCAGCCGGTGTCTTCTACGGGGGCGCGCGGGCGCTGAGGGCCCGCTCCGGTGCCTATGCGCCGGCCGCGAGCTGGCTGGTCGCCGTGCTGTTCCTGAGCATGAGCCGCCCCGAGGGTGACCTGCTCTTCGGCTCGACCGCGAGTTCGTACCTGTATCTCCTCGGTGGCATGGCAGTTGCTGTGATGTGCGCCACGCTCGGCGCGCCCGCGCAACCGGGCGGCCTGGCCGCCCGACTTGCCAAGTGACGTACCACCGCGGGCCCGTGCGCGGCCCGGTGACCGCCGTTTGACGGCGGTCACCGGTTGCGCGTCGGGCGCGGCCAGTATGGTGGTGCGCGCCGCCGGGCCGTCCCCACACGGTCGTTTGCAGAACGGGACTCGGATCGATCGGGACTCGGAAGTCCGTACAGACGAGGGCCGGGCGGTGAAGCCGATCGGGAGAACCTGCCTTGAGCCGAGAAACTGACAGTCCGTCCTCCGGGCCCCAGGGGCGCGGAGGTGCCGCCTACCCCTCGGGCACGCCGCCGTACGGCACCTCGTCGGGCGGGCCGGACGCGGGCCTGGACGCGGACCGCATGGAGCCGGCCGAGCCGCCGGCCGACGAGCCCGAGACGCAGACCACGCTGACGACGCGGATCCGGATCAACATCCCGGGCTCGCGCCCCATCCCGCCCGTCGTGGTGCGCAAGCCCATGAGCGACGAGCCGGGCAGCGGCAGCGGCGGCGCCTCCTCGTCCACCCAGGACATCCCGGGCGTGCCCCGGGCCCACCCCGTGCCCGCGCCGGAGCCCGCCCCCGAGCCGCCCGCCGCTCAGGCGCCCGGTGACGGCAAGGGCGACGAGAAGACCAGCGACTGGTTCGCGCCGCGGAAGACAGGCGGCGCGAAGGGCCCGTCGGGTGCCCCGGCACCGACCGGTCCCGGAGCGAACGGGGCGAGCGGAGCAAACGCGGCGAGCGGCACCGGCGGTGGCCCGGGCGCGCCCTCCGGTGGCCCCTCCGCGCCCGCGGGCGAGCCGTCCGCGCCGCCGCGCGGCGACCTGCCGTACCGCAAGCCCACTCCGCCCGGGAGCCAGGCCGCGCCCGCCCGTCCGAAGAGCGCCCTGAGCGACCTCGGCGGCGGTGCCGCGCCCACCGGACCCACCACGCCCACGAGTTCGCCGTCGGGCCCGGGCGGTCCGAGCCCGAGCGGTCAGCGCCCGAATGGCCCCCGCCCGAGCGGCCCGCCCCCCGGCAGCCCGCTCGGCGGTCCGAACGGCAAGGGCCCGATGGTCCCGCCCGCGGGACCCACCACGGGCCCGGCCACCGGCGCGGCGCCGCCCGCGGCCTTCCGCCAGGGAGCCCCGGCCGCGCCCTCCTTCCTCCAGGACGGCGGCCCGGACGGCGCGGGCCCGCGGCTGAGCGACGACACCGCCGTCCTCACCCCGCAGAAGCCCGCCCCGGGTCCCGCGCCCCTGCCCACCCCGGGCGTGACCTCGGGCCCGGCGCCCCGCCAGGTCTCCGGCGACACCCTCAACGGCGGCATCCCCGTCGTGCCCCCGTACCAGGACCCTTCCCCAAGCTCTTCGAGCAGGGGAGGCGCCATGCCCGGCACGTTCCCCCCGCAGGGTCCGCCGGCCGGGGCGAGCACCCCTTCGCCGAGCGCGCCGCAGCAGTCCGCGGCGAGCGCGCGGCCCGCGAAGAAGGGCCGCAACAAGCTGGTCCTCGTGGCGAGCGGCGTCATCGGCCTGTTCGGCATCGCGTACGGCGCCGGGCTCCTGATGAACCACTCCGACGTGCCCAAGGGCACCACGGTGCTCGGCGTCGACATCGGCGGCGGCACCCGTGACGACGCGGTCAAGAAGCTGGACGCCGCACTCGGCAAGCGCACCACCGAGGCGCTGCAGCTCACGGTCAACGGCAAGGAGGTCACGCTCGAACCCGAGCAGGCCGGCCTCTCGCTCGACACCCAGGCCACCGTGCGCGCGGCGGCCGGCAGCGACTACAACCCCGTCTCCGTGATCGGCTCGCTGTTCGGCGGCGAGCGCGAGATCGAGGCGGAGATGCCGGTCGACGTCGAGAAGCTCACCGACGCCCTGCAGCGCATCTCGGGCGACACCGCGTCGGGAGAGGGCGGCATCACGCTCTCGCCGGGCAAGGCGACGCCCGTGTACGGCAAGGGCGGCAAGAAGATCAACGAGCAGGGTTCGGTCGCGGCCATCGAGGCGGCGTACCGCGAACAGGTCGAGACGGGCGAGCGCGCCCCGGTCGAACTGCCGGTCTCCACCGCCGAGCCGAAGGTCTCCAAGGCCGAAGTCGACCGGATGATGCAGGAGTTCGCGACGCCCGCGATGTCCGGGATGATCACGGTGAAGACCGAGAGCGGCGCGCTGGTGCAGTTCTCGCCGGAGAAGTCGATCTTCAAGTTCGTCACGGTGGTGGCCACGCCCGACGGCCAGCTCACCGAGTACTACGACGAGAAGGTCCTCAAGAGCCTCTACGGCAGCACCTTCGACGGCGTCCAGATCACGCGGGCCAACGGCAAGAAGACCGCGGTCAACGAGAAGGACGTCATCGGCGCCGTACGCCAGGCCCTGCGCGGCAAGACGGCGGCCGAGCGGATCGTGACGATCGAGACCGACCCCACCTGATCCACGGCCTCTTCCGCAGCTCAGAAGCCCGGCACGACCGACCTCGTGCCGGGCTTCTGTCCGTGTGCGACCCTGCATGGCACCCATGAGCACCACAGGAGCACCCCATGGGCACCCCATGACCGATCACCGGAAGGGCCGGCGGACCGCGTGACCCCCGACGTCGAACTCCCCATCGGCCGCCCGCCGAGCAGCCGCGCCGTCGCCCTCTCCAAGATGGTGTGGATCGGGATCTGGCTCGTCTTCCTCGCCTCCCCGGTCCAGGACCTCGCGGGCGGCCACCACACCACCCCGGCGACCGTCCTCGGCTGGCTCGGCCTCGCGGCCTTCGTCGTCGTGTACCTCGCGCTCGTCTTCCGCTTCACGTCCGACTTCGCCTCCTGGACGGCCCCCGGCCTCTCCCTGCTCGTCCTGTACGGGCTCGGCGTGGTGCTCGCGTACGGCCTCGGGGAGGACTGGCTCGGGCTCTTCGTGTACGTCACCGTGGCCATGGGCGCGGTGCTGCCGTTCCGCTACGCGCGCTGGACGATCCCGTGCGCCACGGCGACCCAGATCGCGCTCGGACTGCGCACCCTGCCGCTCGGCGAGGTCATCGGGTCCCTCGGCCTGCTGACCCTGATGATCGGCTTCGCGATGTGCGGCGTGCGCCAGCTCGTGCGCACCACGATCGAGCTCCGCGAGGCCCGCGCCACGGTCGCCGAACTCGCCGCCAACCAGGAACGGCTGCGCCTGGCACGCGACCTGCACGACCTCCTCGGCCACTCGCTCTCCCTGATCACGCTGAAGAGCGAACTCGCGGGCCGGATGCTCCCCGCCCACCCCGGCAAGGCCGCCGAGCAGGTCGCCGACATCGAACGCGTCAGCCGCCAGGCCCTCGTCGACGTCCGCGAGGCGGTCACGGGCTACCGCCGCGCGACCCTCGCCGGCGAACTGGCGGGCGCGCGCACGGCGTTGACGGCCGCGGGCGTCACGGCGAACGTGCCGTCCGCGGCCCCCGATCTGCCCACCGCCGCCGAGGAGGTCCTGGCCTGGGCGCTGCGCGAGGCCGTCACCAACGTCGTACGCCACTCCGGCGCGACCCGCTGCACTGTCACGCTGGCCGTCCACGCACCGCACTGCGAGCTGACCGTCGAGGACAACGGCACCGGCGGCGCCGGCACCCCCGGCAACGGCCTCACGGGCCTCACCGAGCGCCTCGCCGCGGTCGGCGGCACGCTGGAGTCGGGGCCGGGACGCAAGGGGTTCAGGCTGGTGGCACGGGTGCCTGCCGCCTCGGCGGGGGAGGGCGCCCCCGGCCCGCAGGCCCCATGACAGGATCCGCCCCATGACCGACGCGACCCCCACCGACGCCACCGCACCGCTCATCCGCGTCCTCCTCGCCGAGGACCAGTCCATGGTCCGCGAGGCGCTCGCGGCGCTGCTCGGGCTCGAACCCGATATCGAGGTGGTCGCCCAAGTCGCCCGCGGCGACGAGGTGGTGGACGCGGTCCGTGCGCACGGCCCCGACGTGGCGCTGCTCGACATCGAGATGCCGGGCGCGACGGGCCTGGAGGCGGCGTCCCGGCTGAGCGAGCAGTTCCCGGCGTTGAGGATCGTGATCCTCACGACCTTCGGCCGCCCGGGCTATCTGCGCCGCGCGATGGAGTCCGGCGCCTCGGCCTTCCTGGTCAAGGACGCCCCGGCGGCCCAGCTCGCCGATGCGGTACGCAAGGTGCTCGCGGGCGAGAAGGTCATCGACCCGGTCCTCGCGGCAGCGGCCCTCGCCGGGGGAGCCGACCCCCTGACGGACCGCGAACGCGACGTCCTGCGCGAGGCGGCCGACGGCGCCACCAACGCCGACCTGGCCACCCGCCTCCACCTCTCCCAGGGCACGGTCCGCAACTACCTCTCGACGGCCATCCAGAAACTGGCGGCCCGCAACAGGGCGGAGGCGGTACGGATCGCCCGGGAGAAGGGGTGGCTCTAGCTCAGGCTCCAGCTCACCTCAGCCCGGCCGGCGTGTGACACGCCCCCTCAGTTCAACCGCGCCCGAGCCGCCCGAGCCTCCCCCCGCACCTGCTCCGCGGCTCCCCTCTCCACCGCGTCGAGCACCTCCGCGTACGCCTCGAGCTCCACCGCACCCCGTACGAACTCTCCCCGCCCCACCAGCACTTGAGCCCGCTCGTACCGCAGCCGCGCCGGGTGCGACGGCAGCAGCAGCGACAGCTCGACCGCCCACAGCGCGACAGCCGACTGCTCCGGCCGCGCCGCCGCCCACGCCCGGATGTTGTTGAGGATCCGCAGCACGATCTCCAGCGCCGACGCGGGCCGCAGCATCGACGGGTCGAGCGGCGCCCCGGTCGCACCGGCCACGAGCAGCGAGGCGTCGCCGGTGCTCAGGACCCGGCCCCCGTCGAAGGGGTCGGCGAGCAGCGGCTCGTCCCCGGGCTCGCCGAAGCCCACCGTGAAGTGCCCGGGCAGCGCGACCCCGTACACGGGCGCCCCGGCCCGCCGGGCCACCTCGAGCCACACCACGGAGAGCAGGATCGGCAGCCCGCGCCGCCGCCGCAGCACCGCGTGCAGCAGCGACGAGTCGAGCCGCTGGTAGTCCGCGGGCACCCCGTGGAACCCGCAGCGCTCACCGAGCAGTTCACCCACCGCGGCCGCCCACTCCCGCGGCCCGCCCGGCCGGTACGGCAGCAGCCCCGCGAGCCGGTCCAGTTCGATCTGGGCCGCGTCCAGCGCGGAGGTGTCCGCGGCACCCTCCGCCTCCGCCCCGATCAGCAGGCACAGGAGCGCGAGGTCCGGGCGCTCGGCCCGGGCCTCCTCGGCGAACTGGCCGCGCCAGTCGGGGCTGCTCATCGCGTCAGCCCGCGTCGGGCGCGCGGTGGAAGTGGTAGTGGTGATGCGGCGCGAAGCCCATCCGCCCGTACATCGCCTGCGCTGCCTCGTTGCCGGACTCGACCTGCAGCCAGCCCGCCGACGCCCCCTCGCCGAGCGCCTGCCGGGCGAGCGCCGTCATGACGGCCGTGGCGAGCCCCTTGCGCCGGTGCTCCGGGGCGACCTCGACCGCCATGAACCCGGCCCAGCGCCCGTCGATCACACACCGCCCGATCGCCGCAGGCGACCCGTCGGCCGAAGGCACCGACGCGAACCACACCGAGGGCCCGTTGTGCAGCACCTTGAGCACCGCGGGAGTGCCCTCGCCGAAGCGCTGATAGCGGCGCATCCAGTCCTCGTCGCAGGTCCGCGAGAGATGAACGGCGGACACGTCCGCGTCCGCGTCGTCCAGCGGCGCCAGCGCGCCGATCCACACCTGTGCGGGCGTGTGCTGCGCCCAGCCGCGCTCCTCCAGCTGCGCGCACAGCAGCTCGTGCGTGCCCTCGGCGCCGGTCGACGTCTGGATGTCCGCGTGCAGCCCGCGCTCCGCGTACCAGGCCCGTACGACGCTCAGCGCCTCGTCGAGCGGCACCCCGGGGTCACCGAGGGCCAGCACGGAGTTGGCCCGCCGGGTGAACCCGTCCGCGTACCGCAGCTCCCACTCCCCGAGCGCCTCGCTCTCGACGGGCTGCCAGCCGCGCGAGGTCACCCGCGCCAGCTCCGCGAAGGAGGCGGCGGGCCCGCGCCTGCGGGCCGGCGCGGGCGGCACGACCTTGCCCGCGACCAGCGCCGATTCCGCGATGTGGACCGGCGTACCGTCCCGGCGTGTGATCAGCAGCACATCATCGTTCCATGATGTGAGAACGCCCACCGTGTCGGTGAACTTCTCACCCGGTGTCCCGGTCTCCGTGAGCGCCCGGACCGAGACCCGTTTGCCCACGTCAGAGCGGTTGATGCGGATTTCCATGAGACCGCCACCGATGATTTCCACAGCTCAGTCCGCCCCTCCTGTTCGGATCATGCCCCGGAACGGAGATACTAGGTGCGGGCATCGACGACGCCGCGCTCCCGCGCGCCAGGTGGCGGAGGCCCGAGCGGCCCGCCAGCGCCCTATCGAGGAGGAACGACAGCGTGACTTACGTCATCGCGCAGCCTTGTGTCGACGTCAAGGACAAGGCGTGCATCGAGGAGTGCCCGGTCGACTGCATCTATGAGGGCTCCCGGTCCTTGTACATCCACCCGGATGAATGTGTCGACTGTGGTGCCTGCGAGCCGGTCTGCCCGGTCGAGGCGATCTTCTACGAGGACGACACTCCTGAGGAGTGGAAGGACTACTACAAGGCGAACGTCGAGTTCTTCGACGAGCTCGGCTCCCCGGGCGGCGCCAGCAAGCTCGGCCTGATCGAGCGCGACCACCCCTTCATCGCCGCGCTGCCGCCGCAGAACCAGTAAGCGGCGTACGCGGTATCAGCGCCTTCACGGTCCCGTACGGCAGCGTCCCTGCCGTACGGGACCGAGGTGTTTTCGTACGGATGAGAAAGTGAGCACCCTGTGAGCGCAGTCTCCGAGCGCCTGCCCGTGTTCCCCTGGGACAAGCTGGAGCCGTACAAGGCCACCGCCGCCGCGCACGCGGACGGCATCGTCGACCTTTCGGTCGGCACCCCGGTGGACCCGGTCCCCGACCTGATCCAGAAAGCCCTGGTGGCCGCCGCGGACTCGCCGGGCTATCCGACGGTCTGGGGCACGCCGGAGCTGCGGGACGCGCTCGTGTCCTGGTGCGAACGGCGGCTCGGCGCCCGCGGGTTCACCCACCGCAACGTCCTGCCGACGGTCGGCTCCAAGGAGCTCGTCGCGTGGCTGCCGACCCAGCTGGGCCTCGGCCCCGGCGACGTCGTGGCCTACCCGCGCCTCGCGTACCCGACGTATGAGGTGGGCGCCCGTCTCGCGCGCGCCGACTACGTGGCATACGACACCGAGACATTTGCGGCTGACGCCGCGGGCTCGGACCTCGACCCCACGAACCTCAAGCTCCTTTGGCTCAACTCGCCCTCCAACCCGACCGGCCGCGTCCTCGCCAAGGACGAACTGATCCGGATCGTGGCCTGGGCCCGCGAGCACGGCGTCCTCGTCGTCTCCGACGAGTGCTACCTGGAGCTCGGCTGGGACGCGGAGCCGGTCAGCGTGCTGCACCCCGAGGTCTGCGGCGGCTCGTACGAGGGCCTCGTCGCGGTGCACTCCCTCTCCAAGCGTTCCAACCTGGCGGGCTACCGCTTCGCGTTCCTCGCGGGCGACGAGGGCCTGCTCCACGATCTGCTGCAGATCCGCAAGCACGGCGGCATGATGACCGCCGCGCCCGTCCAGGCCGCGGCCGCCGTCGCGCTCGGCGACGACGCGCACGTGGCCGAGCAGCGCGCCCGGTACGCGGCCCGCCGCGACGCCCTGCGGGACGCGCTGGTCGCGCACGGCTTCCGGATCGAGCACAGCGAGGCCAGCCTCTACCTGTGGGCGACCCGCGACGAGAACTGCTGGGACACCGTGGCCCACCTCGCGGGGCTGGGCATCCTCGTCGCGCCCGGCGACTTCTACGGGACCGCGGGCGAGCGCTTCGTCCGTGTGGCGTTCACGGCGACGGACGAGCGGGTCGAGGCGGCCGTACGGCGGCTGACGGCCGCGGGCTGACGCCGGACCGGCCGACGGCCGGCCGCGCACCGAACACGCCGAAGGGGCCCGGGATGTGATCCCGGGCCCCTTTCGTGTGGCGGGCGCCTGTGGGTCAGCCGCCGATCGGCAGGCCGCCCATCAGACCCTCGGTGGGCAGTCCGCCGCCCGCGACCGGCAGGCTGTCGGTGGGCAGACCACCGGTCGTCAGGCCCTTCTCGGTCAGGGCGTCGGTGGGCAGTCCGCTGCCGACGACCGGCAGGCCGTCCGAGGTCGCGGTCTTGGCGCTGTCACCGAGCGCCTTGCCGGTGCCGCCCGCGACATCACCGGCGGCCTTCTGCACGGCCGGCGTGGCGGTCTTGCCCGCCTTGCCGACGGCCTTGCCCGCGGTCGGGACGGCCTTCTTGACGGCCTTGGAGCCGGTGTCGCCCGCGAGCTCCGTGACGTTCTGCGCCGCACCGTCGACCGTGTTGCCGAGGCCGGCGCCGTCCAGGGCGGTGAGCCCGCCCAGGTCGGGGGCGGCCGGCAGACCGGCGGCGCTCGCGGAGCCGGCCGCACCGACCGCGGAGGCCGCTCCCGCTGCGGTGAGCAGCGCGGCACGGGCGATCCGACGGGTCAGGGGGAGGGACATGATGCTCCTTCTGGACGGGGACGTTCGGTGGTCTGTCCTGCCGTTTCCGGCCTGCGGATCCGGCGTACGGACGCCGTGACTACCGCTCGAAGTCCGCGAAGGTTGCGGTTCGGCAACGTAAAGAGTTGGTAATGCGTCGCATCATCGTCTCTGTCGAAACCCGGGCAAAATCGGCCGTTCGCGCGGGTGTGCCGAAGCGTCACTTCCCTTGTCCCGCAAGGGATTTCGAGACCGGGGAAAGTACGTAGAGAATCTGGTCCTACGGTCGCGCGTACGCCGTCGCGCTAACTCGGACGGGTGAACGGCCGTACGTCTGACCGCTGACGTTTCGCAGCTGCGAAGCCGCCGCGCGCCGAGTGTGCGCGCCCCGCTCAGGCAGCGGTGACGATCAGCACCTCGGTGCCGCCCGCGCCGCCCCGGTCCGCCTCGCGCCACGTCCCGCCGTGCTCGCCCGCGACCCACTCGCGCCCGTCGTACGCCACCCGCTCCAGGCGCAGCACCGACGCGTGCGCCACCGCCCACTGCGCGAGCTCCCAGCCGCGCCGCCCGGCGTCCTGGCGGTCCGCGGTCACCGGCACGCTCACCGTGCGCTTCGCCTCGGCGGCCTTCGTATCGCCCGTGACCTCCGCGCCCGCCGCCTCCGTGCGCGGCAGCACGTCGCGCCCGAAGTCCCGCTCCAGGGCCGCGCGCACCTTCGCCGGGTCACCGGCCTGCGCGGCCGTCGGGCCCTCGCACTTCAGCGCGCCCGCGGCCCGCCCGGTGAGCGTGGCCGACAGCAGCGCCGCGTCCGGTTCGTGCTTCGCGTACGCCTGCGGGAAACCGCTGCGCTGCACCTTCTGCGCGGCGACCGTCAGCGGCAGCCGCGAGTAGCCGGGCACATCCTTGAGGTGCTCGTAGAACTTCCCCGCCGAGTACACCGGGTCCATGATCTGCTCGACCGTGCCCCAGCCCTGCGAGGGCCGCTGCTGGAAGAGGCCGACCGAATCGCGGTCGCCGTGGCCGATGTTGCGCAGCCCGGACTCCTGCAGCGCGGTCGCGAGCGCGATGGTCACGGCCCGCTCGGGCATCCCGCGCGAGGTGCCGACCGCGGAGATCGTCGCCGCGTTCTCCGCCTGCTCGTACGTCATCTCGTACGAGGCGCCGCCCTCCCCGAGCACCGTGCACCTCGGCGCGGGCTTGCCCCCGCCCTCGTACTGCACGACGAGATAGCCGGCGAGACCGAGCAGCACGGCGAGAGCCGCGCCGGTCCTCAGCAGACGGCCACGGCCTGCGACGGCGGGTGACGGCTCAGGCACGCGCCCACCGTACTGGAGTCCGAGGGGCAGACGGGCACCGTCCTCGCCGGACCGTGACGTTAGGCTCGCCACCATGGCCGATCAGCAGACCACGCCCGCCCCGCAGCAGCAGCCGTACGTCCAGCCGACCTCGCTCGACCTGGATCTCGACGCGGCGAAGCTCACCGCGCAGCTCGTCGACTTCGCGTCGCCGAGCGGCTCCGAGAAGCCGCTCGCGGACGCGGTCGAGACGGCGCTGCGGGCGCTGCCGCATCTGACGGTCGACCGCTTCGGCAACAACATCGTGGCCCGTACGCAGCTCGGCCACGGCGAGCGCGTCATCCTCGCGGGACACATCGACACCGTGCCGATCGCGGACAACGTGCCGTCGCGGCTCGACGAGGACGGGACGCTGTGGGGCTGCGGCACCAGTGACATGAAGGCGGGCGTCGCCGTTCAGTTGCGCATCGCGCGCACCGTGCCCGCCCCCAACCGCGACCTGACCTTCGTGTTCTACGACAACGAGGAGGTCGCCGCCCACCTCAACGGCCTGGGCAAGGTCGCCGAGGCCCACCCCGACTGGCTCGCGGGCGACTTCGCGATCCTGCTCGAAGGCACCGAGGGCCTCGTCGAGGGCGGCTGCCAGGGCACGCTGCGGGTCTTCCTGAAGTTCAAGGGGGAGCGCGCGCACTCCGCGCGCGCCTGGATGGGCAGCAACGCCATCCACCGCGCCTCCAAGGCGCTGGCCGCACTCGCCGCGTACGAGCCGCGCAAGCCGGTCGTCGACGGGCTGCAGTTCCACGAAGGGCTCAACGCGGTCCGCGTGGAGGGCGGCGTCGCGGGCAACGTGATCCCCGACGAGGCGACACTTGTGGTCAACTTCCGTTACGCCCCGGACCGTTCGACGGACGACGCCCTCGCGTTCGTCCGGGACTTCTTCGCGGACTGCGACGTCGACGAGTTCGTGGTCGACGACCACTCGGGCGGCGCACGCCCCGGCCTCACCCACCCGGTCGCGGCCGCCTTCGCCGAGGCCGTCGGCGGCGAGCCGCGCCCCAAGTTCGGCTGGACGGACGTGGCCCGCTTCAGCGCCCTGGGCGTACCGGCCGTGAACTACGGCCCCGGCAATCCGATCTACGCCCACAAGGTGGACGAGCGCGTGGACACGGCGAAGATCCTGGAGGGCGAGAAGGCCCTCCGCGCCTGGCTCACCGCGTAACGGCGGCCGGGCGCGCCCCCGGCCCCGTACCTCCGCGGCGTCTTCCTGACACCGCGCCCCCGCCCGTAATTCCGCCCCCGGCCACCTCCTTCGACCTACGCTGAACAGGCGCGACCGTGAGGTCCGTGCAGCGGAAGGAGAACGGTATGGGTAATCCGGAAGCGGGTCCGCCGGAGGAGCAGTACCTCGGACCGGTGGTGCGGCGACGCGATCAGATCACGCCCGGCACGACCGATCAGCGTCTGCTCGACTCCGAGGGCGACTCGGAGTGGGTGCACACCGACCCCTGGCGGGTGATGCGCATCCAGTCGGAGTTCGTGGAGGGCTTCGGCGCCCTCGCCGAACTCCCCAGCGCCATCAGCGTGTTCGGCTCGGCCCGCACGCGGCCCGACACCCCCGAGTACGACGCGGGCATCGCCATCGGCCGCGCCCTCGTCCAGGCGGGCTTCGCCGTGATCACCGGCGGCGGCCCCGGCGCGATGGAGGCCGCGAACAAGGGCGCGCGGGACGCCAAGGGCATCTCCGTCGGCCTCGGCATCGAGCTCCCCTTCGAGCAGGGGCTCAACCAGCACGTCGACATCGGGGTCAACTTCCGCTACTTCTTCGTCCGCAAGACGATGTTCGTGAAGTACGCGCAGGGCTTCGTGGTGCTCCCCGGCGGCCTCGGCACGCTCGACGAGCTCTTCGAGGCGCTCACCCTCGTACAGACCCGCAAGGTCACGAAGTTCCCGATCGTGCTCTTCGGCACGGAGTACTGGGGCGGACTCGTCGACTGGCTCCGCGACACGGTGATCGCCCAGGGCAAGGCCTCCGAGAAGGACCTGCTCCTGTTCCACGTGACGGACAGCGTGGAGGAAGCGGTGGCGTTGGTGACGAAGGAGACGGGCCGCTAGACGAGTAAGTCCGAACCCCTGTCCGGCGGACAGGACCCGGGAGACCCGGGTCCGCCGCCTACGCCAGCCCTCGGCGGGCCACCGCCGGGGGCCGGTGGCCGGCGATCGTCGCCACCATGTCGAGCACCTGACGGGTCTCGGCCACCTCGTGCACGCGGTAGACCTGCGCGCCCAGCCACGCCGACACCGCCGTCGTCGCCAGGGTCCCGATCACCCGCTCCTTGACCGGCTTGTCGAGCGTCTCGCCGACGAAGTCCTTGTTCGACAGCGAGACGAGGACGGGCCAGCCCGTGTCCGTCATCTCACCGAGCCGGCGCGTGGCCTCCAGGCTGTGCCGGGTGTTCTTGCCGAAGTCGTGCCCCGGGTCGATGAGGATCGACTCCCGCGGCACCCCGAGCCCGGCCGCGCGCTCCGCGAGGCCGACGGTCACCTTCAGGATGTCGGCCATCACATCCTCGTACGCGATCCGGTGCGGCCTGGTCCGCGGCTCGGCGCCGCCCGCGTGCGTGCAGACGAGCCCCACCTTGTAGCGCGCCGCCACCTCGGCGAGTTTCGGATCGACCCCGCCCCACGCGTCGTTGAGCAGATCGGCGCCGGCCTCGCAGACCGCCTCCCCGACCTCGTGCCGCCAGGTGTCGACGCTGATGATCACGTCGGGGAAGCGCCGGCGGACCTCGGCGACGAAGCCGACCGTGCGCCGCGCCTCCTCCTCGGCCGTGACCTCCTCGCCGGGACCGGCCTTCACCCCGCCGATGTCGATGATCTCCGCACCCTCGGCGACGGCCTGCTCGACCCGGGCGAGCGCGGGTTCGTCGCGGAACGTGGCGCCCTGGTCGTAGAACGAGTCGGGCGTCCGGTTGACGATCGCCATGATCACCGGTTCGTACGGCCCGAACTCGCGCCGCCCGAGCCGCAGTGGACCGGTCATCGTCGTACTCCTTGCTCTCCTGCCCCGCATCGGTCGCCTGCGACCTTAACTCCCGGCCGCTCATGGCACGATCGGAGCCTGACGTTTTCTGCTCCGGGGAGTGAGCGTGTTCTGGTTCCTGCTCATCGCGTTGGCCGTGGTCGTCGCCGCGGTCTCGCTCGCCGTGCTCGGCGGCTCCGAGGACGGGGTGCTGTCCGAGGCGCCGCCGCAGTACCTCGTCGACCCGCTGCCCGCGGACCGGCCGCTCGCCCGCGCCGACGTGGAGGAGCTGCGGCTGCCCGTGGCCGTACGCGGCTACCGGATGGCCGAGGTCGACGACGCCCTGTCCCGGCTCGGCGCCGAACTCGCGGAGCGGGACGCCCGGATCGCCGATCTGGAGCGCACGCTGGCCGGGGCGCAGGCCACGGCCTCCGGAGCGGCGGGCCTGTTCGACAAGATCCCCGCCGCGACGCCCGTGGCCGAGCCGCCCGCCGAGCCCGAGCCGCCGGCGCAGGACGGGTGGTCCGCGCCCGAGACCCCGGAGCCGGACGCCTGGACCTCCCCGGAGGAGCCCGGCGCGGCGCGCCCGGACACGGACGACGACGAGTTCGATCCCTGGAGCCCGCCGTCCGGCGGCCCCGACTCCCCGGAAGGGCCGAAGCATTGACCGGCGCGGCACAGCCGGGCCCGGACGGCGCGCTGCGCTGCCCCTGGGCCCTCTCGGCGGACGAGTACGTGGCGTACCACGACGAGGAGTGGGGCCGGCCGGTCCACGGCGACGACGCGCTCTTCGAGCGGCTCTGCCTGGAGGCCTTCCAGTCGGGCCTGTCGTGGATCACGATCCTGCGCCGCCGGGAGAACTTCCGGCGCGCCTTCGACGGCTTCCTGATCGACAAGGTGGCCGCCTACACGGCGGCGGACGCCGAGCGGCTCCTCGCCGACGAGGGCATCATCCGCAACCGCGCCAAGATCGAGGCGACGCTGGCCAACGCGAAGCTCCTCACACAGTGGCCCGAGGGCGAACTGGACGGCCTGATCTGGTCGTTCGCCCCGGACCCGGCAGGCCGCAAGGCGCCGCGCACGATCGGCGACGTACCGGCGATCACGGACGAGTCGACAGCCCTGTCGAAGGCGCTGAAGAAGCGGGGCCTGCGCTTCGTGGGCCCGACCACGGCCTATGCGCTGATGCAGGCCTGCGGCCTGGTCAACGACCATCTGGAGGTCTGCGTGGCGCGGGACAGGTCCTGAGCCCGCGCCCCACGTCCTCAGCGCCCCAGGTAGACCGGCTTCTCCTTCGCGATGAACGCCTTCACCGCGATCGCGTGGTCCTCGGACGCCCCGGCCCGCGTCTGGAGCTCCTCCTCCTTCTCCAGCGTCTCGGCCAGGGAGTGCGACGCGCCGTACGCGAGGGACTCCTTCAGCGCCGCGTAGGCGACCGTCGGACCGGCGGCCAGCGTGCGGGCCACCGACTCGGCCTCGGCGGCCAGCGACTCCGCGGGGACGAGACGGTTCGCGATCCCCAGCTCGTACGCCTCCTGCGCCTTGACCGTGCGAGGGAAGAACAGCAGGTCCGCGGCGCGCCCGGGCCCGACGATGCGCGGCAGCGTCCACGAGACGCCCGAGTCGGCGGTCAGGGCGACACCCGCGAAGGACGTGTTGAACGACGCGGTCTCCGCGACGACCCGGTAGTCCGCCGCGAGCGCGAACCCGAAGCCCGCACCCGCCGCGACACCGTTCACCCCGGCCACGACCGGCTTCTGCATCTCGGTGAGGGCCCGCATGACCGGGTTGTAGTGCTCACGCACCGTCGACATCGTCTGCCCGCTGCCCGACGCGCGGTCCTCGGTCAGCGAACCGATGTGCTCCTTGAGGTCCTGCCCGACGCAGAACGCCCGCCCGGTCGCGGTCAGGAGCACCGCCCGTACGCCGGCGTCCGCGGCCGCGGCCTGCACCGCGTCCCGCAGCGCGACCTTCGCCTCGGTGTTCATGGCGTTCATCGCCTCGGGACGGTTCAGGGTGATCGTCGCGAGCCCGTCGCTCACCTCGTAGAGCACGGTGTCGGCCATGGAGCTCGTCCCCTCGTCACGTATGAACAGGTCTGCGTGTACGCATCGTCACAGGACATGCGTCATGGGACAGCATGGCCCAGACGGATCACCGCGGGTACGGGTACCGGCATGTGACGTACGTCAAAGAATTCACGTCTGCCGAGGCCCGTGAAGCCGAGCAGTATCGCAGTCACATCGCCGAATTGAGTGGTTTTGCTCAAGCGCGTTGCGCAAGCGATGCCGACTGATGTTGGTCATCGGGTCCTGCGATGCGGGATAATGGCTTGGAAGCAATGTGTTCGATGCCGGTGACACCTGGGTTGTCGGCTGCGTGAGCTGGTTTCAGGAAGGGGAACGAGCATGGCGGCCATGAAGCCGCGGACGGGCGACGGCCCGCTCGAGGTGACCAAGGAGGGGCGGGGCATCGTCATGCGCGTTCCGCTCGAAGGCGGCGGTCGGCTTGTCGTCGAGCTGACTCCCGATGAGGCCGATGCACTCGGCGACGCCCTGAAGAAGGTCGTCGGCTGACGCAACGTCCGCACACCACTTTCACCGCCCCGGCACACTAACAAGTGCCGGGGCGGTGTTGTGTCCGGGGGCCGCCCGGGCTCAGCGCTTCACGGCGCACAGCAGGCCGTCGCCCACCGGCAGGACCGACGGCACGAGGCCGCCGCTCTCCCGCACGGTGCGCAGCAGTTCGCGCAGACGCAGGACCTCGATCGGCTGCGGTCCCGAGTCGACCGTGCGGCCCTCAGCGAAGACCCCTTCGAAGGCCACGAGACCGCCCGGCCTGAGCAGGCGCAACGATTCAGCTAGGTAGTCGAGGGACTCCGTGCGGTCCCCGTCGCAGAAGACGAGGTCGTATCCGCTGTCCGCGAGCCGCGGCAGGACGTCGAGCGCGCGGCCCGGGATGAAACGGGCGCGGTTGCTCGCGAAGCCGGCCGCGCGGAACGCGGTGCGGGCGAACTGCTGCCGCTCCGGCTCCGGATCGACGGTGGTCAGCACGCCGTCGGCGCGCATGCCGCCCAGGAGATGGATTCCGGACACCCCGGTGCCGGTGCCGATCTCGGCCACCGCCTTCGCACCGACCGTCGCGGCCAGCATCCGCAGCGCCGAACCCGTCGCGGGCGACACCGCGCGCAGCCCTGCCTCACGGGCGCGCTGACGCGCCCAGAGCAGCGCCTCGTCCTCCGTGACGTAGGCGTCGGCGAATGCCGAAGTCGGCTGCCGGTTGCCGGTAATGACCCTCTCCTGTCTCCCCGTGCTTATCTGCGCGTGACTGTATCCGTTGGGCCGGGAACCTGCTGATGGGACCGGGCGTTGTAACGGATATGCAGGGGTGAGGGGCCCCTCGGTGAGTTCTGGCGCCGCAATACGGGGGGAATGAAATGGACCAGGGGGACGAAGCGCACGAACGGCCGGGGAGAGACGGCCCGCGATCTTCAAATTCTCGTAAAGACTCTTATCCTGAGCTAACAGGCGAGGTGGCTATGGTAGGGGCTCCACTGGACACCACCAGAGCCGACAGGGGAGGTGCGGCTACGACCGGTGACCGCGGAACGATGGCGCGAATCAGGCGCCGCTTCCTCAGGTCGGCGGGCGAGCCGAAATCCGTGACCGACACTGCTGACCACTCCGCCGTTTCCGCACAGACCGCGACCTTTGCCGCCGATGCGGAATCCCAGGCGTGGACTCCGCCCAGCTGGGAGGAGATCGTCAGCACGCACAGCGGCCGCGTCTACCGCCTCGCCTACCGTCTGACGGGCAACCAGCACGACGCCGAGGACCTGACGCAGGAAGTATTCGTGCGCGTCTTCCGCTCGCTCTCCACCTATTCGCCGGGCACCTTCGAGGGCTGGCTGCACCGCATCACGACCAATCTGTTCCTGGACATGGTCCGCCGCCGCCAGCGCATCCGCTTCGACGCCCTCGGGGACGACGCGGCGGAGCGCCTGCCCAGCCGCGAGCTCGGCCCCCAGCAGGTCTTCAACGACACGCACTTCGATGCGGACGTGCAGCAGGCCCTCGACACCCTGGCGCCCGAGTTCCGCGCCGCGGTCGTCCTCTGCGACATCGAAGGTCTCTCGTACGAGGAGATCGCCGCCACGCTCGGCGTGAAGCTCGGCACCGTGCGCAGCCGCATCCACCGCGGCCGTTCCCAGCTCCGCAAGGCCCTGCAGCACCGGTCGCCCGAGGCGCGCGCCGAGCGTCGCTCGCTCGCGTTCGTCGGTGGCCCGGATCCGGAGGGAGGGGGCGCGACCGCGTGAGTGGATCACGGCTCAACCCTGCCGAGAGGCAGCTCGCCGAGCAGCATCTGGGAGACCGGCTCGCCGCCCTGGTGGACGGCGAGCTGGGCCATGACACCCGCGACCGGGTCCTCGCCCATCTCGCCACGTGTGCCAAGTGCAAGTCCGAGGCCGAGGCACAGCGCCGCCTGAAGTCCGTTTTCGCGGAGGCCGCACCGCCCCCGCCGTCCGAGAGTTTCCTCGCCCGGCTGCAGGGTCTCTCCGACCCGGGCAGCCCCGGCGGCCCCGGTGGCGACAAGCCCGACCCCTTCGGGCGCCCGCGCGCCGACGGGGTGTTCGGCATGGGTGACGACGGCTTCGGGATCGGCGCGGGCACCTTCTCGTACGCGCCGTCCGGCGGCCGCGGCGGACTGCTGCCCGGCGGCGGCTTCCGTATCCACGAGGTCGGACGCGGCGGCGCCGAGCGCGCGGCCGCGGCCTCGCGCAGCCGGCGGTTCGCGTTCGCGGCGGCCGGTGCGGTGTCCCTCGCGGCCATCGCGCTCGGCGGGGTGTCCACCGGGATGCCCGCGGGAGCGGCCGCCGACCGGGCCGAGGCCCGCGGCGCCAACGCCTCGCCGCTGCGCACCCAGGGTTCGGGCACGGCCACCGCCGCCGAGACCAACCGCCGTCGCGGCGGCGCGCAGAGCGCCGGTGCGCAGGCCGCGGGCCGGCTGCCCGCGCCGGTCGCCGCCACCGCGGTGTCCGCCCCGGGGCTGCAGCGTCAGCTGCCGCTCGCCTCGCCGATCATGAACCGTTCCGCTGCCCTGCCCCCCCTCATACGTCCCGTCGCGGCCACCGTGCCGTACTCGCCGCTGCTCCCGGCCGCGAAGAGCTCCGCCGTGCAGGGCTCCGCCACGGCGGGCCCGAGCGGCGCGCCCAGCCCGTCCCCATCTGCGGGACTTTCGCTGCCCGCCCGCTGACCCTGATGCTGTCCGCCCCCGTGGGGACCTGGTTGAATCCCGTGGGGGCCGATTCGCCGACGGCGGGTATCCCCTGAAGGAGTCGTGCCAGGCGGGGCGGGACCGGACACGCGGGACGGTGTCCGGGCGGGTCCGGCAGGCCGACGGCAAGGGCGTGGGAACGAGACGCCGAGCGCTGCGTGGGGAGAGGGATGGACGACGGGAAGCCCACCGGGCCGAAGGCGAAGTGGTGGAGCAGGCCCCGGAGCTCCGAGGGACCCGCGCCGGCCGCGGGAGCTTCCGGCGGCGACGCTTTCGACGGGGACTATCCGCTGAGCGCACCGATGGCCGCCGCCACCGGATCCGGCACCGCGGCCGGTCCCGACGCCGCACCGCACGAGCCTTCAAACGGCTTTACGGGTACGGGAGTCGGCGCCGCCGACGCGACGGACGCTCCGACGTCACCGCACGACGCCGTGCCCACGGACTCCGTCCCGGCCGAGCGGCCCAGCCCGCTGCACGAGCCCGACCCCTACAGCACGCCGCCGTACGGGGGCCCCGGCCCCTGGGCGCCCGCACCGCCCGTCCAGCACCCGGTCGCCACCCCCGCGCAGGGCACTCCGCTGCCGCCGGCCGCCGTGGCGGGACACGGTGCGTCCGCTACGTATCCGCAGAGTGGGCAGGCGATATCCGGGGGTGCGCCCATACCTCCGGCTCACCCGGCCCCGGCTCACCCCGCTCCGGCACCGCAGGCTCAGGTGCCCCCAACTCCGGCCCCGGGCACGCCCGTTGCCCCGCATCCGACGCAGGGTGCGCCAGCCCACGGCGCCCAGCCGCCGCAAGGCGCCCCGCAGCCGCACGCCGCCCAGCCGCACGTCACCCAGCCCCACGGCGTGCACATCCCGCAGCAGCCCGGCGCTCCGGGGCAGGCCGCCCCGTCGCACGCGCAGGCCGCCCCGCACGAGACCCCCGGCGCCCAGCAGCCTCCGGCCGGCGCCGGCCAGGCCGCCCCGGCCCCGGGCAACCCGGCCGCACCCAACGGCAACGGCCCCTGGGCCACGTACGACCCATGGCGCTCCCCGCAGCAGCCCCTGCTGCCGTCCGCCGGCATCGGTGAGGCGCCCCGGAAGAAGTCCCGCAAGGGGCTGCTCGTGCTCGGGGCCGTCGCCCTCGCGCTCGTCACCGGCGGGATCGGCGGCGGCGTCGGCGCGTACATCGAGCGCAACGGCGGCGTGGGCGAGGTCGAACTCGGCCAGTCGGGCGAGGAGTCACGGGACCGTGCCCCCGACAGCGTCGCCGGGATCGCCGCGAGCGCGCTGCCCAGCGTGGTGACCCTGCACGTCAGCGGTGGCGGCGGGGAGGGCACCGGCACGGGCTTCGTGCTCGACCGCAAGGGCCACATCCTCACCAACAACCACGTCGTGGACCCGGGCGGTTCCGACGGCAAGATCTCCGTGACGTTCAGCGGCGGCGAGACCGCGAGCGCCAAGATCGTCGGCCGCGACGCGGGGTACGACCTCGCGGTGGTCAAGGTCAGCGGGGTCAAGGGCCTCAAGCCGCTGCCGCTCGGCAACTCCGACAACGTCGAGGTGGGCGACCCGGTCGTGGCGATCGGCGCCCCCTTCGACCTCTCCAACACCGTCACCTCCGGGATCATCAGCGCCAAGGAGCGCCCGATCACCGCGGGCGGCGAGGCCGACGGCAGCGATGTCTCGTATGTGAACGCGCTGCAGACCGACGCGCCCATCAACCCCGGCAATTCGGGCGGCCCGCTCGTCGACTCCAAGGCCCGCGTCATCGGCATCAACAGCGCGATCCGCTCGGCCGGCAACGGCGGCGACGCGGACGGTGGCCAGGCCGGCTCCATCGGCCTCGGCTTCGCGATACCGATCAACCAGGGCAAGCGCGTCGCCGAGCAGCTGATCAACGAGGGCAAGGCCACGCACCCGGTGATCGAGGTCACCCTCGACACGGAGTTCCTCGGCGACGGCGCCCGGGTCGCGGAGGAGGCCGCGGGCGGCAGCCCCGCGGTCAAGCCCGGTGGTCCCGGGGCCAAGGCGGGCATCAAGCCCGGCGACGTGATCACCGAGGTCGACGGCCAGAAGATCCATTCGGGCGAGGAGCTGATCGTGAAGATCCGCTCCCACGAGCCCGGCGACCGTCTGGAGTTGACCATCGAGCGCGACGACAAGGAGCGCAAGGTCTCGCTGACGCTGGGCGAGGCGGGCGACTGAGCCGCACCCCGGCTGTTCACCGAAACGTCCGACGATTGATCGCCGCTTCCGGCGACCGGTACGTTCCGGTCGCCGGAAGAGCCGGGTACCGTGGACCTGCCCGGAACACGGTCACGGACCACCTGCCACCGGGCTGCGGAGAGGGCAAGGAGCGACAGGTGTTCAACGACATAGGCATTCCCGAGCTCATGGCGCTCGTGATCCTTGCCCTGCTCATCTTCGGTCCGGACAAGCTCCCCAAGGTCATCCAGGACGTCTCCTCCTTCATCCGGAAGATCCGCGCGTTCTCCGACAGCGCGAAGCAGGACATCCGGGAAGAGCTGGGTCCGGAGTTCAAGGACTTCGAGTTCGACGACCTGAACCCGAAGAAGTTCATCCGCAAGCAGCTCGACCAGCACGGCGACGACCTCGGGATCGACGACATCCGCAACGGCTTCGACCTCAAGAAGGAAATGGCCGAGGTCGCGGACTCGGTGAACGGCCGCGAGAGCGAAAGCTCCTCGGGCACCGGTTCCAAGCCCAGTCTCTCCAAGAGCCCGGACCTGGAGAAGAAGCCCGCGGCCCAGCCCGAGCGCCCGCCGTTCGACGCCGACGCGACCTGATCGCCGAGCTGTCCCGACCTGATCGCCGAGCCGTTCCGGCCTGATCGCCGAGCCGTTCCGGCCTGCCCGCACCGCCGACGCGACCTGTCCGTTCCGGAGCCGGAAACCGCCCCGATCGAGCCGTATGGCTATTCTCCTCAGGTGTTGTCCGGACTCAGGACGCCCGAGGGGGGCGGGCCGCGACCGGACCGAACAGGACGAAGGAGGCGGCCGGTAGATGGAGACGACGAGTCGGAGCGGGGCGCGCACGGTCGACGGCTATCTGCTCGCGCCGTTCCCCTGGTACGGGCTCGACGAGGCCTTCACGGGCCCACGCCGGCTGATGCAGGTCGGCACCGCGGCGGACGGCGCCGTCGAGCACGGTTCGCTCGGCCACGGTGACGAACCCGCCGTCCGCGCCGACATGAGCGCCGACCGCGAGCGCTTCGCGGTCGTGGTGAGCGTCGCGTCGAACCCCGACCGCCGCAGCCCCGACGGCACCGGCCTCCTGGAGGCGACCTCGGTCTCCTCGGCCGCCTGGCTGGCCGGTGTCGGCCTGCTGAGCTTCACCTGGCCGACGCAGATGGACCACTCCCTGCGCGACGACTGGCTGGACCAGCAGACCGAGACGGCCTGGGTGCTCGCCGACGATCTCGCGGGCAGCGACTGGTCCACGCTCTCGCTGCCCGTGGACGGGGTCCCGCAGCCCTTCCACTACCGCGAGTCCGAGTTCGGCTGGGTGCTCGCGGGCTCCACCGGCCAGGGCGTCCACCTGGGCGCGTACGGCCGCGGGATGAGCGCGTACGGCCTCGGCTTCTCGATGATCAAGGACCTGGCGGCGTACGAGGGCTGAGCACGCCACGCCGAGCCGAGCACGCCACGCCGAGCCGGTCACGCCACGCGGATACGCGGATGGGGCGCCCTTCACCGTGAAGGGCGCCCCATCCGCGTACGACCGAAAGCCTCAGAACTTGTTGCGCGGCGTGATCCCCAGCGACATGCCGGACAGACCGCGCTGGCGCCCGCCGAGCTTGCCGGCGATGGAGCGCAGGGCCGCGCCCGCGGGGGAGTCGGGGTCGGAGAGGACGACCGGCTTGCCGTCGTCGCCGCCCTCGCGCAGCCGGACGTCGATCGGGATCGCGCCGAGAACCGGCACGGTGGCGCCCGTGGTCTTGGTGAGGCCCTCGGCGACGAGCTGTCCGCCGCCGGTGCCGAAGACGTCGATCATCTCGTCGCAGTGCGGGCACGGCAGGCCCGACATGTTCTCGACGACGCCGACGATCTTCTGGTGCGTCTGCACCGCGATCGAGCCCGCGCGCTCGGCCACCTCGGCGGCGGCCTGCTGCGGGGTGGTGACGACGAGGATCTCGGCGTTGGGCACCAGCTGGGCCACGGAGATCGCGATGTCGCCGGTGCCCGGCGGGAGGTCGAGCAGCAGCACGTCGAGGTCGCCCCAGTAGACGTCCGCGAGGAACTGCTGGAGGGCACGGTGCAGCATCGGGCCGCGCCACACGACCGGTGCGTTGCCCGGCGTGAACATGCCGATGGAGATCACCTTCACGCCGTTCGCCGACGGCGGCATGATCATGTTCTCGACCTGGGTGGGACGGCCGTCCGCACCCAGCATGCGCGGCACCGAGTGGCCGTAGATGTCGGCGTCCACGACACCGACCTTGAGGCCGTCGGCGGCCATCGCGGCCGCGAGGTTCACCGTCACCGAGGACTTGCCGACGCCGCCCTTGCCGGACGCCACCGCATAGACACGGGTCAGGGAGCCGGGCTTGGCGAAGGGGACCTCGCGCTCGGCGGTGCCGCCGCGCAGGGCCGTGGCCAGCTCCTTGCGCTGCTCGTCGCTCATCACATCGAGGGTGACCTCGACGGAGGTGACGCCCTCGACGCCCTGCACCGCCTCGGTGACCCGCGACGTGATGGTGTCGCGCATCGGGCAGCCGGAGACCGTCAGATAGACCGTGACGGCTACCGCGCCGTCGGGCGAGACCTCCACCGATTTGACCATGCCGAGCTCGGTGATCGGCCGGTTGATCTCGGGGTCATTGACCGTGGAGAGCGCCTCGCGCAGGGCTTCCTCGGTCGGATACGTGTCGGTAGCCATACGGAGATGGTACGGCGACCGGGTGACACTCCGGATCCCTCCTCAGCGGTCGTCTTCGTCACGCCTGTGCGGCGACGACAGCGGGAATACCTGACGCTCGTGCGCCTGGCGCTCCTCCATCTCCTTGACGAGATCCTGCAGTTCCGAGCGGATCCAGTCGCGGGTGGCCACCTCGCCGAGGCCGATCCGCAGGGCGGCGATCTCGCGGGTCAGATACTCGGTGTCCGCGATGGAGCGCTCGTTCTGCTTGCGGTCCTGTTCGAGGTTGACGCGGTCGCGGTCGTCCTGCCGGTTCTGCGCGAGAAGGATCAGGGGAGCGGCGTACGAGGCCTGCAGCGAGAGCATCAGGGTCAGGAAGATGAAGGGGTACTCGTCGAAGCGCAGATGGCCCGGGGCCAGGATGTTCCAGATGACCCAGGCGAGGATCAGGATGGTCATCCACACCAGAAACGTGCCCGTGCCGAGGAAGCGCGCGATCCTCTCCGAGAACCGCCCGAACGCGTCCGGGTCCACCTCGGGCACGAAGCGCCGCCGCGGCGGCCGCGGCTGGTCCAGCCGTACGCGGGCGCGGGCCAGGGCCCGCTCCTTCACGGCCGGCTCGCCGCGCTCGCTCAGTCCGTAGTCACTCATGGACGGGTCCCACCTCCCCGAACGGGACGTACCTCGTCCGCGTGGAACTCCGTCTCACGCCAGTCGTCCGGCAGCAGATGGTCGAGCACGTCGTCGACCGTGACGGCGCCGAGCAGCGCCCCGCTGTCGTCGACGACGGGCGCCGCCACCATGTCGTACGTGGCGAAGAAGCTGGTCACCGCGGGCAGCGAGGTGTCCGGCGACAGGGTCTGCAGATCCTTGTCGAGCATCGTGCCGACCAGCGTGAACGGAGGGTCGCGCAGCAGCCGCTGGAAGTGGATCGTGCCCAGGTACTTGCCGGTCGGCGTCTGGTCCGGCGGGCGGCACACGTAGACCTGGGCGGCGAGCGCGGGGGAGAGGTCGGGGTTGCGGACCCGCGCCAGTGCGTCCGCGACCGTCGCGTCCGGCTGCAGCACGATCGGCTCGGTCGTCATCAGACCGCCCGCCGTGCGCTCCTCGTACGCCATCAGACGCCGTACGTCCGCGGCCTCCTCGGGCTGCATCAGTTCGAGCAGCTTCTCCTGCTCGTCCTCGGGCAGCTCGGCGAGCAGGTCGGCCGCGTCGTCGGGGTCCATGGCCTCCAGGACGTCGGCCGCGCGGTCCTCCTGGAGCTTGCCGAGGATCTCGATCTGGTCGTCCTCGGGCAGTTCTTCGAGGACGTCCGCGAGCCGGTCGTCGTCGAGGGCCGCGGCCACCTCGATCCGGCGCTTCGAGGACAGGTGGTGCAGCACGTTCGCGAGGTCGGCGGCGCGCAGCTGCTCGAACGTGGCGAGCAGCGACTCGGCGCCCTGCCCCTGCTCCTCCAGGGTGAACCCGGTGACCGCCGACCACTCGACGGTCAGCGTCTCGCCCTTGGCCCGCCGGAACGTTCCGGCCTTGCCCTTGCGTACGTAGACCCGGTCGATCTCCCAGTCACGGCGGGCCGGCAGCTGCTGCATCGACACATCGAGGACCGTGACCTCCTCGCCGGAATCGACAAGGCGTACGCGGCGGTCGAGCAGCTCGCCGAGGACCAGGCGTTCGGTGGGCCGCTGCTCGAAGCGCCGTACGTTCAGTACGCCCGTCGTGATGACCTGGCCCGCCTGGATACCGGTGACACGGGTCATGGGCAGGAAGATCCGGCGGCGCGTGGAGAGTTCGACGACGAGGCCGAGCAGGGTCGGCGGGCGGTTGCCCACGCGGAGGTTCGCCACGAGGTCACGGACCCGTCCGACCTGGTCGCCGTTGGGGTCGAAGACAGCCGCGTCCGACAGATGCGAGACGAAGATCCGAGGGGTGCCGGACGCCATACGGTCTCCTCCTCGGGGGCCCGTCGGCCCACTGTCTTGCAATAGGGCCTTCAGGCTAGTACGCCCCGTTTGGAAACGCCCTGGTGGGGCGTCCGCAAGGCTGTCTGCGAGCGCGTCGGGGGACCCGGGTACTCTGCCGTACTGCTGAGAAACATGGACGAGAGGCACTGGCTCACGTGACCGCGAACCACCCGGGGCGGGCCCGCCGCATGGCCGTAGTCGGCGCGCTGAGCGCGGGGCTGTTCGCGACCGGCGCGGGACTGACCGGCTGCAGTTCCGAGGACCCCGACGCGGGCACCAACGGGATGGCCAAGCTGAGCGCCGCGAAGATCCACACCCAGTCGCGGGCGGCCGCCGACAGTGTGGCCTCGGTGACGGTCGACGCCGATCTGGTGGTCAAGGGCCAGCCGTACAAGATCGACATGAAGCTGAACTCCGACGGCGGCACCGGCGAGATCACCGACGACGGCGTGAGCTTCCGGCTGCTGCGCGTCGGCGACGACGTCTATCTGCAGGCCGACGCCGCGCTGCTCAAGGAAGGCGACAAGCCCGCCAAGTCCTCGAAGCTCTCCGACAAGTACGTGAAGGTTCCCGAGGACGACCCGCTGTACAAGCGCCTGCGTGTCTACACCGACAAGGGCGATCTGCTCGACATGCTGCTCGACCTGCCCGGCAAGCTCACCAAGGGCGACCGCACCGAGGTCGGCAAGGTGCGCACGATCCAGCTCGCCGCGGCCAGAGGCGGCACGATCGACGTCTCGCTGGAAGGCGAACCGTATCCGCTGCGCCTGGTGCGGGCGGGCGGCGCGGGCACGCTGAAGCTCAGCGAGTGGGGCCAGAGCGTGACGGTCGAGGCGCCCGCGAAGAGCGATGTCGTCGACTTCGGCGAGCAGCTCCCGAAGTCGGGTTCCTGACCTCCGCGGGACCCCTACTGGCGCTTCGCCCGCCGCTTGAACAGCAGCCGCGGCAGCGCCGCCGGGATCTCGCGCCGCGTCGTGTGCGGCGAGGGCAGCGGCGCCGCGGCCAGCGAACCGTCCGGCAGCGACGCGTCCGTGCCCAGCCACTCCAGGCGCAGCACCCGACTCTCGCGCGCCCACCGCTCGGTCAGCTGCTCGCTGTCCGGCGCGTTCAGCCGCTTGCCCTTGAGCTCGGCGACGGCCGTCTCCCAGGCCTCGGAACGCGGCGCCAGCTCCACCACCTTGGCGCGCCAGCCCACGATCCGTCCGCCCTTGTCCTTGCTGCGCACGGTGACCTGCGCGGTGCTTCCGTCGGCGAGCCCGGGCAGCGGCTGCTCGCCGGACCCGTCCCCGACGACATGGGCGGCGCCCTCGGTCCATACGTGCCACAGCGCACGGGCGGGCCCGCTGCCCTGCACCCAGATGAGGCCGGACTTCTTGGTGGCCTCCTCGGCGAGGGCGGCGTCGAGCAGCGCGTCAGTCATGGGTGCAGCCTAGGCGAGGGGTACGAGGCCCGTACCGAAGGCCCGTACTAGAGCCAGCCGTTCCGCTTCAGCGTGCGGTGGATCACGAAACAGATTCCGGCGATCCCGGCCATCACCATCGGATAGCCGTAGCGCCACTCCAGCTCCGGCATGTGCTCGAAGTTCATCCCGTACACCCCGCAGATCATCGTGGGCACGGCGATGATGGCCGCCCACGAGGTGATCTTGCGCATGTCCTCGTTCTGCGTGACGGTCGCCTGCGCGAGGTTGGCCTGCAGGATCGAGTTGAGCAGCTCGTCGAAGCCGACGACCTGCTCCTGGACGCGGGCCAGGTGGTCGGCCACGTCACGGAAGTAGTTCTGGATGTCCGGGTCGATCAGCCGCATCGGCCGCTCGCTCAGCAGCTGCAGCGGTCGGCACAGCGGCGAGACGGCCCGCTTGAACTCCAGGACCTCGCGCTTGAGCTGGTAGATCCGCCCCGCGTCGCTGCCGCGCGCCCGGCCCTTGCTGTCCGGCGAGAAGACCTCGCTCTCGACCTCGTCGATGTCGGTCTGCACGGCGTCGGCGACGGCGATGTACCCGTCCACCACATGATCGGCGATCGAGTGCAGGACGGCCGACGGGCCCTTCGCGAGCAGCTCGGGGTCGTCCTGCAGCCGGTGCCTGAGGCCCCGCAGCGAGCCCTGGCCGCCGTGCCGGACCGTGATGAAGAAGTCCTTGCCGGTGAAGCACATCACCTCGCCGGTCTCCACGACCTCGCTGGTCGCGGTGAGCTCGGCGTGTTCCACGTAGTGGATGGTCTTGAACACCGTGAACAGGGTGTCGTCGTAGCGCTCCAGCTTCGGCCGCTGGTGGGCGTGCACCGCGTCCTCCACGGCGAGCGGGTGCAGCCCGAACTCCTGGGCGATACCCGAGAATTCGGTCTCGGTGGGCTCGTGCAGCCCGATCCAGGCGAAGCCCCCGGCGCGGCGTACGTCCAGCATCGCCTGGTGCGGGGTGAGCGAGGCCTCGCTCTTGATGCGGCGGCCGTCGCGGTAGACGGCGCAGTCGACCACGGCGCTCACGGCCGAGGGGTCGCGGGTCGTGTCGTACGCCGGTCCGCTCGCGGTCTTGCGGAGCTGGGGGCGGACGGCGGCACGCAGGTCACGGATCATCGACATGGCAGGCTCCTTCGAGGCGCGACTGCCGGTGCGGGGCGGTGGCACAGCCCGGAATGGGGACGTCCTCGGGAGTCCGGTCTCAGGAATCCGGTCGGGACATCCGCAAAGCGGGCGGCACCGTGCGTTCGCTCCCGGCGTTCTCACCACTGGGACAGATCAAGCACGGGATGGTGCGGGTCCGAGACGCTCTTCCGTCGTGCTGCCTGGTGCCTTGTGGTCCGGAGTTTGCCCGACTGCGGGCGGGGTACGGAAAGCCCCGAGTAAAAGGCAGGTGCTACGCGGCGGAAGAACGGGTGGTACTGCACGGTCGACTTCGATCCATGAGTCCCACCTCCTCGCGCCGGGCCCCCGTAGGGGAAAGCCGTCTGCCGGGGCCTTCTTGTGCCGACTCGAGTGCCGCCGTCAACACGCTGCCCTGACCAGCCGCCAACCCTATCAGCCGACTGAAGTCCCTTGCCCCGCTTTGCTTTTTCTATACGGAGGCGTGCGGCCGCGAGGCGTACGACGTGGCGTTCTATGCTCGCGGAATGGCAGATGTACTGGCTCTGGTCGAGGCCCGCCTCCGGATGGCGCTGGGCGAACCGGACGCGCGCGCGGCGGTCACCTTCCTCGGTACGGACCGTATCGAGGTGCTCCGTTTCACCGACGTCTCCGCCGAGGGCGGCGCGGTGGTCCGCTACGCGACGCTCGGCATGTCCGCCGCACCCATGGGGGACCCCACGGCGACGCTCGCGGACCCGGTGCGCGGCCCGCGCGCGGAGCTGATCCTCTCGGTACGGGGCGGGCGCGCCGACACCGACAAGGCGCTCAGGCCGCTCGCGGTCCTCGCGGCCTCGCCGCAGGTCGAGGGCGTCGTGGTGGCGCCCGGTGCCTCGCTCGACACGGGCGAGCCGCTGTGGCCGGGCGCCCCGTTCACCTCGGTACTCGTCGCCGAACCGGGTGGTCTCGTCGAGGACTTGGAGCTCGACGACCCCATGGACCCGGTCCACTTCCTGCCGCTGCTCCCGATGACGCCCAACGAGGCGGCGTGGAAGCGGGTGCACGGGGCCGGGGCCCTGGAGGAGCGCTGGCTGGCGCGCGGGACGGACCTACGGGATCCGCTGCGGGCGTCGGTGGCGCTGGACTGAGCGGACCCTCCCCGGGGGGCCGTGGTGGAACTCCCCGGATCCGTACGGGTGATCGTCCTTGACGCCGGGGCGGGCGGGTAGGACTGTGGAGCGCTATGAGGGGCGAACCCAGTTGCCCGAAGTGTGGTGGCCGGGTGCGGGCTCCCGGACTTTTCGCCGACGCTTGGCAGTGTGATGTGCACGGCATCGTGCACCCGCTGCAGCCGGTGGTCCCGCCGAGCGTCGAGGCGCTCTCCGTCGTCGTGCACCGTTCGCACGTCCCGGTCTGGATGCCCTGGCCCCTGCCCGTCGGCTGGCTGTTCACCGGTGTGGCGTGCGCGGGCGACGACCGCAGCGGCGGCCGCGCCACGGCCGTCGCCTGCTCCGGACCCGGTCCGCTCGGCGGCAGCGGCGAGCTGATCCTGGTCGCGGAGGAACTCGGCGTCGGCCTCGGCGCCCGCTACGCCGGCATCCCCGGCCCCGACCCCGGCCCCCACCTCGACGTCTCAGGACCACCGTCCGCCAAGGTCCACGCGGCCGGCCGCCCCACCCCGCTGTGGCACGTCCGCGACGCACCCGCGGACCGGGCGGTGTTCGCGGGCGAGGCACGCGGACTCTGGCTGTGGGCCGTGGTGTGGCCCGAACGGTCGGGCCTCCTGATGTACGACGAGCTGGTGCTGACGGACCTGCGGGACGCGGGCGCGGAGGTCGAGCTGCTGCCGTGCGGGGCCTTGTCGCCCCGGATTCTCGGGGTGTGAGCGGGGCTGCTTCCCGGGGCGCGTGCGGGCCGCTTCCCGGGGTGTGAGCGGGGCCGCTGTGCCCGCACCCGACAACGCACCCCAAACCGCCCGCTATCCTGGAGCGTCACCCCAGCCCCGGACGCCGTGAGGAGTAGTCGTGCGTATCGATCTGCACACCCACTCCACGGCCTCCGACGGGACCGACAGCCCGGCCGAGCTCGTCCGGAAGGCGCGCGCCCAGGGTCTGGACGTCGTCGCGCTGACCGATCACGACACCACGCGGGGGCACAAGGAGGCGGCCGCTGCGGTCCCCGAGGGGCTCACGCTCGTGACCGGCGCCGAGCTGTCGTGCCGTCTCGATGGCACCGGCCTCCACCTCCTCGCGTACCTCTTCGACGCCGACGAGCCCGCCCTCCTCGCCGAGCGCGAACTCGTCCGTGACGACCGTGTCCCGCGCGCCCGCGCCATGGTCGGCAAGCTCCAGGAGCTGGGCGTCGACGTCGAGTGGGACCAGGTGACCCGTATCGCCGGGGACGGCTCCCTCGGGCGGCCGCACATCGCCGAGGCGCTCGTCGAGCGCGGTGTCGTGCCGACCGTCTCCGACGCCTTCACCGCCGACTGGCTCGCCGACGGCGGCCGCGCGTACGTCGCGAAGCACGAGCTCGACCCGTTCGAGGCGATCCGCCTGGTCAAGGCGGCCGGCGGCGTCACCGTCTTCGCGCACCCCCTCGCCGTCAAGCGCGGCAAGGTCGTGCCGGAGTCGGCCATCGCCGAGCTCGCCGCCGCCGGTCTCGACGGGATCGAGGCCGACCACATGGACCACGAGCCCGAGACCCGGGCCCGGCTCAAGGGGCTCGCGGCCGAACTGGGGCTCCTTGCCACCGGCTCCAGCGACTACCACGGCAGCCGCAAGACCTGCTCGCTCGGCGAGTACACCACCGACCCCGAGGTCTACGGCGAGATCATCCGCCGCGCGACCGGCGCGTTCCCCGTGCCCGGTACCGGGGGAGTGCGCGCGTAACCACGCGCCGCACCCGTCCCCTTTCCCCCCTCGACACCCGCAAGGCATCACCGTGTTCGACGTCGCCGTTTTCGGCTCCCTCTTCCTGACCCTTTTCGTGATCATGGACCCGCCCGGGGTCACCCCGATCTTCCTCGCCCTGACCGCGGGCCGTCCTGCCAAGGTCCAGCGCCGCATGGCCTTCCAGGCCGTGTGCGTGGCCTTCGGAGTGATCGCCGTGTTCGGTCTGGTCGGGCATCAGATCCTCGACTACCTGCATGTCTCCGTCCCCGCCCTGATGATCGCGGGCGGACTGCTCCTGCTGCTCATCGCGCTCGACCTGCTCACCGGCAAGACGGACGAGCCGAAGCAGACCAAGGACGTCAACGTCGCCCTCGTCCCTCTCGGCATGCCGCTGCTCGCCGGGCCCGGCGCGATCGTGTCGGTGATCCTCGCCGTGCAGAACGCGGACGGGTTCAAGGGGCAGTTCTCGGTGTGGACCGCGATCGTCGCGATGCACGTCGTGCTCTGGGTCGTGATGCGCTACTCGCTGGTGATCATCCGTGTCATCAAGGACGGCGGCGTCGTCCTGGTCACCCGCCTGGCGGGCATGATGCTCTCCGCCATCGCGGTGCAGCAGATCATCAACGGTGTCACCCAGGTCATCCAGGGTTCCTAGCCCGCTGCCGGCTGCCCGCTGCCCGCGTACGCGAAAGGCCCCCGCGCATCCGTGCGCGGGGGCCTCGTACGTACTGCGTCAGTGTTATGAGTCCGCGGCGGTGGCCGGGCGGATATAGATGCGCTGGCCGCGAGCGGCGGCCTGCTGCACGATCCGGTTGACGGAGGCGGCGTCCACGACGGTGCTGTCCACGGCGGTTCCGTTGACATCGTCCAGGCGCATGATTTCGAAGCGCATAGGGCTTCTCCCTTCGTCCGGGTGATCCTCCTGAGGAGAACTGTGTGTCTTACGTAGGGGTCCAACGGCTTGCACGCTACAAACATTCCCTACGCTAAGGAAATTTTTTCACAGGCTAATTACCCGCGAGTAGCGGAACGGCTTGTGTTCGCAGCGTGACCGGACCGAGAATGACTGCCCTATGAACGAAGATGAGCTGGCCGCTGTCCTGTCGACCCGTATCGATCACACCAACGAGCTGCTGCAGCGCATGCTCGCGGAGGTGGCGAAGACCCCGTCGACCCATGCGATCTTCGTCGACGCCGGATATCTGTACGCCGCCGCCGGGCGGCTCGTCGCCGGCACGGAGGACCGCCGGTCCTTCGACCTCGACGCCGAGGGCCTGATCGACGCGCTGATCGACAAGGCCCGCACGATCTTCGCGGACAGCCGGCTGCTCCGCGTCTACTGGTACGACGGCGCGCGCCGCCGGATCCACACCTCCGAGCAGCAGTCGATCGCCGAGCTCCCCGACGTCAAGGTCCGCCTCGGCAACCTCAACGCCAACAACCAGCAGAAGGGTGTCGACTCGCTGATCCGCAGTGATCTGGAGTCGCTCGCCCGGCACCGCGCCATCAGCGACGCCGCGCTGATCGGCGGCGACGAGGACCTTGTCTCCGCGGTCGAGGCCGCCCAGGGGTACGGCGCGCGCGTCCACCTGTGGGGCATCGAGGCGCCCGACGGGCGCAACCAGGCCGAGCCGCTCCTGTGGGAGGTCGACAGCCAGCGCACGTTCGACCTCGACTTCATCAAGCCGTACGTGGCCCGGCGCACCGCCACCGCCTACGACCCGGCGGCCCCGCGGCCCGCGCGCGACGATGTCCGTTTCGTCGGGGCGCAGATCGCCGCGACCTGGCTGGGCTCGCGCGGGCGCGAGCAGATGGTCGAGCTGCTGCCCGGCCATCCGTATCTGCCGGGCCCGGTCGACCAGGACCTGCTCGTCGAGGCCGAGCGGCTGCTCCAGTACTCGCTGCGCGGGCAGGCGGATCTGCGGCGGGCGCTGCGGGACGGGTTCTGGGACCACCTTCAGGGGCAGGTGTAGTCCCCGCCGGTCATGTGGCAGCCGGCGGCGGGCGAGGGTGTTTTGTCCTCTTCAGGCGGACTTCAGGTGCCTGTGTGATGGTGGGGGAGCCGACGCACTCCCGTGTCGGCGGCAGCCATTCCCACGACGCGATGGAGCGCCTCTGATGACCAGCAACCGCCGACCTTCGACCCGTACCCGCACGCTGTGGACGACGGGGGCACTGGCCGGGGCGCTGGTGCTCTCGGTCTCGGCGTGCTCCTCGGACAGCGGCACGGAGTCGGGCGAGAAGCGCACGGCGGCCGCGCGCGCGAACGCGGAGAAGGCCGACGCGCCCGCCGCGCAGACCGAACCCGCGCAGGCCGCCCCGAAGGTCACGTACGACAAGGCGATCGAGGCCGCACAGAAGGAAGTCCCCGACGCCAAGGTCACCGAGGCCGAGTACGACGACGAGGACGGGGACTGGGAGGTCGACCTCGTCACCGCCGAGCCGCGCGCGCACAACGTCACCGTCGACGCGACCACCGGCAAGGTCGTACGCGCCCATGAGGACCGGATGCCCGACGACCAGCGCGACCGGTTGAAGTTCCCGCTGGCCAAGCTGGACGCGGCGACCGTCTCGCTCGACGAAGCGGCGGGCCGGGCGCTCAAGGAGGCGGGTGGCGGCTATGTCTCCAAGATCTCGATCGAGGGCACGGAACAGCGCCCGACCTGGGACGTCGAGGTCGTGGACGGCACCGTCCAGCACGAGATGGACATCGACGCGAAGAGCGGAGAGGTCGTCTCCAAGGAGACCGACCGCGACGACTGAGCGCGTCTCCTGAGGGCTGAGATCCCCTACTGGGCCTGCCCCTGGCCGGGCAGGCCGTCCCAGAAGGCGGTGAGCGCCGCGGCCGTCGGCCCGGGCCGGTCGGTGTTGGGGGAGTGTTCCGCTCCCGCGATGACCGTGCGGGCCGCGGCGAGCCGCCCCGCCATGGCGTCGAGCAGCGGTACGGGCCAGGTGTCGTCCCGTTCGCCGGACACGACGTGCAGCGGCAGACCCGTGGCGGCGAGTTCGGCCACACGGTCCGGTTCGGTCATCAACTGGCGTCCGGTGGCGGCGAGCTGGGCCGGGCTGTGACGCAGCCAGCGGGCGCGCAGCTCGTCGTCCGTATCGGTCTCCTCGGGGGCGTCGAGCGCCTGGATCGCCTCCCACACCTGTGCCATCCCCATCACGGACAGCGCGTCGAGCAGCAGCTTGACGCGCTGCTGCTGTGAGGGCGAGATCTGTGCGGGCCCGGACGACATGAGCGTCAGGGAGCGGAACGGCGCGGCGTCGGTGAGCACCGCCGCGCGCGCGATCTGACCGCCGAGCGAGTGCCCGAGCAGATGCACCCGCTCGCCGCCGAGCGCGGCCTGCTGCGCCAGCACGTCCGCCGCCAACTCGCTCTGCCGGTACGTCGCTTCGTCGCCTTGGCGATACGGCTCCCCGTCCGAACCGGGCCCGGACGACGCGTACTGCCCCCGTCCGTCCACCGCCACGCTCCGGTACCCGGCGGCGGCCAGCGGCTCGTGCAGCGCGATGAAGTCCTCCTTGCTGCCGGTGTAGCCGGGCAGCAGCAGGACCGTGGCCTTCGGGGTGCCCTCGGGGCGCGCATCGATCACGGCGAACGCCCCGCGATCCGTGCTCAAGGTGGTGGCGTGCGCGCAGGGCGGCGGGGTGAACGTCGGCGGCCGGCTCATGCGTCGAGGCTAGACGAGGCGGATCGGCTCCAACGCTTTGACCTGCCCTTGACCAGCCCGTGGTCTCGGTGAGATAAGGCTTGGATAAGTTAGGGCAGCCTCACCTGGCCGGGCAGCTTCACCGGCCTGACCAACCCTCGCCCGGCCTGACCTTCTGGAGCCTTGATGCGCGCCACCCGTATAACCGTCGCCTCCGCCGCCGCCGTGACTCTTGCCGTCGTGGCCACCGGCTGCACGGAGAAGTCCGAGGGGAAGGCCGGGGACGACGGCCTGATCTCGGTCGTCGCGACCGACGACACCTGCGAGGTCGACAAGAAGGAGTTCCCGGCCGGGCACATCGAGCTCGCCGTGGAGAACAAGGGCTCCAAGGTCACCGAGGTCTACGTCCTCTACCCGGACGACCGCATCGTCACCGAGCGCGAGAACATCGGCCCCGGCACCAAGCAGAAGGTCACCGCCGAGGTGAAGGCCGGTTCGTACCAGATCGCCTGCAAGCCGGGCATGAAGGGCGACGGCATCCGCCAGCAGGTCAAGGCCACCGGCGGCGGCAAGACTGCCAAGCGCGACCCGAAGCTTGACGCCGCCGTGGCCGAGTACCGCAAGTACGTACAGGAGCAGGCCGACGAGACGCTGCCGCTCGCGCGCGCGTTCGCCAAGGCCGTGAAGGCCGGCGACCTGGACGCCGCGAAGAAGGCCTACGCCCCGTCCCGTATCGGCTGGGAGCGCACCGAGCCCGTGGCCGAGTCCTTCGGCGACATCGACCCCAAGGTCGACCTGCGCGAGGACGGGCTCGAAGAGGGCCAGGACCTGGAGAAGGACTGGACCGGCTGGCACCGCCTGGAGCGCTCGCTCTGGCAGGACAAGAAGATCACCGGCCGCGACAAGGAACTCGCCGACCTCCTGATCAAGGACCTGGAGGCCTGGCAGGACCGGGTCAACGAGGCCGAGATCACGCCCACTTCGATGGCGAACGGCGCCAAGGAACTCCTCGACGAGGTCGCCACCGGCAAGGTCACCGGCGAGGAGGAGCGCTACTCGCACACCGACCTCGTCGACTTCAAGGCCAACGTCGAGGGCGCCGAGAAGTCCTACGCGCTGCTCAAGCCGGTCGCCGAGAAGAACGACGCGGAGCTCACCAAGGAGCTCGACCGCCAGTTCAAGGCGCTCAACACGCTGCTCGACAAGTACCGCGAGGACAAGACGTCGTACGACTTCGTGTCCTACGACAAGCTCAGCAAGGCCGACACCAAGGAGCTCTCCGACGGGGTGAACGCCCTCGCCGAGCCGCTCTCGAAGCTGGCCGCCGCGGTCGTGAAGTAAGGGGCGGAGATGACTGACCAGCCCATATCCCCTCAGACGGATGCCCCTCAGGCGGATGCCCCGAGCCGCCGTTCGCTGCTCGGCTGGGGCGGCGCGGGCCTCGCGCTCGGCGCCGCCGCGGCCGGCGGCGCGGCCTTCGCGCTCGACGGCGGCGAGAACACCGTGCCCGTCGGCGAGGCCGGCGCGGCCGTACCGTTCCACGGCAGGCACCAGGCCGGTATCGCCACCGCGGTCCAGGACCGGCTGCACTTCGCCGCGTTCGACGTGAAGACCGAGGACCGCGAGGCGCTGATCCGGCTCCTCAAGGACTGGACCGAGGCCGCCGCCCTCATGACCCAGGGCCACCCGGTCGGCGAGGGCGCGTACGGCGGTCTCGCCGAGGCGCCCCCGGACGACACCGGCGAGGCCCTCGGCCTCAAGCCCTCGCGGCTGACGCTGACCGTCGGCTTCGGGCCCTCGCTCTTCGACGGCCGCTTCGGCCTGAAGGACCGGCGCCCCGAGGCGCTCGTCGACCTGCCGAAGTTCCCCGGCGACAACCTCGACGCGGCCCGCGGCGGCGGCGACCTGTGCATCCAGGCCTGCGCCGACGACCCGCAGGTCGCGGTGCATGCCATCCGCAACCTCGCCCGGATCGGCTTCGGCAAGGTCGCCGTGCGCTGGTCCCAGCTGGGCTTCGGCAAGACCTCGTCCACGACGCCCGACGCGCAGACCCCGCGCAACATGATGGGCTTCAAGGACGGTACCCGGAACATCGCAGGCACCGACAAGAAGAACCTCGCCAAGCACGTCTGGGTCGGCGAGAAGGACGGCCCGGACTGGATGACCGGCGGCTCCTACCTCGTGGCGCGCCGGATCCGGATGAACATCGAGACCTGGGACCGCACCTCGCTCAAGGAGCAGGAGGACATCTTCGGCCGGACGAAGGGCGAAGGCGCCGCGTACGGGAAGAAGCGCGAGCACGACGAGCCGAACCTCAAGGCCATGCCCGAGGTCGCCCACGTCCGCCTCGCCCACCCCGACTCCAACGGCGGCGCGATGATGCTGCGCCGCGGCTACTCCTTCACCGACGGCACGGACGGCCTCGGCCGCCTGGACGCGGGCCTGTTCTTCCTCGCGTACCAGCGCGACGTACGCGACGCGTTCATCCCCGTGCAGCTGCAGCTGGCCCGGCGCGACGTGCTCAACGAGTACATCCAGCACGTCGGTTCGGCAGTCTTCGCCGTCCCGCCGGGCGTGAGCGGTGACGACGACTGGTGGGGCAGCGCCCTGTTCACCGGCTCCGGGAAGGCGTGAGCGATGTTCGCCAACTATCTGATCGGGCTGCGTGAAGGCCTCGAAGCCTCCCTCGTCGTCTGCATCCTGGTCGCGTACCTGGTCAAGACCGACCACCGCAAGGCGCTGACGCCGGTCTGGACCGGGGTCGGGATCGCGGTCGCCGTCAGTCTCGCGTTCGGTGCCACGCTCCAATTCGGTACGAAGGACCTCACGTTCGAGGCCAAGGAGCTGATCGGCGGCGGCCTGTCGATCGTCGCCGTCGCCCTGGTGACCTGGATGGTCTTCTGGATGCGGCGCACCGCCCGCCACCTGAAGGCCGAACTTCACGGCAAGCTCGACTCGGCGCTCGCGCTCGGCACCGGCGCCCTGGTCCTCACGGCGTTCCTCGCCGTGGGCCGCGAGGGCCTGGAGACCGCGCTCATCGTGTGGAGCGCGGTGGACGCCGCCGACAGCGGCTGGGACCCGCTGATCGGCGCGGTCCTCGGCCTGCTGACCTCCGTGGTCATGGGCTGGCTGTTCTACCGCGGTGCCCTGCGCATCAACCTCGCGAAGTTCTTCAAGTGGACCGGCGGCATGCTGGTCGTCGTGGCCGCGGGCATCCTCGCGTACGGCGTCCACGACCTGCAGGAGGCACGCTTCCTCGGCGGACTCGCGGACAAGGCCTTCGACATCAGCGAGAGTTACCCGCCGGACACCTGGCACGCCACGCTGCTCAAGGGCATCTTCAACTTCCAGCCCGACCCGACGGTGCTCCAAGTCGCCGTCTGGGCCCTGTACTTGATCCCGACGCTGGCGCTGTTCCTGATGCCGGTACGGGCGTCGCGTACGGCGCAGGCAGCGGCACCCGCCGCCAAGGCGGAGGACGCTCCGGTGGCCGAACAGGGCTGAACCGGCAGGGTCGGACAGGGCTGAACCGCCCTACGCGCAAAGGCCGGTGGCCCGCACCCCTCGGACGAGGAGTGCGGGCCACCGGCCTTCTGCTGTGTGCTCAGCCCTCGGTGGGCTGCTCGGCCGAAGCGGCCGCCTTGCGCGTGCGGCGCCGGCGCGGCTTGGCCTCGCCCTCGCCGTCGGCCTTCGCCTCGGCCTTCGGGGCCTTCTCGGCCGCGGGCTTGGCCTCGGCCGCCGGAGCGGACTCGGCGGTCTTACGGGTCCGGCGGCGACGCGGCTTGGCGGCCGCCTCCTCCGCGGAGTCCTCGCCCTTGGCCGGGGTGACCTCGGCGGTCTCGAGCGCGGCGGCGGCCTCCGACGCACCGGCACCCGTACGGGTACGGCGCCGGCGGCGCGGCGTACGGACCGCGGACTCCTCCACGGACTCCGCGGCGTCCTTCGTGCCCTCGGTCGCGGCGGGAGCCTCGGCGGCTCCGTCCACGGAGGCACCGCCGCGGGTACGGCGGCGCTGACGCGGCGTGCGCGTACGGGCCGGGCGCTCCTCGGTCTTCTCGGCGGTCCTGCCGCCACGGCCGCGCCCACGGCCGTTACGGCCGCCCGGCTCGCCCAGGTCCTCGAGCTCCTCGGCGTCCAGACCCGCACGCGTGCGCTCGGCGCGCGGCAGAACACCCTTCGTGCCCTCGGGGATACCGAGGTCGGTGAAGAGGTGCGGGGACGAGGAGTACGTCTCGGCCGGGTCGTTGAAGTCCAGCTCGAGCGCCTTGTTGATCAGCTGCCAGCGCGGGATGTCGTCCCAGTCGACCAGCGTGATCGCGGTGCCCTTGTTGCCCGCGCGGCCGGTGCGGCCGATGCGGTGGAGGTAGGTCTTCTCCTCCTCCGGGGACTGGTAGTTGATGACGTGCGTGACGCCCTCGACGTCGATACCGCGCGCGGCGACGTCGGTGCACACCAGCACATCGACCTTGCCGTTGCGGAACGCGCGCAGCGCCTGCTCGCGGGCGCCCTGGCCCAGGTCGCCGTGGACGGCGCCGGAGGCGAAGCCGCGCTTCTCCAGCTGCTCGGCGATGTCGGCCGCCGTGCGCTTCGTACGGCAGAAGATCATCGCGAGCCCGCGGCCGTCGGCCTGCAGGATGCGCGAGACCATCTCCGGCTTGTCCATGTTGTGCGCGCGGTAGACGAACTGCGCGATGTTCGCGACGGTCGCACCCTCGTCGTCCGGCGCCGTGGCGCGGATGTGCGTGGGCTGTGACATGTAGCGGCGGGCGAGACCGATGACGGCGCCCGGCATGGTGGCCGAGAACAGCATGGTCTGGCGCTTCGCCGGAAGCATGTTGATGATCTTCTCGACGTCGGGCAGGAAGCCCAGGTCGAGCATCTCGTCGGCCTCGTCGAGGACCAGGCACTTCACCTTCGACAGGTTCAGCTTCTTCTGGCCCGCGAGGTCGAGAAGACGGCCCGGGGTGCCGACGACCACGTCGACGCCCTTCTTGAGGGCCTCGACCTGCGGCTCGTAGGCACGGCCGCCATATATGGCGAGGACGCGCACGTTGCGCACCTTGCCCGCGGTGAGCAGGTCGTTGGTGACCTGGGTGCACAGCTCGCGGGTCGGGACGACGATGAGCGCCTGCGGCGCCTCGGTGAGGTCCTCGGGCTTGGCGCGGCCGGCCTCGACGTCGGCGGGCACGGTGACGCGCTCGAGCAGCGGCAGGCCGAAGCCCAGCGTCTTGCCCGTGCCGGTCTTGGCCTGGCCGATGACGTCGGTCCCGGAGAGCGCGACGGGGAGCGTCATCTCCTGGATCGGGAACGGATTGACGATGCCGACGGCCTCAAGGGCCTCGGCGGTCTCGGGAAGGATCCCGAGCTCTCGGAAAGTCGTGGGCGTGTTCAGGGTGCTGCCTCTTCTGTGAGACGCGGCACGAGGCGAACGCTGGGGGTCTGACCGGGCGGGACCTGGAAAATGTCCAGTCCGCCGGTGGCCGGCCGGTAGCTTCCGGCTGCTAGGCGCAGGCCGGGTGGCGCGGGACCACAGCCGTCGCTCGAGCGCTCATGCCGCTGAGGGGCCCCTCCGGGACGTACATGCACGTACGCACTTGAGGGCTGTCGGGTCGGAGCCGATCGGGCCACCGACCGGGCATCCTCATTCGGATGGCCCGTCGAGGCGGCCGAACCGCTTCGTACCTCTCGTACGCAGCAGTAATCCGGCCACGGCTCAGCGGGCGCTTTACCACTGTACCCCGAGTACCCGCAGGCGTGTCTGTCAAATTCCTCACGTCACGCTGGTCACAGCCGTTGAGCAGGGGCTTACCAGGCGGTGCGGGCGGGCTATTGTGCGCTTCATGGAGACGCCTGACAAGACGACTGACAGCAGCACGGACGCGGCCACCGAGACCCCGGCTCCCACCGGAATCGCCGCTCAGGACTGGGCCACGGCGAGCGCCGACCCGCAGTACCGCGCCGCGGTCGTCGACCTCCTCGGTGCCCTTGCCTACGGTGAGCTCGCCGCGTTCGAGCGCCTCGCCGAGGACGCGAAGCTGGCGCCGACGCTGGCCGACAAGGCCGAGCTGGCGAAGATGGCCTCGGCCGAGTTCCACCACTTCGAGCAGCTGCGCGACCGGCTCTCCGCGATCGGCGCCGAGCCGACCGAGGCGATGGACCCCTTCGTCGCCGCGCTCGACGGCTTCCACCGGCAGACGGCCCCGTCGGACTGGCTGGAGGGCCTGGTCAAGGCGTACGTGGGCGACTCGATCGCCTCCGACTTCTACCGCGAGGTCGCGGCCCGCCTCGACAGCGATACGCGCGCCCTGGTGCTGGCCGTCCTCGACGACACGGGCCACGCCTCGTTCGCCGTGGAGAAGGTGCGCGCCGCGATCGACGCCGACCACCGCGTGGGCGGCCGTCTCGCACTGTGGGCCCGCCGTCTCATGGGCGAGGCCCTGTCGCAGTCGCAGCGGGTCGTGGCGGACCGGGACGCGCTCTCCACGATGCTCGTGGGCGGGGTCGCGGACGGGTTCGACCTCGCGGAGGTCGGGCGGATGTTCTCGCGGATCACCGAGGCGCACACGAAGCGGATGGCTGCGCTGGGGCTCGCTGCGTAAGGCGGGCTCCGCCTCAGATGCCGGCGGGGCTGAACTTCCCTGAGCGCACCAGGAGCGACACCGAGGCCAGGGCCACCACCACCGCGCCGCCGAGCGTCGCCGGTGCGTGGCCCGGGCCCAGGGACGAGTGCGTGATCAGGGCGCCGAAGACCGCTCCGCTCGCGCCGGTCGCGAGGACGAGCCGGCGGGACGGCAGCCGGCTCGGCAGGCGGTGGGACGCGAGGAGGGCGAGCGCGAGCCCCAGCAGAGCGGAGGCGAGTGCTTCCAGGATCATGAGGTCCTCCTGCGCGGCCCGGGGTGCAAAACGGTCACAGCCGGTCCTACCCGGGGTGCGCGGAATGCAACCCTCCCGCGCGGCAGGCGACTTGAGCCCTGCGCGAACACGGCGCGAACACGGCGCGAACCAAAGGGACGGGCCCCGGAGAGTTCACCTCCGGGGCCCGTCCCGTTCATCTTCGGCGGCGCGGATCAGAGCGCGCTGAAACCCACCTTGCGGGCGGTCGGCTCGCCGAGCTCGACATACGCGAGCCGGTCGGCCGGCACCAGGACCTTGCGGCCGTGGTCGTCCTCGAGAGTGAGCAGCTGAGACTTGCCGCTCAGCGCCTCGGACACCGCCTTCTCGACCTCTGCGGCGGTCTGGCCGCTCTCCAGAACGATCTCGCGCGGCGCGTGCTGCACGCCGATCTTGACCTCCACGGCTTTGTCCCTCCGACGGTCAGTGATGCGCGGGCGTCCGCGCCGTACGCGCCAACATTAGCCCGGTGAGGGGACTCGGCAGCGCGCCGCCGTGCACGCTCGCAGCGAACATCAGGAAGGAATACGCGGCCGTGTCACCCAAGGGCGACCGGTGCCCCGCCGGACAGGCCCTAGTGCTGGTCGGTGCCGTGCAGCGGGAAGCCCGCCACACCCCGCCACGCCAGCGACGTCAGCAGACCGACCGCCTTGTCGCGGTCGACCTTGGACTCGCTGTGCAGCCAGTAGCGCGCCACGACCTGGGCGAAACCGCCCAGACCGACGGCGAGCAGCATCGACTCGTCCTTCGAAAGGCCGGTGTCCTCGGCGATGACCTCACTGATCGCGGTGGCGCACTCCAGCGTCACCTTCTCGACCCGCTCGCGCACGGCCGGCTCATTGGTGAGGTCCGACTCGAAGACAAGACGGAACGCGCCGCCCTGGTCCTGTACGTACGCGAAGTACGCGTCCATCGTCGCGGCCACGCGCAGCTTGTTGTCCGTCGTGGACGCCAGCGCGGTGCGCACCGAGGTCAGGAGCGACTCGCAGTGCTGGTCGAGAAGTGCGAGATAGAGGTCGAGCTTGCCGGGGAAGTGCTGGTAGAGCACCGGCTTGCTGACACCCGCGCGCTCGGCGATATCGTCCATCGCCGCCGCGTGGTAACCCTGCGCAACGAAGACTTCCTGGGCCGCGCCCAGAAGCTGGTTGCGGCGGGCCCGGCGCGGCAGGCGGGTGCCCCGCGGGCGAGCCGCGGCCTCGGTCTGCTCGGTGGCTGTCACGCCGCCTCCCCATACATGAACGTTCCTTGTGCGGTGTGCTGCCGCTTCGCCATCGTACTTTTCGGTAACCGTGGTGTGCGCGGTGCGGAGGCAGAATTTCACGGACCGGCGACTTGTTGAGCGGTGTTCACCGTTGTTCGCATGATCTGCGGCATTCCGCACCCGGTCAGTGGTAATCAGCGGGAATCAGCGGTAGTCCTCCTCGTCAAGATCCACCACCCTGGCCTGTTCCGCGACATCCGCGGCGTTTGCGGCCGCGGGATCAAAACCTTCCGCGGAGTCGTCCTGGTGCTGCCGCAGCTCGGTCCGCTGCTCGGCGGCGTCGGCCTCCGGGGCATCCGGATCGAGGGCGAGATCCTGCTCGAAGGTGTCCGGCTCGGTGGGGTCGACCGTCATGACTGCCTCCCTCTCTGGGAAGAAAAGGCAGGGGACAGGGCGAATGCCCTTCCCTCATGAGCGTAGGAGAGTCCGTTTCCGGGCGCTACGCGATCGTGTGACCGCGAACACGTGATCCAACGCGTGATCGTCTCGTAACATCGCTCTATGTCTTCGACCGAGCTGCCCGGTGCCGTCGCCGCCGCGGCGACCCCGAAAACGCTGCCGGTGCGGGTCGCCGAGGGCGAGAAGCTGCGCCAGGTGTCCCTTCCGGGGCTGACGCTCGCGGTGCGCTCGAGACCGCCGGTCCGTGCCGGTCTGCCGCCCGCCCTGTTCGTGCACGGGCTCGGCGGCTCCTCGCAGAACTGGTCGGCGCTGATGCCGCTGCTCGAGGACGTCGTGGACTGCGAGGCGGTCGATCTGCCCGGCTTCGGCGACTCGCCGCCGCCGGACGACAGCAACTACTCGGTGACCGGGCACGCCCGCGCGGTGATCCGGCTGCTCGACGCGAGCGGCCGCGGGCCGGTGCATCTGTTCGGCAATTCGATGGGCGGCGCGGTCGCCACCCGGATCGCCGCGGTCCGGCCCGATCTCGTACGGACCCTCACCCTTGTCTCGCCCGCACTGCCCGAGATCCGGGTGCAGCGCACCGCGATGCCGACCGCGCTGGTCGCGCTGCCGGGCGTCGCCCAGCTCTTCGCGAAGCTGACGAAGGACTGGACGCCGGAGATGCGGACGCGCGGCGTGATGTCCCTTTGCTACGGCGACCCCGGGCGGGTCACCCCCGAGGGCTTCGCGCACGCGGTGCAGGAGATGGAGCGACGCCTTCAGCTCCCGTACTTCTGGGACGCGATGGCCCGTTCGGCGCGCGGCATCGTGGACGCGTACACCCTCGGCGGCCAGCACGGACTGTGGCGCCAGGCCGAGCGGGTGCTCGCGCCGACGCTGCTGGTGTACGGCGGGCGGGACCAGCTGGTCTCGTACCGCATGGCACGCAAGGCCGCCCGCGCGTTCCGCGGCTCGCGGCTGCTGTCGCTGCCCGAGGCGGGGCATGTGGCGATGATGGAGTATCCGGACGTGGTGGCCACGGCCGTACGTGAACTGCTCGCCGCGCAAGGCGACTTGACGGTGGAGAGCTGAGGCGGCCCGTGGGCAGGCATGCGCGCAAAGGCGGGAAGAACGCCGGGGACGCGAGGGGTTCGGGGGATGCGAGGGACACCGGGGCGATACCCGTCGTCCCCACGGGATCCGCGGACGGGACGGGGCGCCGTCGGCGCCCGGGCCCCGATGGGCCGCCGCCGCAGGGATACCCGGCCGGGGCGCAGGGGTGGCCCGCCGGCCCGCCCCGTCACGACCTGACCCCGCCGCGAGGCGTGCCGCAGGCGCGCCCCGACATGACACCGCCGCGCGGGATGCCGCAGGCCAGGCCCGGGATGCCGCCGCAGGGCCGCCCGGCGATGACCCCGCCGCACGGCACCCCGCGCGTCCCACCGCCCTCCGCGGGGCGGGCGCATCCGCAGCAGCGTGAGGGCGGGGGCGGCTGGGGCGCGATACCCGGCGGCCCGCAGCAGCGCGTCACGTCGACGGGGCCGCTGCCCCGGGTGACGCAGACGGGTCCGCAGCCTCGTATCTCGCAGACGGGTCCGCAGCCGCGCGTGACCCAGACGGGACCGCAGCCGCGCGTCACTCAGACCGGGCCGCAGCCTCGTATCTCGCAGACGGGACCGCAGCCGCGCGTCACCCAGACGGGACCGCAGCCTCGGATCACGCAGACCGGACCGCAGCCGCGCGTCACCCACACGGGACCCCAGCCCCGCATCACGCAGACCGGCCCCCAGCCCCGTATCCCCGGGCCTCGTCAGGAGTACGTCTCCGCTTTCGACGGGGCCGACGGGCTCGATCCCCTCGCCGACGACCCGGATCTCTTCGACCCGGCGTCCCGCCGGCCTTCCCGTGATCCGTACGCCGCCGTCACCGACTACCGGCACGAGCTGGCCGCGGACGAGGCGCCGCAGGCCGCGCCCGTCCGGCGGGATCCGCCGCAGAAGAACACCAAGGGGCGCACCTTCACCGGGATCGCGGCCGCCGCCGTGACCACCGTGCTCGCGGTGGTCGTCGCCGGGCAGGTCACCGACGGGCGCGACAAGGACCCGCAGGCGCAGGCCGCCGACGCCAAGGGCGGTGAACGGGGCGGTGCCTCGGAGGCCTCGCGGTCCGACGAGCGGGAGTCCGCGCCCACGCCGCTCACGTACGAGCAGAAGATGGCCAAGCGGAACGACCTGCCGCCGAAGCGGGCGAGCGGCGAGTTCGAGGCGGTCGGCGGGGCCGCGAAGGCGCCGGGCGCCGGGCGGAAGTGGACCTACCGCGTGGACGTCGAGAAGGGACTCGGCCTGGACGGCGGGCTGTTCGCCGAGGCCGTGCAGAAGACCCTGAACGACGACCGGAGTTGGGCGCACAAGGGCGAGCGGACCTTCGAGCGGGTCGCCGACGGGGACGCGGACTTCGTGATCACGCTGGCCAGCCGGGGCACCACCGCCGAGTGGTGCAAGAAGTCCGGTCTGGACACGACGGTGGACAACGTCTCCTGCGACTCCGCCGCCACGGACCGCGTGATGATCAACGCGGACCGGTGGGCGCAGGGCGCCGAGACGTACGGCGACGCGATCTTCGCGTACCGGCAGATGCTCATCAATCACGAGGTCGGCCACCGGCTCGGCTTCAACCACGTCACGTGCAGCGCCGACGGGGCGCTCGCGCCCGTGATGCAGCAGCAGACGAAGTTCCTGGAGGCCGACGGCATCTCGTGCCGGGCCAACCCCTGGGCGTACCCCCGGAGTTGAGCCGCACACCTTGTTGTGCGGCGCAAGCCATGGGCCGGGTCTGACCATGCGTAATCGATTGCGCGCCTAGCGCGACGAAACGCTACCCGGCCAGGAAAGTTACGGCCGTTCACCCCTTCTGGTGGCGCGATGGACAACCGTCCATCGCGCCACCGGCATATCCGCATACGTTCGTTTCGCGGGGGGCCACCGGGACCACACGGGATCGCGGAGCCCCAGTCAAGGGAAGATCGGGGGTGTACTCGTGCGCATCGGACTGCTCACGGAGGGTGGCTATCCGTATGTGACGGGTGAGGCCAGACTCTGGTGCGATCGCCTCGTGCGCGGGCTCGACCGGCATGAGTTCGACATCTTCGCGCTCAGCCGCAGCGCGCACCAGGAGGAGCAGGGGTGGATCCAGCTGCCGCCCCAGGTGCACCGGGTGCGCACGGCTCCGCTGTGGACGGCCGAGGACGACGGGGTGGTGTACGGCAGGCGCGCACGGCGCCGCTTCGCCGAGCACTGGGGGGAGCTGGCCGCGGCCGTCTGTGCCGAGGGGAGCGCCGGGGCGGACCGTTTCGCCAACGGGCTCTACGGGCTCGCCGACCTGGAGCGCGAGGAGGGCGGGCTCGCCGCCGCGCTGCGCTCCGAGGCGGCCGTCGGCGTCCTGGAGAAGGCGAGCCGCGCGGCCGGTGCGCCGCGGGCCGCGCGCCAGGCGCGGGTGGCCGATCTGCTGACCGTCGCCGGGCTGATCGAGCGCACACTGCGGCCGCTCACGCTCGACTGGTACGAGGAGGTCGAGGGCGGCCTCGGTGCCGTCGACCTGTGCCATGCCGCGTCGGGGGGCGCGGCGGCGCTGCCGGGGCTGCTGGCGAAGCGCTTCTTCGGCGTGCCGCTCCTCGTCACGGAGTACGGAGTGCAGTTGAGGGCGCATTACCTGGGGGCCGCGGGCACGCTGAGCGCGCCCGCGCGTGCGCTGCTCGCGGGCTTCCACGGCCGGCTCGCCGAAGAGGTCTACCGGCAGGCCGAGTTGATCACCCCGGGCAATACGCACGCGCGCCGCTGGCAGGAGCGCTGCGGCGCCGACCGGGCCAAGCTGCGCACGGTGTATCCGGGGATGGAGTCCTCGCGCTTCGCGGAGGTCGGCGAGTCGACCGAACTCGCCGATCCCGACACGTTGGTGTGGGTCGGGCGGATCGAGCCCTCGAAGGACCTCATCGCGTTGCTCCACGCCTTCGCGGAGATCCGCAAGGAGGAGCCGAAGGTGCGGCTGCGCATCGTCGGCGCCCCGGCGGACGGGCCCGAGGCGGCCACGTATCTCGCGCATTGCGAGGCGCTCGCGGCGCAGCTCTTCCCCGACGAGGCGGAGGGGGTGCACGCGGTCGGCGACAACCCCGTCTCCTTCGAGGAGATCGGCGGGCCCGAGGTGCCCGAGCTCGCCGATGCGTACGGGGCGGGCAGTGTCGTCGTCCTGTCCAGCGTGGTCGAGGGCTTCCCGATCAGCCTGGTCGAGGCGATGTTCTGCGGCCGGGCCACGGTGTCGACGGACGTCGGCGCGGTGGTCGAGGTCATCGGCGGTACGGGGCTCGTGGTGCCCCCGCGCAATCCGCGGGCGCTCGCGGATGCCTGCCTGGCGCTGCTGCGGGATCCCGAACGGCGGGACCGGCTGGGCGCGGCGGCGCGGGCGCGCGCCCTGGAGCTCTTCACGGTGGACCAGAACATCGCGGCATTTCACAGCATTTACCTGGAGATCGTCTCGCACCATCCCGTACGGAGGGAGGCGCTGGACGAGGCCGGGGAGCCGCAGCCGTTCGCCAATCCGGCCGAGGTGTTCGTGCCCGGGCGGTGGACCGCCGGGCCCGAGCGGGGGCCCACATGGGCCGCGCCGGCTTCACCTCCGGTTGAGGACGAGCCCGTGGGGGCCGTGGCCGTCGTCGAGGGGGAGCGGTGAGCGAGAACCGTACGCCCGCGGAGGCGGATGGGCCCACCACCCCGGTGACGCCCGGGAGTTGGGACACACGGTCCGAGGAAGTGCTCGCCGGGGCCGCGCTCACGGGCTCGCGTACGGACGCAGCCGGGGGTTCACATACGGATGCGTCCGGCGGCTCACGTGCCGCGGAGGTGTCGGCGGTGAAAGGGAAAGCGCGCAGGCCCGGCGGGCGCCGGGGCGGGGTCGACCCCGTGAAGGCGCTGATGCACCGGCACCGCGAGCTGTGCGAACAGGCCGTGGATCCGCTGGAGATCGCCGCCGGTCTTGAGGCCCACGGCGTCACGGACCGTACGGCGGCGCGGTTCCGGCACCGCGATGTGTTCTCGCTCGCCGAGGAGATGTACGCACGGGCCGCGCGCGACGAGGAAGCGGCGCCCGTCCTGGTGCCCGCCCCTCCGGTGGCCGGGCCCCAAGTCCCCGTCGGATGGGCCGTGTTCGCGATGCTGCCCGGCGCGGTGTGCGCCATGGCGGTGGCCGCGCTCGACCTCACCTCCGGTACGGGGAAGCTTGTCGCGGGGGCGCTCGGTGCGCTGGCCGTGGGGATCGCGCTCCGGGTCGCGCTGCGGCAGGGGCCGCTGCGGGTGCTCGGGCGGCAGGTCGGGGCCACGCGGATGTGGACCGGCTGTCTGATCGCGTACGCGCTCCTCGGCGAAGGGCTGCTCTCCGGGATTCTCCGCGGCGGGCCCGAAGGGCCCTGGCCGGTGCATACGGCACCCGTGCTCGGGCTCGCGCTCGCCGTGCTGCCCGCGGCGTGGTGCGCGCGGATGTTCGCGGTGCAGAGCGCGCGGACGCTCGCGGCGAGCCGGGGGCTCGACGACTTCGCTGACGCGGTGCGGCCGTTGCTCGGCGGCGTGTTCGCGGTGTTCCTCGCGGCGCTGCTCTGTCTGTTGCTCGCGACCGGGGCGGTGCTGGGGGAGGGAGCGCGGGGGATCGGTCCCGCGGTCGCGCTCGGGGCGCTGCTGCTGCTCGCGCGGTTGCTGGAGGTGCACGGCTTCCCGGACGCGGGGGCGCTCATGCTGGGCGCAGCCTGTGCGGCCGAAGGGCTGGCGCTGGCGACCTCTCTCGGCGGGCGGCTGCCCGGCTTCGACTTCCTTGGCGCGCCCGTCTCGTCCCTCGTCGGGGCGTGGGGGCCGGGGGCCGTTCCGGTCCTCGCGTGCGGAGGTGCGGCGGGGGTGCTGCTGGTGCATGCGATGCGGCGGATGACGCGGGCGTCGGCGCATGCGGAGGGGGTGCGGTGAGGCCGGTCGTGGGGGCCCCGCCCACCAAGCCGGCCCCACCAGCCCACCGCCGGCTTCCCGCACCCGAGCCCCACCCCACCCCACCCCACCAACCTCCCCCAACCCGAACAGCCCTGAGGAGTACCAACGATGTGCATGTGTGAGGAACGGAACGGTGGAGGCGGGCGATGAGGGTTCTGTTGCTCGGGGCCAATGGGTATCTGGGGCGGTTTGTGGCTGATCGGCTGTTGGCCGATCCGGCCGTGCAGCTGACCGCGCTCGGGCGTGGGGACGACGCCGATGTGCGGTTCGATCTCGCGAGTGGGAGTCCTGGCGCCCTGACCAGGTTTCTCGATGCCGTGCATCCCGGTGTCGTGGTGAACTGTGCGGGGGCCACCCGAGGCGGCGCCCGGGACCTGACACGGCACAACACCGTCGCCGTGGCCACCGTCTGCGAGGCGTTACGCAGGAGCGGCTGCGGGGCCCGGCTGGTGCAGCTGGGGTGCGCGGCCGAGTACGGGCCGAGCCAGCCGGGGTCCTCGACCGGTGAGGACGCGATTCCGCGGCCCGGCGGCCCGTACGGCGTGAGCAAGCTCGCCGCCACCGAGCTGGTGCTCGGCGCCGGTCTCGACGCCGTGGTGCTGCGGGTGTTCTCGCCCGCCGGGCCCGGCACCCCGGCCGGCTCCCCGCTCGGCCGCCTCGCCGAGGCCATGCGCCGCGCCATGCAGGCCGGTGACGGCGAGCTCAAGCTCGCGGGCCTCGGCGTGCAGCGCGACTTCGTGGACGTACGCGATGTCGCCAGGGCGGTGCACGCCGCCTCGCTCTCGGCGGCGCAAGGCGTCGTCAACATCGGGTCCGGGCGGGCCGTGAAGCTGCGCGACGCCGCGGCCGTGCTCGCCCGCGTCGCCGGATACGGCGGCGCCCTGCACGAACTGGACGGCGGACCGGGCGGACGGCCATCCATCGGCCACCCCCGTACCGAATCCGATACGGCACCCGCGGCCTACCCCTACCCGGACGGCTGCGGCAGCTGGCAGCAGGCCGATGTGCGCACCGCGCGCGACCGGCTCGGCTGGCGGCCCCGGATCAACCTCGAAGAGTCCCTCGCCGACATCTGGATGGAGGCGGCATGTCGCATCTGATCACCACCACGGGTACACCGCAGCAGACCGAGGGCACGACCATGGGCCTGGGCGTGCCCGGCTACGCCCACCCGCTGGTGGCCCCCATGGAGTGGGCCACCCTGACCCGTCCCGGCATTCCACTGCACTGGACTGTGCTGAATGTCGCCAATGGGCCGGGCGCCCGTCCCGATCCGCACTGTCTGGAAGCATCCGGAAAGCTCCGTAACGCCGGCACGCGTGTCCTCGGTCACCTCGACCTCGCCTTCGGCGCCCGCTCCTTCGGCGAGCTGGTCTCGGACGCGCACCGCTACCTCGACTGGTACCAGGTCGACGGTTTCTACGCGGACCGCGCCCCCACCGAGCGGGCCGCGCTGCCCGAGACCCGCAGGATCGCCGCCACCCTCAAGGCGCTCCTGCCCGACGGCCACCTGGTCTTCGGCCACGGAGCCCACCCGCACCCCGGATACGCCGAGAACGCCGACCAGTTGGTGACCTTCAGCGGCTCGTGGAGCGACTACCGCTGGTCGCAGGTCGCCGAGTGGACGGCCGACTACGAGCCCGAGAAGTTCTGCCACTTCGTGCACGGCATGCCGCTCGGTCACCTGGAGGAGGCCCTGCGCATCGCCCGCTGGCAGGGAGCGGGCACGATCTGGTTCACGGACCGCACGGACCAGCACCGCACGGTCGACCCCTTCGAGGCGCTGCCCGGGTACTGGGACGAAATCGTCTCGCGTATCGGACGGGGTGTCTCGGAATGAAGAAGGCTGTGGCAGCGTTACGGGAAGAACCACTGTTCGCATACCGATTTACGGAGTCCCCGTGTCGCTGCCACCCTTGGTCGAGCCTGCTGCAGAGCTCACCGTCGACGAGGTCCGCAGGTACTCCCGCCACCTGATCATCCCGGATGTCGGGATGGACGGGCAGAAGCGGCTGAAGAACGCCAAGGTGCTCGCCGTCGGTGCGGGCGGCCTCGGCTCGCCCGCGCTCATGTACCTGGCCGCCGCAGGTGTCGGCACGCTCGGCATCGTGGAGTTCGACGAGGTCGACGAGTCGAACCTGCAGCGCCAGATCATCCACAACCAGGCGGACATCGGCCGCTCCAAGGCGGAGTCCGCGCGCGACTCGGTCAAGGGCATCAACCCGTATGTGAACGTGATCCTTCACGAAGAGCGGCTCGAGGCCGAGAACGTGATGGACATCTTCAGCCAGTACGACCTCATCGTCGACGGCACGGACAACTTCGCCACGCGCTACCTCGTCAACGACGCGTGCGTGCTGCTCAACAAGCCGTACGTCTGGGGCTCGATCTACCGCTTCGACGGCCAGGCGTCCGTCTTCTGGTCCGAGCACGGCCCCTGCTACCGCTGCCTCTACCCGGAGCCGCCCCCGCCGGGCATGGTCCCGTCCTGCGCCGAGGGCGGCGTGCTCGGTGTCCTGTGCGCCTCGATCGGTTCGATCCAGGTCAACGAGGCCATCAAGCTCCTCGCGGGCATCGGTGAGCCGCTGGTCGGCCGCCTGATGATCTACGACGCCCTGGAGATGCAGTACCGCCAGGTCAAGGTCCGCAAGGACCCGAACTGCGCGGTCTGCGGTGAGAACCCGACCGTCACCGAGCTCATCGACTACGAGGCCTTCTGCGGCGTCGTCTCCGACGAGGCCCAGGAGGCGGCCCTCGGCTCGACGATCACTCCCAAGCAGCTCAAGGAGTGGATCGACGAGGGCGAGAACATCGAGATCATCGACGTCCGCGAGCAGAACGAGTACGAGATCGTCTCGATCCCGGGCGCGAAGCTGATCCCGAAGAACGAGTTCCTCATGGGCGCCGCGCTCCAGGACATGCCGCAGGACAAGAAGATCGTCCTGCATTGCAAGACGGGTGTCCGCAGTGCGGAAGTCCTTGCCGTCCTCAAGTCCGCGGGCTTCGCCGACGCGGTCCACGTCGGCGGCGGCGTGATCGGCTGGGTCAACCAGATCGAGCCCGAGAAGCCGATCTACTAGGACAGTCCGTCCACGGACGGTACGTACGACAGCGGGGTCCGCCTCTTCCGAGAGGCGGACCCCGCTGCCGTATCCACGCCTACTTGCAGGTCTTCCCGTCGTCCGGCACCTTGCCGTCCAGCAGGAACGCGTCCACCGTTTCGGTCGCGCAGTCGTTCACGCCGTACGTGCCATGGCCCTCGCCGTCGACCGTCACGTTCACCCCGACGTCCGGGCCCAGCGCCTCGGCCATCTTCTCGGCGCCCTCGACCGGCGTCGCGGGGTCGCCGGTGTTGCCGATGACGACGATCGGCGGGGCGCCCTTCGCGGAGACCTCGGGCGTCTTGCGCTCCCCGTCGACCGGCCAGTCCGTGCAGGACATCAGGCCCCAGACCATCGAGGCGCCGAAGACCGGGGAGGCCTTCTCGTACGAGGGCATCGCGCGCTTGACGTCGGCGAAGCCGAAGCGCTCGCTGGAGTCGGCGCAGCGGATCGCCGCATTCGCCTGCGCCATGTTGTTGTAGCGGCCGGACTGCGGGTCACGGCCGCTGTAGGCGTCGGCGAGGAGCAGCAGGATCGAGCCCGAGCCGGCGTTCTCGACCTCCTGGAGGCCCTGCGTCAGATACGGCCAGGTCTCCTCGCTGTAGAGCGCGGCCGCGATGCCCGTCTCGGCGAGGCCGCGGGTCAGCTTGCGGCCCGGGGTGCTGGTGGACAGCGGCCGCGCCTCCGCCTTCTCCAGGAGCTCCGTGATCTGGGCCGCGCCCTTCTGCGGGTCCTTGCCCGTGCCCTTCAGGTAGTTCTCCAGGGCCAGCTGGAAGCCCTTCGCCTGCGCGAGACCGCTCTCGATCTGCCCCTGCGTCGGGTCGACGACCGCGTCGAAGACCGTCCGGCCGACCTTCGACGGGAACAAGTGGGCGTACACGCCGCCCAGTTCGGTCCCGTACGAGATGCCGAAGTAGTTGAGCTTCTTCTCGCCGAGCGCCTCGCGGATCAGGTCCATGTCGCGGGCCGTGTCCGTGGTGCCGACGTGCGGAAGGAGCTTGCCGGCCTTCTGTTCGCAGGCCTCGATCTGCTCGCGCGACTCGGCGGTGTCCTCGGCCTCCTCGGCCGGGGTCTCGGGCGGGCCGTCGTCCTCCTGGGAGAGACGGTCCATCTCCTTGTCGTCGACACAGCGCACCGTCGCCGTCTCACCGACCGCCCGCGGATCGAAACTCACCAGGTCATAGCGCTCGTTGAGATCCCCGTAGTCCCCCGCCGCCTGCGGCAGCGTCGAGATGCCCGAGCCGCCCGGGCCGCCGAAGTTGTACAGGAGCGCGCCGATCCGGCGGTCCGGCTCGGTGGCGGGCTTGCGGATCAGCGCGATCTTGATCTTCTCGCCGTCCGGCTTCTCGTGGTCGAGCGGCGCCTGAAGCGTCCCGCACTCCCACTTGGAGCCCGGCGCCTTGCCGATGCCCTGGTTCGGGGTCGGCGCCTTGCAGCGGGTCCAGTCGACGGTGCTCGTGTCCGGTACGCCCTTGCCGCCGCCCCTCGAGGCGGAGTCGTCCGGGTCGCTCCCGCCGCCGGTGGTGCAGCCGGCGAGCAGCAGGGCCGCGACCACGAGCAGTGGGGCGGCCGGGTCACGGAACTGACCGGGTATGGAGGGGGAGGTGCGGGACTTGCGGGGCATTACGAGCAGACCTTTCCGTCTTGCGGAACCTTGTGGTCGAGCAGATAGTCCTCGACGGTCGAGTCGACGCAGGGGTTGCCGCCGCCGTACGCGCCATGGCCCTCGCCCTTGAACGTGAGGTGCACGCCGACGCCCTTGCCGAGTTCGTCGGCCATGCGCCGCGCGCCTTCGAACGGGGTCGCCGAGTCACCCGTCGTCCCGATCACCAGGATCGGGGCGGCGCCCTCCGCGCTCACCTCGGGCGTCTTGTGTTCGCCCGGGACCGGCCACTTGTGGCACCAGCCGGCCGCGTCCCAGCCGAGGAATCCGCCGAAGACCGGCGAGATCTCCAGGAACTCCGGCAGCAGCTTCTTCGCCTGCGCGGGCGTCGGCCGCACGTTCGTGTCGACGCAGGAGATCGAGCGCTGCGAGTGCATCTGGGTGCTGTAACGCCCGGAGGCGTCACGGTTGTTGTACTCGTCGGCGAGCGCGAGCAGCGGCGAGCCGTCGCCGTCCTCGGCGGCCTGCAGCGCGGCCGTCAGCTGCGGCCACATGCTCTCCGAGTACAGGGCCTGGGTGATGCCCGTGGTGCCGAGACCTTCGTTGAGCTCGCGGCCGCCCGCCGCCGGGAGCGGCTTGCGGTCGAGGGACTTCAGGAGCGCGGCGATCTTCTGCGTGCCGTCCTCGGGGTCCTCGCCGGAGTCCTTGAGGTAGTTCTCCAGGGCGCGCTGGAAGCCGCGCGTCTGGTTCTTGGCGTGCCCGACCATGTCCGCGCTCGGGTCGACCACCGCGTCGAGCACGAGCCGGCCCACGCGCTGCGGGAACAAGTGGGCGTAGGTGCCGCCCAGTTCGGTGCCGTAGGAGTAACCGAGATAGTGCAGCTTGTCGTCGCCGAGAACGATCCGCATCAGATCCATGTCGCGCGCGGCGTTCGCCGTCGAGACATACGGGAGGAGCTCGCCGGACTTCTCCTGGCAGCCCGCGCCGAACGCGGCGGCGTCCTTGAAGTACGCCTTCTCCTCGGCGGCCGTGTCCGGGGTGATGTCGATCGTGGTGAAGGACTTCTCCGTCGCCTCGTCGTCGCGGCACTCCACCTTGCCGCTGCGCTCCACCCCGCGCGGGTCGAAGCCGACGAGGTCGTAGCGCTCCTGCAGCGCCCCGTAGCCGGGGGCGGCCGCCGGGAGCGTACTGACGCCGGAGCCGCCAGGACCGCCGAAGTTGAACAGGAGCGAACCGATCCGCTTGGTGCTGTCGCGGGCTACGCTGCGGATCAGCGCCACCCCGATCGTCTTGCCGTCCGGCTTCTCGTAGTCCAGCGGCACCTTGAGCGTCGCGCACTTCCACGCGCTGTCGGAGGCGCCCGCGCCGCCGCCTTCGCACTCGCCCCAGCTGAGCTGCTGGCCGGTCAGCTTCGCCGGCAGACCTGAATCGTCCGTCTTCCCGGGCGACTTGGCGGGCGCGCTCGCCGACGCGGAGGAGTCACCGCCGCCCTTGTCGGATCCGCCGCCGTCATCACTGCAGCCCGCGAGGAGCGAGCCGGCGAGGAGTGCGGCCACGGCGACGACGGTCGGCCGTGCGTGGGACGGGCGGCCCTGGGACGGGCGGGTGCCTATCCGCCCTGCGGCCCGGTCCCCTGACGTGCTTGCCATGTACGACGTCCCCCCTCGAGCAACTGTGCCGTCATCCTAAAGGCGGGCCCATGCCAGGGGTGGTTGCGGTCGGGCGACGATCGTGACCTGTCCGTGGCGCCGATGGGGGCGCCGAGGACTTGGTGGGCCCGGCCTACGAGCACACCGTCCGCGTCCGCGGCTCCTTGCCGTCGAGCAGATAGCCGTCCACCGCGTCGCGTACACACGCGTTGCCGCTGTCGTACGCGCCGTGCCCCTCGCCCTTGTACGTCACCTCGATGCCGACGCCCTCGCCCAGGGACTCCACCATCTTGCGGGCCCCTTCGTAGGGCGTCGCCGGGTCGCCGGTGTTGCCGATGACGACGATCGGCGCGGAGTCCGGTGCGCTCACGTCCGGGTGGTCGGCTGCACCGTCCACCGCCCAGCCCTTGCAGCCGGCCATGCCCCAGGCCAGCGAGTCGCCGAAGAGCGGCGACGCCTTGCGGAACTGCGGCAGCTTCTCCTTGATGTCGTCGACGGTGTAGCGGGGCTTCTCGTCGGCGCAGTTGATGGCCACGTTCGCCGCCTGGATGTTGCGGTACGTGCCGTCCGGATTGCGGCCGCTCATCGCGTCCGCGAGCGTCAGCAGGATCCTGCCGTCGCCGTCGTACGCCTGCTGCAGCCCTTCCGTCAGGTACTCCCAGAAGTCCTTCGAGTACAGGGTCTGCACGATCCCGCTGGTCGCGGCGGACTGGGTGAGCTCGCGCTGCCCGAGCCCCGGGATCGGCTTCTCGTCCAGGTCCTTCAGGAGCTTCGCGATCCTCGCCTGGACCTCCGCCGGGGTGTCGCCCACCGGGCAGTCCTCGACCTTCGAGGTGCAGTCCTTCGCGTAGTTCTCCAGCGCGAGCTGGAAGCCCGCGGCCTGGCCGAGCGAGCCCTGTTCGGGGTTCTCGGTGGGGTCGACGACCGCGTCGAAGACGGCACGGCCCACCTTGTCCGGGAACAAGTGGGCGTACACACCGCCCAGTTCGGTCCCGTACGAGATCCCGAAGTAGTACAGCCTGTCGTCGCCCAGGACCTGGCGCATCAGGTCCATGTCCTTGGCCGCGTCGGTGGTCGCCAGATGCGGCAGGATCTTCCCGGACCGCTCGTCGCAGGCCTGGTTGAACTCCTCCACGCCGTCGAGCAGCGTCTGCTCCTCCTCGGCGTCGTCAGGGGTCGCGTCCTCCTGGTGGTACGCGTCCAGCTGGACGTCGTCCAAGCAGATCACCGGTTCACTGCGGCCGACGCCGCGCGGGTCGAAGCTCACCAGGTCGTAGCGGGTGCGCAGCTTCGCGTAGTCCTCGCCGAAGGCGGGCAGGGTGGTGACGCCCGAGCCGCCCGGGCCGCCGAAGTTGAAGATCAGCGAGCCGATGCGGTCCTTGCCGCTCGCCTTCGCGCGGACCAGTTCGAGTCCGATGGTGTCGCCGTCCGGCTCGTCCCAGTCGAGGGGCGCCTTCATCGTGGTGCACTGCCACTCCGTGCCGCCCGGCAGCGGGGTGGGCGCCTCGCCGCCGCCCTGCGCGGCGCTCGGGGCCGGGCAGTCCTTCCACTTCAGCTGCTGTGCGGTGAGGTCCGCTTCCTTGTTCCCGCCGGAGTCGTCGCCGCAGCCGGTGGCGAGGGCGGCGGTGAGGGCGAGGACCACGGGCAGGGCGGTACGCACGGTGCGGGGCTTCGGCATGCCCCCATCCTGCGGGCGCTTCGTGGGGGTCGCCTTTGGCGCGGGCCGTCCGTGTGATCATCACCGGAGGCGGGCGGTGGTGGCTCAGCCTTCGAAGACCCGGCGGGCGGCCTTGCGGCCCGTCGCGACACAGGCCGCCACCCCGACGCCCTCGTACGCAGCCCCGCACACGTCGATGCCCGGCAGCTTCGCCACGGCCTCGCGGATCCGGGCGACCCGGTCGGCGTGCCCGACGCCGTACTGCGGCAGCGCGCGGTCCCAGCGCGTGACACGGGCGGCCGTGGGCTCGCCCATGCGGCCGGCCGCGAGATGCAGTTCGGAGATGGCCGTACGGATCAAGTGCCGGTCGGGGACGTCGAGTCGAGCCTCCTCGCCGGCGCGGCCGATCGAGACCCGCAGGACGAACGAGCCCGGCGCGGACTCCCGCAGCCAGCCCCACTTGTTCGTCAGGAACGAGGCGGCCTTGATGGTCCGGCCGTCGGCCGGCGGGACGAGGAAGCCGTTGCCGTCGGGCAGGAAGGAGGCCCGGGACCGGTCGAAGGCCATCGTGACCACGGCCGAACCGGCGTGCTCGATCAGGCCCAGCTCCTCGTGGGCGGCGGGCGAGTGGCCGCGGAGCAGCTCGGCGGCGGCGAAGGCGGGCAGCGCGAGGATCACCGCGTCCGCCTCCATCACCAGCGGGCCGTCCGCGGTCAGCGCGCGGACCCGCCAGCGGCCGGACGCGGTGCGCTGCAGTTCGTCGGCGCGCGTGCCCGTGAGGATCCGGGCGCCGCAGGACCGGGCGACGGCGAGCGGGAGACGGCCCGTGCCGCCGCGCACACCCTGGACCGCGGCGGCCTTCGGGGCGCCCGCGGCCCGCACGCGGCGCAGCGCGCCGACGAGCGAGCCGCCGTGCTCGGCGACCGCGGCGAGGCGGGGCATCGCCGAGCGCAGCGAGAGCTGGTCGGCACGGCCCGCGTACACGCCGCCGAGCATCGGCTCGACGAGCCGGTCGACGGCCTCCTGGCCGATGCGGTCGCGGAGATACGCGGCCACGGAGATGTCGGCGTCGCGGGGGAGGGGCGCGGACTGCCGGCTCTCCTCCTGGCAGAGGCGCTCCAGGCCCTCGTCGGACAGGAGGCCCGTGCCGGCGAGGGCGCGCGGCTCCGTGGGGATGCCGAGGACATGGCCCGCGGGCATCGGGCGCAGCGCGTCGTCCGTCCACACCGTGGTGGGGGCGGTGGCCGGGTCGCACAGGTCCGGGCCGAGGCCCACCTCCTGTGCCAGTTCCACGGCCTCCGGGCGCAACGCCATGATCGACTCGGCGCCGGTGTCGACGGGGGTGCCGCCGATGGTGGCGGTGTGCAGCTTGCCGCCGATGCGCCGCTCGCTCTCGAGGACGGTGACGTCGGCGGTCCCTCGCAGCTGCCAGGCTGCGGCGAGGCCGGTGATGCCTCCGCCGATGACGATCGCTTCACGCATGTGGGGTCTCCCGCGGGTGGGGGTCTGTCCGCGTTTTCGACGCTACGGCGGGGTGGGGGGTTAGGGGCTCATGCTTTTGGCCGGCGCCGGGGGGTCGGTTGGCCATTTGTGGTGCGGTGCGCCTCAAACGCCGGCGGGGCTGAATTCAAACGTGCCCGGCTCGTACGCACACCACGGATCCGCCGCCAGCGTCCTCCCCGTCACCCCATAAGCCCGCGACCGCGACCCCCCGCACACCGTCGCGAACTCGCACCGCCCGCACTTGCCCTCCAGGAGCGACGGGTCGCGCAGGGAGTTGAAGAGGGCCGAGCCCTGGTAGATGGCGGGGAGCGGGTGGTTTTTCACGTTGCCCGCCGACAGCGGCAGGAAGCCGCTCGGGTGGACCTCTCCCGTGTGCGAGACGAAGACGAAGCCGCGGCCGGAGCCGACGTCCATGGGCGGGCGGCGGACCGAGCGTGCCGGGCCCGAGAACAGGCCGAGTTCCGTGGCGCGGGCGGTCAGTGAGGCGTACAGCGGACCCGTCTGGGGGAGCTCGCCGTGCCGCGCGAGGATCGTCCGCTGGATCGCCACGCGCCGGAAGTGGTGACCCTCCGTCGTCTTCGTCGCCATGACCGCCCCGCAGTCGTAGAGGAAGTGGAGTACGTCCTCCACCTCCTCGGGCGTGAGCGCGTCGAGCTGTTCGCCGCGGCCCGTGGGGACCAGCAGGAAGCCGCTCCAGATCATCGCGCCCTCGCGCCGTACGACCGCCGCGATGTCCGCGAGATCGTGCAGGCTGTGCCGGGTGACGGTCGTGTTGATCTGCACCTTGAGGCCCAGTTCGCGGGCCATGCGCCAGCCGTCGAGCGTCCAGTCGTACACCCCGGGCACCCCGCGGAACGCGTCGTGCCGCTCGGCGGTCGAGCCGTCCAGGGAGAGCGACAGGGCCACGGCGCCCGCTTCCCGTACGGCGACGAGGTTCTCGTACGTGAGGGTCGGCGTCCCCGACGGGGAGACCGCGATGCGCAGACCGAGCGAGGTCCCGTAGCGGATCAGCTCGCACAGGTCCGGCCGCTGGAAGGGATCGCCGCCCGTGATGACGAACAGCGGGCTCGGCTTGCCGAAGGAGGCGATCTGGCGCATCAGCGAGCGCGCGTCCTCGCCGTTCAGCTCCGCCGGGTCGCGGGTGAGCTGCGCCTCCGCGCGGCAGTGGAGGCAGGCCAGCGGGCAGGCCCGGGTCGCCTCCCAGATGACGATGAACGGCCGCTCGTCGACCGGGTGCTTCGGGCTGCGGACGACGTGCTTCACGAGCCGGTCCTCTCCCAGCCGCGCCGCGCCGGCCGGTGGGCGAGCTGGTGCGGGTCGCGGCTGCGGTAGACGACGTACGGGCGGAAGAGGTACTTCACGGGCGCGCTGAACATGTGCACCAGACGCGAGAAGGGGATGAGGAGGAAGAGACACAGGCCGAACAGGACGTGCAGCTGGAAGGCGAGGGGTGCCTTCCCCATCAGCGCGTAGTCCGGCTGGAACGTGAAGAGCGAGCGGAACCAGAGCGAGACGCCCTCGCGGTAGTTGTAATCGCCCATCGCGCCGGTCGAGTTGAGCAGGGTGGCCACGATCCCGAGCGCCATCGCGCCGAGCAGGAACGTGTACATCAGGTGGTCGCTCCTGAGCGTCGCCTTCTTCACGGCCGGGACGGTGAAGCGGCGGTACACGAGGATCCCGATGCCGGCGGCCGCCGCCACACCCGCGACCGAGCCCGTGGTGACCGCGAGCAGGTGGTACGTGTGGTCGCTGAGCCCCGCCGCGTCGGTCCAGGTCTTCGGGACGAGCAGCCCGACCACGTGCCCGACGACCACGAACGCCATCCCGAAGTGGAACAGCGGCGAGCCGATACGGAGCAGCCGCGACTCATGGACCTGCGTGGAGTGCGTGGTCCAGCCGAAGCGGTCGTGGCGCGCCCGCCAGACGAGCCCCGCGATCAGCAGCACGAGGACGACATAGGGGAACGCCCCCCACAGGATGAGGTCCATCAGGCCGGGCTCCTTTCCGGGGAGAGGGTCGGCCAGGGCAGGTCGACTCCCGGGCCGAAGGGTTCGAGCGGATCCGAGAGCCCGACCGACTCATGCCGCGGACCGCGCCTGGCCAGCGCTTTCGCCTCGGCCTTCGTCTCGGGGGAGGGCCCGGGCAGCGTCGCGCAGACCGCTTCGAGGACCTGGGTGTACGGGGTGTCCGCGGCGGTCAGCGCGAGGCGGAGCAGCTCGATGCCGGCCCGGTGCTCCTCCAGGAGCAGCGTCCCGGCCTCGGGGTGCAGCGCCGCGAACTCCAGGGCCACGGGCAGGAAGTCGGGCAGTTCGTCGCCCGCGTACTCCAGGCCGAAGTCCCGGTAGATCCGCTTGAGCCGGACCAGGGAGAGGCCGCGGTTGCGGGTGTCCCCGTCCGTCCACCACGTGAGGTAGAGGCAGCGGCGGTTCCGGGTGTCGAAGGTGTCGGTGTAGTGCGCGGCGAGGTCCAGCTCGGGCGTCTCGCGCGCGTGGCCGAGGAACGAGGCGAGGAGGCGGGCCGGTTCGGGGGCCGCCCCGGCGAGGGCCGCCTCGTATCGCGGGAGTTCCTCGGCCAGGCGCGCGTCCGGGTACTGGAGCAGCCGGCCGGCCACCAGGCGTACGACGGCATCGGGGGTCATGTGCTCCTCGGTGGTGTGCGCGGTCATGCGCTCCTCCGCGTCGGGGAGAGGTTGAGGAGGGGGCGGCTGCCCGAGAGGGCCTCGGCGGAGACCGGACAGGAGTCGTCCAGGGGATGCGTCCCGGCCAGCGCGTCCGCGTCGGCGCGCGCGGCCGTCGGGATCACGTACCGGTCCTCGTACTTGGCGATGGCGAGCAGCCGGAACAGGTCCTCGATCTCGACTCCCGTGAGCCCGACGGCCGCTGCGATCGACTCGTCGCGCGGCTGTCGCAGATTGACCCGCCGCATGTATGCGCGCATCGCCGCCATCCGCCGCAGCACCGCCTCGACGGCGTACGTGTCCCCGGCGGTGAGAAGTTCGGCCAGGTACTCGACCGGTATCCGCAGCGCGTCGATCGCCCCGAACAGGTTGCCCGCGTCCTCACCGTCGCTGCCGGTGGCGGCGACCGCGTCGACGACCGGCGAGAGCGGCGGAACGTACCAGACCATCGGCATCGTCCGGTACTCCGGGTGCAGCGGCAGCGCGACCTGGTACGTGGCGATGAGGTCGTACACGGGGGAGCGGCGGGCGGCGTCCAGCCACTCGTCGGTGATCCCGTGCGCCCGCGCGGCCGCCTGCACCGCCGGGTCGTGCGGGTCGAGGAAGGCCTCCACCTGGGCCGGGTAGAGGTCCTGTTCGTCCTCGACGGCCGCGGCCTCGGTGACCTTGTCCGCGTCGTACAGCATCACGCCGAGGTAGCGCATCCGGCCCACACAGGTCTCGGAGCACACGGTCGGCAGACCGACCTCCACGCGCGGGAAGCAGAAGGTGCACTTCTCCGCCTTGCCGGTGGAGTGGTTGAAGTAGACCTTCTTGTACGGGCAGGAGGAGACGCACATCCGCCAGCCGCGGCACCGGTCCTGGTCGACCAGGACGATGCCGTCCTCGACGCGCTTGTACATCGCGCCGGACGGACAGGCCGACACACAGGCCGGGTTGAGGCAGTGCTCGCACACGCGCGGCAGATAGAACATGAAGCTCTGCTCGAACTCCATACGGATCCGGTCGCCGACCTCGTCACGGACCGCGTTGACCTTCTCCACGAGCGGGTCCTTGACGGCGTGCTCGGGCGCGCCGCCCAGGTTGTCCTCCCAGTTGGGACCCCACTCGATCTTGTCGATCGGCTCACCGGTCACCTGGCTGACGGGCCGCGCGACGGGCATGTCATCGCCCGCCGGGGCCTCGGTGAGGTTCTTGTACTCGTACGTCCAGGGCTGGTAGTAGTCCTCGATCTGCGGGAGTTCGGGGTTGGCGAAGATCTGCCCGAGCCGCTTCGCCTTGCCGCCCGCCTTGAGCCGCAGCCGTCCGGAGCGGGTGCGCTCCCAGCCGCCCTTCCACTTCTCCTGGTCCTCCCAGCGCCGGGGGTAGCCCTGGCCGGGCAGCGTCTCGACGTTGTTGAACCAGACGTACTCGGTGCCCTTGCGGTTGGTCCACGCCTGCTTGCAGGTGACCGAGCAGGTGTGGCAGCCGATGCACTTGTCGAGGTTCATGACCATGGCTACCTGTGCCATTACGCGCATGGTTCTAGAACTCCACATCCTGGTTGCGGCGGCGGATGACCGTGACTTCGTCGCGCTGGTTGCCGGTCGGGCCGAGGTAGTTGAAGGCCCAGGTCAACTGGGCGTAGCCGCCCACGAGATGGGTGGGCTTGAGCATGATCCGGGTCAGCGAGTTGTGGATGCCGCCGCGCCGGCCGGTCTTCTCCGTCTTCGGGACGCCGACCGTGCGCTCCTGCGCGTGGTTCATGTAGACCGTGCCGGGCGGCATCTTGTGCGAGACGATCGCGCGGGCGGTGACGACGCCGTTGCGGTTCACGGCCTCGATCCAGTCGTTGTCCCTGACCCCGATGGACTCGGCGTCCTGCGGTGACATCCATACGGTCTGGCCGCCGCGGCCGAGCGTCATCATGAACAGGTTGTCCTGGTACTGGCTGTGGATCGCCCACTTGTTGTGCGGGGTCAGGTACCGGACGGCCACGGACTTCCCGGCGGAGTCGACCGTGCCGAGCCTCGGCTCCCCGTACAGCTTGCTCATGTCCAGCGGCGGCTTGTACGTGGGCAGCGCCTCGCCGACCTCGTGGATCCAGTCGTGGTCGAGGAAGAAGTGCTGGCGTCCGGTGAGCGTGTGCCAGGGCTTGAGGTGCTCGGTGTTCACGGTGAACGCGGTGTAGCGGCGGCCGCCGGACTCGCTGCCGCTCCACTCGGGCGACGTGATCACCGCAGTGGGCCGGGCCTGGGTGTCGGCGAAGGTGATCCGCTTGCCCTCGGCCTCGGCGGCGAGATGCGCCATCTCCTGACCCGTGGACTTCTCCAGGGTCTCGAAACCCTGCGTGGCCAGGCGCCCGTTGGAGGTGCCGGACAGCCGCAGGATCGCCTCGCACGCCTGCTGCGCGGTCTCGAGCCGGGGCCGCCCGTCGGCGACGCCGCCGCGTACGGTCCCGTTCTTCTCCTTCAGATACGCGACCTCCTCGCCGACCTCGAACGTGATCGCCTTCGTGGTCACCCCGAGGGAGTCGACCAGCGGTCCGAGCGCGGCGAACTTCTCGCCGACGGCCCCGTAGTCGCGCTCCACGACCGTGAGGTTGTACATCGTCCGGCCCGGTACGGGCTCGCACTCGCCCTGCGACCAGTCGAGCGCCACCCCGCCGGGCTGCGCCATCTCGCCACCAGGGGTGTCGTGCTGCAGCGCGGTAGCGACAAGATCGCGCCGTACGCCGAGGTGCTCCTTCGCCAGCTCGCCGAAGCGCCGGGCTATCGCGTGGAACGCGTCGTAGTCGGAGCGCGCCTGCCACGGCGGGTCCACGGCCGGGGTGAAGGCATGCAGGAACGGGTGCATGTCGGTGGACGACAGATCGTGCTTCTCGTACCAGGTGGCCGCCGGGAGCACGATGTCGGCGAGCAGGGTCGTCGAGGTCATACGGAAGTCCATGGCGAGCAGCAGATCGAGCTTGCCCTCCACGTCCTCGTCCCGCCAGGTCACATCGCGCGGCACACAACGCGGCCCGTCCTCGGGCAGGTTGGAGTGCGTGCCGAGCAGATGCTTGAGGAAGTACTCGTTCCCCTTCGAACTGGAGCCGAGAAGATTGGCCCGCCATACGGTGAGCACGCGCGGCCAGTTGCGCGGCGCGTCCGGGTCCTCGCCGGCGAAGCCCAGCTCGCCGTCCTTGAGCATCCGTACGGCGTTCTGCACGGGGTCGTCGTGGGAGCCCAGCTCCAGGGGATTGCGGTCGAAGGTCGGATACGAGGGCATCCAGCCCATCCGCGCCGACGCGGCCAGGCAGTCGGCGCCCGTCATGCCCTCGAAGCGGCCCGCGCCGAGCGGCGAGGCCAGCGCGTCGGCGGGCAGCGAGTCGTACCGCCACTGATCGGTGTGCAGGTAGAACCAGCCCGCGCCGATCATGTGGCGCGGCGGCCTGCCCCAGTCGCTCGCGCTCGCCAGGGTCGCCCAGCCGGTGACCGGGCGGCACTTCTCCTGGCCGACGTAGTGGCCCCAGCCGCCGCCGTTGCGGCCCTGGCAGCCGGTCATCGTGAGCAGGGCGAGGAAGGCGCGGTAGATCGTCTCGGAGTGGAACCAGTGGTTGGTGCCCGCGCCCATGAGGATCATGCAGCGGCCCTCGGAGTCCACCGCGGTCTGCGCGAACTCCCGTGCCACCCGCGTCACTTGGGCGGCGGGCACGGAGGTGAGGGTCTCCTGCCAGCCGGGCGTGCCCGGGGTCCGCGCGTCCTCGTACGAGGCGGGCCACTCGCCGGGCAGGCCCTCGCGCTCGACACCGTACTGGGCGAGCAGCAGATCGAAGACGGTGGTGACGAGCCGGCCGTCCACGCGGCGGACGGGGACGCCGCGGCGCATCGTGGCGCCGTCCTCGTCGAACCGGGGGAGCGTGATCTCGGCCCGCTCGTCCTCGTCGATGAAGGTGAGCCGCGGGACGACGCCGCCGAGGTCGAGATTCCACTCGGGCTGCTCGTTGCTGCCCCACCGGTGGCCCAGCGTGCCGTTGGGGACGGTGAGTTCACCGGTCACGTCATCGACGAGCACGGTCTTCCATTCCGCGTTCTCGGTCTCCCGGCCGAGATCTTTCGCGGTGAGGAACTTTCCGGGAACAAGCCCCTGTTCGCCCTCGGTGAGGCTGATCAGAAAGGGAAGATCGGTGTACTGCCGCACGTAGTTCTCGAAGAACTCCGTCTTCTTCTCGACGAAGAACTCCTTGAGAATCACATGCCCCATGGCCAGGGCCAGCGCGCCGTCCGTGCCGGGATGCGGATGCATCCACTCGTCGGCGAACTTGGTGTTGTCCGCGAAATCCGGCGACACCGTGACGACCTTCTGGCCGCGATAACGCGCCTCGGCCATCCAGTGCGCGTCCGGGGTCCGCGTCACCGGCACATTCGAGCCCCACATCATGAGATATGCGGCGTCCCACCAGTCACCTGATTCCGGTACGTCCGTCTGGTCGCCGAATACCTGCGGGGAAGCCACCGGAAGGTCCGCGTACCAGTCGTAGAAACTGAGCATCGGCGCGCCGATCAGCGAATGGAAACGCGCACCGGCCGCGTGCGAGGCCATCGACATCGCGGGAATCGGCGAGAAGCCGGCGACGCGGTCGGGGCCGTGCTCCTTGATGGTGTGGACATGCGCGGCCGAGATGATCTCGACGGCCTCGTCCCAAGTCGCCCTGACCAGGCCGCCCTTGCCGCGCGCCTTCTGGTACTTCCGGCGGCGCCCGTCGTCCTTCTGGATGTCGGCCCAGGCAAGCACCGGGTCCTTGAGGCGTTTCTTCGCCTCGCGGTACATCTCCAGGAGCGTGCCGCGGACATGCGGATGGCGGACGCGTGTGGGGGAGTAGCTGTACCAGGAAAAGGACGCCCCGCGCGGACATCCGCGCGGCTCGTATTCCGGCCGGTCGGGGCCCGTGGACGGGTAATCCGTCGCCTGGGTCTCCCAGGTGATGATGCCGTCCTTGACGTACACCTTCCAGCGGCACGATCCGGTGCAGTTCACCCCGTGCGTGGAATACACGACCTTGTCGTGGCTCCAGCGGTCACGGTAGAAGACCTCGGCGGCGCGGCCGCCGGTATGCGTGATCGTGCGCAGGTCCTCGGACACCGTGGCCGACGCGGAACGGCGGAAGAATCCGCCGGCCCTGACCAGTGCTTCGGCAGCGCTTCTGCTGTCCTGCTGCTGCAACGCCTCGTCCCTCCGGACACCTGTGGAATTGACTCCACCGAGGCTATGCCCGCGTTCCGGCGTGTCCCGGTGACAGAAGTCCCGTACGGCCAGGACCTCTTGCCTCACTTCGCCGTGGGGTGCGGTGGGAAAGTGGACGGGTCGAAAGGAGAAAAGGTGAGCCGGAAACGCGGCAGCCGCTGGCTGCCCGACCAGCACGGGGCGTGGGCGATGCTCGCGGTCCCCTTCGCGGCCGGGACGTTCCTCGGCAGCCCGCGCCGGGCGCATCTGCCGCTCCTCGCGGCCTGGCTCCTCGGCTACATGGCGACGTACCACGCACAGCAGTGGCTCCGGCTGCGCCGCGTCTCCCGCAACCCGCGTGCCCCGCGCCGCCACATCCGCCCGGCCCTGACCTTCGCGGCCGGCTTCGCGGCGCTGGGCATCCCCCTCGCCGTGGCGTACCCCTGGCTCCTCCTGGCGTGCGCGGCCGCCGCCCCCTTCGTCCTCGCCAACACGTACTACGCGTGGCGCAACAAGGAACGGGCCCTCCTCAACGGCCTGCTCGCGGTGGTCCCGGCCTGCGGCATGCTCCTGGTCACCTACCGCCTGGGCGAAGGCAGTTGGGGCGCCTGGGCCCCTGCGCTCGCGTGCCTGCTGTACTTCGCGGGCACGGTCCCGTACGTGAAGACGATGATCCGCGAGCGCAACTCACGTGCGTACTACCGGGGTTCGGTCGCCTACCACGCGGCGGCCCTGGCCGCCGCGACCCTCCTGAACCCCTGGCTCGCCCTCCCCTTCACGGCGTACCTCGTACGGGCGGCGGTGCTGCCGGGGCGCGGGGTGAAAGTACCGGTGGTGGGCGCGCTGGAGGTCATGGGCTCACTGGCGCTGCTGGCGACGGTGCTCGCCGTCAGCCTCTAGGACACACTCAGGGTCCGGGCCCTACAGCGCACCCTTACGCGTCAGGTGATTGAACGCGAGCCACCCCGGCAGCACCGGCAACCACAGGGTCAGCAGCCGATAGAACAGCACCGCCGGCGTAGCGATCTCCGCCGGCACACCCGCGAACGCCACCAGGAACCCGGAGAGCGCGATCTCCACCGCGCCCACACCACCGGGCGTCGGCGCCGCCGAGCCGATGGCGTTGCCCGCGAGGAACGCCACGGCGACCCCGGCCAGGCTGAGCTGGGTGGCATCGGCGCCGAACGCCTCCAGGCACGCGTACAGACACAGCACGAAGGACGCCGTCAGGAGCAGCATCCCGCCGATACCGGTGAGCAGCTTCTGCGGCCGCTGCAGCACATCCAGCATGCGCGGCACCACGCCTGCGAACAGCGACCGCACCCGCGTGGACACGAACTTCCGCAGGAACGGCACCGCGGTCACCACGAGCAGCAGCACCGCGACCGTGAGCAGACCGGCGATCACGGCACGCGAGGGCGTGAAGTCCGTGGTGTTCTCCGTACCGGTCAGATAGCCGAACGTCAGAAGCAGCAGGATGTGCGAGCCAAGTCCGAACAGCTGCGAGGCGCCGACACTCGCCACCGCGAGCCCGGAGCGCACCCCGGCCCGCTGCAGGAAGCGCGTGTTGAGCGCGACACCGCCGACCGCGGCCGGCGCCACCACCTTCACGAAGGAACCGGCGACCTGAGCGGCGATCGTCCGCACCAGCGGCACCCGCTCGGGCACGAAGCCGAGCAGACTCATCGCGGCCGCGAGGTAGCTCAGCGCCGAGAACGCCACGGCGGCCGCCACCCAGCCCCACTGCGCGGACTGCAGCTGCGAGAACTCGAACTTCGTCAGCTGGCCGAGCAGGATGTACGCGGCGAAGGCGCCCGCGATCCAGCTGATCAGCGTCCGCGGCTTGATCCGCTCCAGCTGGGCCGGCTCCACCGGCGCCTGCGGACGGATGCTGAGCACCTGGTGGCGGATCTGGGTGAGCAGATCCTCCTCGCGAGCCCCTTCGACGGCCTCGTCCATCGCCCGCTTCTCCGCCTGCCGCTCGGCCTTGCTGCTCTTGTGCAGGAGCTCCGGCTCGCCGGACTCGGCGGCCCGCGCCTCCTTCGCGAGCCGCGAGGCCTCGAGGACAGCGTCCCGCTCACGCTGCGCCCGCTCGCGGCCGAGCCGGCGCAGCTCGGCCCGCGTGGAGCGCGACAGCGCGATCGGCTGCAGCAGCGGCAGACAGTCGGCGACGGTGTCACCGCCGAGCACACCGACGGCCGCGGCGACGGCCCGCTCCGCCCCGACCCGCAGGCCGAACGTGGTCAGGAGCTGCGCGATGTCCATCCGCAGCAGCAGATCACCGGCGGCGATCTCACCGCCCCGCAGATCGGTGATGATCACCTTGCCGGAACGATCCACCAGAATCGCGTCGCCGGCCAGCCTGCGGTGCGCGATCCGCCGCGACTGCAGCGCCTCCACCTGCAGCCAGGTGTCGCGCATCAGCCCGTCGGTGATCTCCTCGTCCGGCAGCGAGTCCAGCGAACGGCCGCCCGTGTGCTCGTACACGAGCATCACCGCGTCGGGGCCGAGCTCGGACGTCGCGATCAGCTTCGGCGCGTTGGCGCCCGCCGCGATCGCCGCGTACGCGAGCAGCGCCTCCTGTTCGAGGGCCTGGCGCAGCGAGAGCAGGGACCGGCGGGTGGTGACCGTGCGCAGGGTCAGCCGGCGCCAGACGCGGTAGAAGAAGCCGTGCGCCTGCTGTTCGCGGTCGACGACCGTGATGTCGAGGGGCGGCCCGTCCTCCAGGGTCACGAAGTAGCGCCGGCCGCGGTCGCCGCCGTCGGCCGAAGGACCGTCCGAGAGCTCCTCGGCACGGGCCGCGCTCACCGGCTTGAAGCCGACGTGGCGCAGCCCGCTGAGCAGGTTCTGCGCGGTGGGCCGCACGTTCGGCGAACCGACCGCGTACAGCGTTCCGTACGCGACCGACCAGCCGATCAGGACGGTCAGGATGATCGAGAACGGGGTCGTGTACCCGGCGACCAGCATCGAGAGCGCGTCGAGCAGCAGCACCGCCCACAGCAGCACCCGCCAGCGCGGCCGCCGCGAGAGACCGACCGCTGTCATGTACGCGATGACCGGCGCGAGATAGCCGTGCACCGGGTCGGTGAGATCGCCCGCCTCGTTGTACCGGGTCAGCGCGTCCCGTACGGACTCCGGCGCGGCGTTCATGACCCACAGATCGGTGGCCAGGGTCACGCCGTGCGCAAGGACCGCGGCGAGCACCCCGTCCGCGATCCGCAGCCCGTCGCGTTTGATCAGCCGCTCGATCGCGAACGCCACGGGCACGAGCAGCACCGCGATGCTGGACGCGAGCCCCGCGAACTTGATCAGGAGGTCCGGGGCCTCGGCGGTCCGCGACGCGAAGTCCGACTCCAGGCCCGAGGTCGTGCCGTGCGCGAACGCGGCGATGGCGAGCACCAGCGCGATCGACAGGATGCCGACGAGCAGCCGCATCAGGTCCGAGGGCCGGTGCACGCGCGCGGGCAGCAGCGGCTCGTCCCCCTCGACGCGCTCGACCTCGGCCAGCTCGTGGTCGTGATCGTGGTCACCGTGGGGGTGGCCGGCGCGGGCGGTGTGGCCGGTCTCGGCGGACGGGACGGTCGTCATCTCATACGGGTCCGGGCGCGACGAAGCGGCAGCGGAACCGTCGCCCTTCTCGGGCTCCGCCCCCTGCGAACCTTCGGATTCCGTCGCTTTTTGATCTCGTATCACCAGTCACCGCCCGGATGATGGTGGCATGAGCCACCGACGTCAGGGGGCATCAGGGTGCAATCGGGAGACACAGCGTGCCGTTGTTGTGAGAGTTTGCCCCGCCCTTGCCGCCCGGCCCGCTGTCGGTGGGGTGCGGCACCATGGAGCGGATGAGCCAGCAGCGCACCCCCGATGCCGCCGCGTTCCCGGAACTTCCCGCGTACGTGGAGCGGGTGCTCGACGTCGCCGAACGCATCCCGCCCGGCCGCGTCATGACCTACGGCGATGTCGCGGAGTGGCTCGGCGAGGGCGGCCCCCGTCAGGTCGGCCGGGCGATGGCGCTCTACGGCGGCCCCGTCCCGTGGTGGCGCGTGGTCCGCTCCGACGGCGTGCTGCTGCCGGGCCACGAACGGCGCGCGCTCGAGCGGTACCGGATGGAGGCCACACCGCTGCGCACGGCCGCGGACGGCAGCCAACGGCTCGACATGCGACGGGCGCGCTGGGACGGCGCACCCGCTGAGGGGCCCACTCACACATGACAGCTTCCGCCATCCGGCGGCCGCAGGTGCGGTGGCGGGCCCGTCCGGATGAAAAGCCGCCGGGCGGGCGCAGGGCCGCAGGATACGGCGTTCGCGCAGGCCGGAAGGCCGAAGTGCGGGAACGGGGCGGACCCTCCCGCACACTGGCGTAGCGTCGGTCACCGCGGTGCCGATGCTCCCCGCGGTCACCATGCCGCCACCGCACCCGGCAGCCACGCCGCGGCCCTCGGGCCACGGCAGGACCGGCCACCGCACAGCCCCTCGTACACCCACCAGGACCGGCGATCCACGTGAGCTCCTCCACTTCCGACCGGCGCACTCCGGACGCTTCCGTGCGTCCGGGGACCCACGGCGCGTACCGCCTGGTGCGTACCCAGCCGCCTCGCGTGGATCCCCCTCGTCTGGACGCAGCTCAGCGCGCGGTGGTTGACCATGAAGGCGGCCCGCTTCTGGTGCTCGCCGGGCCGGGCACGGGCAAGACGACCACCCTTGTCGAGGCCGTGACCCGGCGCATCGAGGCCGGTACGGACCCCGCGCGCGTCCTCGTCCTCACCTTCAGCCGCAAGGCGGCCGTCGAACTGCGCGACCGGATGGCGCTGCGCATCGGCGGCGTGAACGCGCCACAGGCCTCCACGTTCCACTCGTTCTGCTACGCGCTCGTCCGCGCCCACCAGGACGTCGATCTCTTCGTCAACCCGCTGCGGCTGCTCTCCGGACCCGAGCAGGACGTGATGGTCCGCGAGCTCCTCGAAGGCGAACTCGACCTCGCCGCCACCGGCCACGCCGGCATCCGCTGGCCCGAGGAGCTGCGCGCCTGCCTCACCACCCGCGGCTTCGCCGACGAGGTCCGCGCGGTGCTCGCCCGCAGCCGCGAGCTGGGCCTCGGCCCGGACGCGCTCGCCGCGTTCGCCCGCCGCAGCGGCCGCTCCGACTGGGCCGCGGCGGCCGGCTTCCTCGCCGAGTACCTGGACGTACTCGACGCGCAGGGTGTCCTCGACTACGCGGAACTCGTCCACCGCGCCGTCCTGCTCGCCCGCCGCCCGGAGGTCGCCGCGCAGCTCGCCACGCGGTACGACGCGGTGTTCGTCGACGAGTACCAGGACACCGACCCCTCCCAGGTCCGCCTCCTCCAGGCACTCGCCGGGAACGGCCGCACGCTGACCGCGTTCGGCGACCCGGACCAGTCGATCTACGCGTTCCGCGGCTCCGACATCAACGGCATCCTCGACTTCCCCGACGCCTTTCCCCGTACGGACGGACGCCCCGCCCCCGTCGAGGTGCTCACCACCTCACGCCGCTCGGGCACCGCGCTCCTCGACGCCACCCGGCTCCTCACGCGCCGGATGCCGCTGCCCCGGCTGCCCGTCGACAAGGTCCGCCGCCACCGAGGTCTGAGCGCGGTCCACGAGGGCGGCTCGGTCGAGGTGCACACGTACCCGACCCCGGGCACGGAACTCGACAACATCGCCGACCTGCTGCGCCGCGCGCACCTCGAGGACGGCATCCCCTGGTCCGAGATGGCGGTCCTGCTGCGCGCGGGCGCCGCCACGATCCCCGCGGTCCGCCGCGCCCTGACGGCCGCGGGCGTCCCCCTCGACATCGACGGCAACGACCTCCCCCTGCGCGACGAACCGGCCGTCGCCACGCTGCTCCTCGCCCTGCGAGCGGTGGCGGAGGCGGTGGCGTCGGAGCGGGAGGGGGCGGCGGATGACGGGCGGGGTGAGGCGGATCTCGTACGGGAAGGGGCGGAGACCGGCGTACGGGACGAGGCGGAGGCCGATCCTGGCGAGCCGGAGCCCAGGGCGGACGAGGCGGACGAGGCGGACGAGGCCGAGCCCGGCCCGGAGGCTCCCGCGACGCGCATCGCTCCCCCCTGGCTCCCCACCGACACCGCCCTCACTCTCCTCACCTCCCCCCTCGCCGGCATGGACCCCGCCGACCTGCGGCGGCTCGGACGGGCGCTGCGGGACGAGGAGCGGGACGGCGGGAACCGCACCCCGGCGCCCTCCGACGACCTGCTCGCCCGCGCCCTCGCCGAGCCCGAACGGCTCGCGGCGCACGACCCCGCGTACGCGAAGGGGGCCCAGCGGCTCGGCGCGCTGCTGCGCCGCACCCGCGAACTGCTCGCGGGCGGCGGCACCGCCGAGGACGCGCTGTGGGAGCTGTGGGACGGCACGCCGTGGCCGCAGCGCCTGGAGCGCGCCTCGTACCGCGGCGGCGCGGCGGGCCGGAACGCGGACCGTGATCTCGACGCCGTCTGCGCCCTGTTCGCGACCGCCGCACGCGCCGAGGAGCGCACCGGCGGCCGCGGCGCGCTCAACTTCCTCGCGGAGGCCGAGGCCGAGGACATCGCCGCGGACACCCTCACCAAGCGGACCGTGCGCCCCGACGCCGTACGCCTGATGACCGCGCACCGCTCCAAGGGCCTGGAGTGGCGCCTCGTCGTGGTCGCCGGGGTGCAGGAGGGCCTCTGGCCCGATCTGCGCCGCCGCGGCTCGCTCCTGGAGGCCGACCGGATCGGCCGCGACGGGCTCGCCGACCCGCTCACGCCCGGCGCCCTGCTCGCCGAGGAGCGGCGTCTGTTCTACGTGGCCGCGACCCGCGCCCGCGAACGCCTCGTCGTCACCGCGGTCAAGGCACCCGCCGAGGACGGCGACCAGCCCTCCCGCTTCCTCACCGAACTTGGCGTCGAACCCAAGGACATAACGTCCCGCCCCCGCCGCCCCCTCTCCGTCGCCTCCCTCGTCGCCGAGCTGCGCTCGACCACCGTCGACCCGCGCGCCTCCGACGCTCTGCGCGAGGCCGCCGCCGTGCGCCTGGCGAAGCTCGCCGCGCTCAGCGACGACGACGGCCGTCCGCTCGTCCCCTCCGCGCACCCGTACCGCTGGTGGGGCATGTACGAGCCCACGCACAGCAAGGTCCCGCTGCGCGACCGCGACCGTCCTGTCGCGCTCTCCGGCAGCGCCCTCGACCAGCTCGCCAACACCTGCTCCCTGCAGTGGTTCCTGGGCCGCGAGGTGAAGGCCGACGCCCCGGCGACCGCCGCGCAGGGCTTCGGCAACGTGGTGCACGTCCTCGCCGACGAGGTCGCCTCCGGCCGCACCCCCGCCGACCTCGACGTCCTCATGGCGCGCCTCGACTCCGTATGGGACGCGCTGTCCTTCGACGCCCCCTGGAAGTCCGTCCAGGAGAAGCAGAACGCCCGCGTCGCGCTCGAACGCTTCCTGCGCTGGCACGTCGACTCCAACGCGGCCCGTACACCCGTCGCCAGTGAGCACGGTTTCGACGTGACCCTGGAGACCGGCGACGTCGAGGTCCGCATCCGCGGCTCCATGGACCGCGTGGAGACCGACGCCCAGGGCCGCGCCTACGTCGTCGACTTCAAGACCGGCAAGAACGCGCCGACCGCCGCCGAGGTCGAGCGCCACCCGCAGCTCGCCGTCTACCAGCTCGCGGTCCGCGAGGGCGCGCTCGACGAGGCCTTCGACGGCGAACGTCCGCTGCCGGGCGGCGCCGAGCTGGTCCATCTGCGCCAGCCCGCGCCCCGCCGCGAGGGCGGCGAGGCGCTGCCCCGCGTCCAGGCGCAGGGGCCGCTCGCCGAGCACGAATGGGTCGGCGACCTGCTCGCGAACGCGGCGGGCAAGGTCCTCGACGAACGCTTCGCGCCGTCCTCCGGCCAGCACTGCACCCACTGCTCGTTCCAGTCCTCGTGCAGCGCGCGCCCGGAGGGGCGCCACATCGTGGAGTGAATACGCCACTAGGGTCACCGTGACGTAAGACACAAATGCCGTCGCACGGCATGGAACCGGAGATCCAGTACACCCATGAAGTTCTACGCAAAGCCTCTCACCGCCGCCGGAATCCTCACCGCCGCGGGCCTCGCCCTGACCGGCTGCTCCGGCTCGGGCAGTGACTCCGCCTACTTCGACGGCAAGAGCGCCGGGACGATCGCGGACGAGGCGATGGCCGCGACGAAGTCCGCGAAGTCCGTGCGCGTCACCACGGAGGGCGTGCAGCAGGGCCAGAAGTCCACGGCGACCTTCGAGGTCGCGCCGAGCGGCAGCTGCCGCACCACGATGGTGCTGCCGTCGGTCGGCAAGGTCGAGTCGGTCACCGCGGACGGTGCCGCGTATTCGAAGGGCGGCCCCGCGTACATGAAGGTCGTCCTCGGCAGCGAGGCCGCGGCGAAGGACGCGGCGGGCCGCTGGGTCAAGTCCCCGGAGAAGCCCAAGGAGTCCACCTGCCGCATCGAGGCCCTCTTCAAGAAGGACGCGCTCAAGGGCGCGACGCGCGGCGCGGACTCGCAGGTCGACGGCCACAAGACGGCGACCCTGGAGAAGTCCGAGCAGGGCGGCAAGTCCACGATCCACGTCGCGACCGAGGGCAAGCCGTACATCCTGCGGGTGGTGACGGAGGGCGCGTCGAAGACGACGGCGACGTTCTCGTCCTTCAACTCCCCGATCGAGGTGGCGGCCCCGCCGGCGGCCGAGGTGGTCGAGGGCAAGCCGCAGTCCTGAACCGGCGGCCCCGGCGGCTCCGGGTGGGGAGCCCACCTCCACCCGAACCCCCGCCGGACCCCGATTGTCGGACCACCCCAGTAGCCTCGACCCGTGCCCGCACGACTCACCCACCCCGACCAGCTCAAGGAGCTGCTCGGCATCCCGTTCACCCCGGAGCAGACGGCCTGCATCACCGCACCGCCCGCCCCGCAGGTGATCGTGGCCGGCGCCGGGTCAGGGAAGACCACGGTGATGGCCGCACGCGTGGTGTGGCTGGTCGGCACGGGCCAAGTCGCCCCCGAGCAGGTCCTCGGCCTCACGTTCACGAACAAGGCCGCGGGCGAGCTCGCCGAACGCGTCCGCACCGCCCTCGTCAAGGCGGGCATCACCGACCCCGAAGCCCCCGAGAATCTGGCGGACCCCCCGGGCGAGCCCCTGATCTCCACGTACCACGCGTTCGCCGGCCGCCTGATCACCGACCACGGCCTGCGCATCGGCATCGAGCCCACCGTCCGCCTCCTCGCCGACGCCACCCGCTTCCAGCTCGCCGCGAAGGTGCTGCGCGAGGCCCCGGGCCCGTATCCCTCCCTGACGCGCTCCTTCGCCGACCTCGTCAGCGATCTCCTCGCGCTCGACGGGGAGCTGGCCGAACACCTCGTACGCCCCGAGCGGCTGCGCGCCTACGACCAGGAGCTGCTCCACGACCTGGAGGGCGCGAAGCTCAGCAACGACACACTGCGCAAGGTCCCCGAGACCGCCGCGGCCCGCCGTGAGCTGGCCGAGCTCGTCACGCGCTACCGCAGCGCCAAGCGCGCGAAGGACGTGCTCGACTTCGGCGACCAGATCGCCCTCTCCGCCACCCTCGCGTCCACCCGCCCCGAGGTCGGCGCGATCCTGCGGGACGAGTTCCGTGTGGTGCTCCTCGACGAGTACCAGGACACGTCCGTCGCCCAGCGGATCCTGCTCTCCGGGCTGTTCGGCGCCGGCACCGGCCACCCGGTGACCGCCGTGGGCGACCCCTGCCAGGCGATCTACGGCTGGCGCGGAGCCTCGGTCGCCAACCTCGACGACTTCCCCGAGCACTTCGCGTACGCGGACGGCCGCCCCGCCGACCGCTTCGCGCTCAGCGAGAACCGCCGCAGCGGCGGCCGCCTCCTCGACCTCGCCAACACGCTCGCCGAGCCGCTGCGCGCGCTGCACGAAGGCGTCGAGGCGCTGCGCCCTGCGCCCGGCGCGGAGCAGGACGGGTTCGTACGGATCGCGCTCACCGAGACCCACGGCCAGGAGATGGCGTGGCTGGCGGACTCGATCGCCCACCTCGTCCGTACGGGCAAGGAGCCGAGCGACATCGCGGTCCTGTGCCGTACGGCGGGTGACTTCGCCGAGATCCAGGGAGCGCTGGTCGCGCGGGACATCCCGGTCGAGGTCGTGGGCCTGTCCGGACTCCTCCACCTGCCGGAGGTCGCCGACCTTGTCGCCGTCTGCGAGGTCCTCCAGGACCCGGGCGCCAACGCCTCCCTCGTCCGGCTCCTCACCGGCCCGCGCTGGCGCATCGGCGCCCGCGACCTCGCGCTCCTCGGCCGCCGGGCCCGGCTGCTCGTGCACCACACCCGGGCCGAGGACGGGGACGCGGACGCGCGCCTGGCCGCGGCCGTCGAGGGCACCGACCCCGCCGAGGTCATCTCGCTCGCGGACGCCCTCGACACGTTCCTGGAGACCACGGAGTCCGCCGAGGACGACCTCCCGTTCTCGCCCGACGCCCGCGTCCGCTTCGCCCGCCTCGCCACCGAGCTGCGCGAACTGCGGCGCTCGCTCGCCGATCCGCTGATGGACGTCCTGCACCGCGTGCTCGCGGTCACCGGCCTCGATGTCGAGCTCTCCGCGTCCCCGCACGCGCTCGCGGCCCGCCGCCGCGAGACCCTCTCCAACTTCCTCGACATAGCGGCCTCGTTCGCCGCGGGCGAGCCCACCGCCTCCCTCCTCGCGTTCCTCGGCTTCCTGCGGACGGCCGCGCAGTACGAGAAGGGCCTCGACAACGCGCTGCCCGGCGGCGAGAACACGGTGAAGGTGCTCACGGCGCACAAGTCGAAGGGCCTCGAGTGGGATGTGGTCGTCGTCCCTGGTCTGGTCACCGGCACCTTCCCGTCCGGCCAGGGCCGCGAGAAGTGGACCGCGCAGGCCAAGGTCCTGCCGCACGCGCTGCGCGGCGACGCGGCGACGCTGCCCGAGGTCGGCGCCTGGGACAGCCGGGGCCTCAAGTCCTTCCACGACGAGATGAAGGACCACCAGCGCACGGAGGAACTCCGCCTGGGATACGTGACGTTCACGCGCCCCCGCTCCCTGTTGCTCGGCTCCGGGCACTGGTGGGGCCCGACGCAGAAGCGCAAGCGCGGCCCGTCGGACTTCCTCGCCGCGCTGTACGACCACTGCGTGGCGGGCCACGGCGAGATCGAGGTCTGGGCGGACGAGCCCGCCGACGACACGGAGAACCCGGCCCTCGCCGAGGCCTCCGCCGAACACGCCTGGCCCCTCCCGCTGGACGACGAGGCCCTGGCCCGCCGCCGCGCGGCGGCAGCGACGGTCCTGGCCCACCTGGACGCGTTGCGCGCACCCGGCCACGACGCACCCCATCCGTCGTCGTCCCGGGCGCCCCGCCTGTCGTCCCGGGCGCCCCACCCGGCGGGCCCGGTCCCGACGGACGAGGCCCACGAGACGGCGTACGACCCGGAGTGGCCACCGGAGCCGGAGGACTTGGAGGGGCCTGAGGACTTGGAGGAGCCGGGGGAGTGGGACGAGGCCGAGGAGTGGGACGGGCCTGAGGACTGGGACGGACCCGAGGAGCCGCCCGCCGCTGAGGAGCTCGCGGGCGACGCCTGGGAGAACCTGCCGCGCCAACGCCCGGACCATGCACCCGCGCGCACCCCGGACCACGCACCCGCGCGCACCCCGGACCCCGCGCCCCGGACCCAGGACCCCCGCCACATCCCCCACGCCCGCACCCCCCGCACCCCCGAGGACCTCCGAGCCATCGCCTCCTGGGACCGTGACCTCGACGCGCTCGCCGTCGAGCTGCAGCGCTCCCGCCGTACCGTGCGGGACGTCGAGCTGCCGGCGTCGCTCAGCGCCTCGCAGGTGCTGCGCCTGTCCGCCGACCCCGACGGTCTCGCCCGCGAGCTGGCCCGCCCGATGCCGCGCCCGCCCGCCCCGGCCGCCCGGCGCGGCACCCGCTTCCACGCGTGGGTCGAGTCCCGCTTCGAGGCCCTGGAGCTCCCGCTCCTGGATCCCGATGAGCTCCCCGGCGCCGACGCGGAGATCGCCGACGAACACGACCTCGCGGCCCTCAAGGAAGCCTTCGAGCACACGGCGTACGCCCACCGCACGCCGTACGCGATCGAGGCACCGTTCCAGTTCGCGCTGGCCGGACGGGTGATCCGCGGCCGGATCGACGCGGTGTACCGCACCGAGAGCACCGAGGGCGTCACGTACGAGATCGTCGACTGGAAGACCGGCCACGGCGGCTCGGCCAACCCGCTCCAGCTGGCGATCTACCGCCTCGCGTGGGCCGAGCAGCTGGAGATCCCGGTGGAATCGGTCACGGCCGCCTTCGTCTTCGTCCGCACCGGCAAGGTCACCCACCCCGACCGGCTTCCGTCCCGCGAGGACCTGGAACGCCTCTTCGCGCCGCCCCCGCAGGACGGCCCATGAGCCGCGGCCCTCACGGCCGCCGCCGACGCCCGGCCGACCCGCCCCCGAAAACCACTCCGCACCCTCCGGTTAGGCTCAACACATGAGCCAGTCCCCGGACAACGCCGTCCGCCAGTACATCGCCGAGCACCGCCAGAGCTTCCTCGAGGACCTCACGGCCTGGCTGCGCATCCCCTCGGTCTCGGCCCAGCCCGAGCACGCCGACGACGTACGCCGCAGCGCCGACTGGCTGGCCGCACAGCTCAAGGAGACCGGCTTCCCGGCCACCGAGGTGTGGGAGACCAAGGGCGCCCCCGCCGTCTTCGCCGAGTGGCCGAGCGACGACCCCGACGCCCCGACCGTCCTGGTCTACGGCCACCACGACGTCCAGCCCGCCGCCCGCGAGGACGGCTGGGACACCGAGCCCTTCGAGCCGGAGATCAAGGGCAACCGGCTGTACGCGCGCGGCGCCGCCGACGACAAGGGCCAGGTCTTCTTCCACACCCTGGGCGTGCAGGCGCACCTCGCGACGACCGGCCGCACCACCCCCGCCGTCCACCTCAAGCTCCTCATCGAGGGCGAGGAGGAGTCCGGCTCCCCGCACTTCCGCACCCTCGTCGAGAAGCACCGCGACCGCCTCGCCGCCGACGTGGTGATCGTCTCCGACACCGGCATGTGGTCCGAGACCACCCCGACCGTGTGCACCGGCATGCGCGGCCTCGTCGAGTGCGAGCTCTCGCTGTGCGGCCCCGACCAGGACATCCACTCCGGATCGTTCGGCGGCGCCGTACCCAACCCGGCCACCGTCGCGGGCCGTATCGTCGCCGCCCTCCACGACGGGCACGGCAAGGTCGCGGTCCCCGGCTTCTACGACGGGATCATCGAGCTCACCGACCGCGAGCGCGCCCTCTTCGCCGAGCTGCCCTTCGACGAGCAGGAGTGGCTGCGCACCGCCAAGTCCTACGCCGCACAGGGCGAGGAGGGCTTCTCCACCCTGGAGCGCATCTGGGCCCGCCCGACCGCCGAGGTCAACGGCATCGGCGGCGGCTACCAGGGCCCCGGCGGCAAGACGATCATCCCGTCCGCCGCCACCCTCAAGCTCTCGTTCCGGATCGTCGCGGGCCAAAACCCGGCCCGGATCGAGGCCGCCGTGACCCAGTGGGTCGAAAGCCAGGTGCCCGCCGGGATCCGGCACACGCTCACCTTCAGCGGCGCCACCCGCCCCTGCCTCACCCCGCTCGACCACCCGGCGCTCGAAGCCGTCTCGCGCGCCATGGGCCGGGCCTTCGAACAGCCCGTCCGCTACACGCGCGAGGGCGGTTCGGGACCGGCCGCCGATCTCCAGGACGTCCTGGCGTCACCCGTCCTGTTCCTGGGCATCTCCGTACCGTCGGACGGCTGGCACGCCCCGAACGAGAAGGTCGAGCTCGATCTGCTCATGAAGGGCGTCGAGACGACCGCGTACCTCTGGACGGACCTCGCGGAGTCCCTGCGCACCTGACCCGTACGAGCCCGTCCTGCCGCCCTGCCGCCTGAGCGCCCTTTCCACCGGGGGAGTTGGAAGTTCCTGTGACCACCTGGACCGACCGCACAGCTGACCGGCCCATCCCGCTCACCGCACCGACCGGGATCGACCGTGCGGCGCACCACCGCCTCGACGAGGCGTGGCTCGCCGCCGCCTGGAGCCACCCCACCACGCGGGTGTTCGTCGTCTCCGGCGGCCAGGCCCTGATCGACGACACGGCGGACGGCGGCACCGAACTCGTCATGACCCCGGCCTTCGAGGCCCCGGTCACCGAGACCCACCGCTACTTCCTCGGCACCGACGAGGACGGCGTGCGCTACTTCGCGCTGCAGAAGGACACGCTGCCCGGCCGCATGGACCAGTCCGCGCGCCCGGCCGGGCTGCGCGAGGCGGGCCTGCTGCTCTCGCCGCGCGACGCGGGCCTGATGGTGCACGCGGTCGCGCTCGAGAACTGGCAGCGCATGCACCGCTTCTGCTCCCGCTGCGCCGAGCGCACCCAGATCGCCGCCGCGGGGCACATCCGGCGCTGCCCGGCCTGCGGAGCCGAGCACTACCCGCGGACCGACCCGGCCGTGATCATGGCCGTCACGGACGAGGAGGACCGCATCCTCCTCGGCCGCCAGGTCCACTGGCCCGAGGGCCGCTTCTCGACGCTCGCGGGCTTCGTCGAACCGGGCGAGTCCATCGAGCAGTCGGTGCGCCGCGAGGTCTTCGAGGAAGCGGGCGTGACGGTCGGCGACGTCGAGTACGTGGCCTCCCAGCCCTGGCCTTTCCCCTCCTCCCTCATGCTCGGCTTCATGGCGCGGGCCACCTCGCCCGAGATCACGGTCGACGGCGAGGAAATCGAGGAGGCCCGCTGGTTCTCCCGCGACGAACTGCGCGCCGCCTTCGAATCCGGCGAGGTCATCCCGCCGTACGGCATCTCGATCGCGGCCCGCCTCATCGAACTCTGGTACGGCAAGCCGCTGCCGAAGCCGCTGCCCGCGAAGTAGCACTCGCGTGGTGGGCGCCCCTGGTGAGGGCGCCCACGACGCGCTTGCCGGGCGCCGCGCCCGTACCCTGACGCCATGGCCGACTACCGCATCGAAACCGTCCGCACCGGCTACCGCACCTGGCTCGCCCGCAACGACCGGGGCGCCGAGGTCCGCATCGGCCCGGCCGACGACGAGTCGGCCCAGCCGTCCTTCACCCCGGTCGAGCTGCTGCTCGCGGCGATGGGCGGCTGCGGCGGCATGGTCGTCGACCGTACGGCCCGAGCAGTCGACCACGACGACCTGCGGATCGTCGTCGACTCCTTCTCCACCCCCGAGGACGACGGCCGGATCGGCAGGATCCGCGTCACGTACGAACTCGACATCCCCGCGGACGCCAACGGAGGCAAGGCCACCGAGGTCTTCGCCCGCGCCGTCCGCCTCACCCACGCCCAGCACTGCACGGTCAGCCGCACGGTGGAACACGGCGCCCGCGTGGAGGCGATCCTGCCGGACGGCTCGGTGGGGTTCGAGGGCTAAGGAGCCGGCAACTCGGCCGCGCGAGCCACCAGTTCGGCCCGGCCGACCGCATCGGTCCTGGTCGACGGCACCGTACAGGCGTAGGCCCCGGCGATCGCCCCGTACAGCGCACACCGCCGTACGTCCTCACCACCGAGCCACCCGAACAGGAAGCCCGCGGCGAAGGCGTCCCCCGCGCCGTTGGAGTCCACGACGGGCGCGGGCGGCGCGACCGCGGGCACGTGGGTGACCTCACCGTCGACGAGCATCAGGGCACCCTCGGCCCCGGCGGTCGCGACGACGGCCTTCGCGCGGCCCCGCTCCGCGATGTCCCGCATGGTCCGCTCCGGATCGGCGAGCGCGGTGGTGGACAGGAAGACCAGGTCCGCCGCGAGCGCGAACTCCTCGTGATACGGATTCTCGCCATCCCAGTTGTGCAGATCCGTCGACACCGTCACCCCCGCCTCCCGCAGCAGCGGCAGCGCGTACGCGCACGGATACGTGATCACCACATGGGCGTGCCGGCTCCCTGCCGCCAGCTTCCGCACCACGGCCTCGGGGAGGCGGTCGGTCTCCTGGGCGCGCGAGTCGTCGTACAGCGAAAGCCGCCGCCCGTCAGGCCCGACGAGATTCACCGCCCGCTTCGTCCCCGCGGGCGACGGTACGCAGGTGAACGGGATGCCCCGGTCACGGTGCAGCGTCCGCACGAGCTCGCCCTCGTGATCGTCACCCACCATGTCGACATGGTGGGTACGCAGCCCGAGCGCGCTCACGGAGACGGCCACGAAGTCCCCGCTCTGCCCCGCCCGCGCCACGATCCCCGGCCGGATCATGTAGCTGTCGGCGTACGGCAGCGGCAGCTCGGGCACCTGCACGACGGTGTCCACACCGGAGCCGCCCAGGACGAGGATGTCGGTCTCAAAAGTCATGCCCGGACCCTTCCGTACGGAAGGGTCCGGGCATAAGTGGGGGTCCTGCGAGCGCCGTGCGGAGCTCAGACGCCGACCTTCTGCTTGACCTGCGCGAGCGACGGGTTCGTCAGCGTCGAACCGTCAGCGAAAAGCACGGTCGGCACCGTCTGGTTGCCGCCGTTGGCCTTCTCCACGAACGCCGCCGACTCCGGGTCGTGCTCGATGTTGATCTCCTTGTACGCGATGCCCTCGCGGTCCAGCTGCTTCTTCAGCCGCTGGCAGTAGCCGCACCACGTGGTGCTGTACATCGTCACAGTGCCCGGCATGTCTCTCGCGCTCCTTCACGGTCCCGGTGCGTGGTCGCACCTCGGGAGAACGTACGCGAGGCGTGCGCCATTCCCGTATTAGTACGACCAATAGCGGCCCCCTGTGGACAAGCGGCGCAGCCTTCCCGCCGGACCTGGCAGCATGGCGGGGTGACAGCTGCAACGCCTTCCTCGCTGTTCCCGGACGTCCCGGGAAGCGCCGACGCCGTGCTCGACGGACTCGACCCCGAGCAGCGCGCGGTCGCCACCGCTCTGCACGGGCCGGTGTGCGTCCTCGCGGGCGCCGGCACCGGCAAGACGCGCGCCATCACGCACCGCATCGCGTACGGGGTGCGGGCCGGGATCCTGCAGCCGGGCAGTGTGCTCGCCGTCACGTTCACGAACCGCGCCGCGGGCGAGATGCGCGGCCGGCTGCGCCAGCTCGGCGCGACCGGCGTGCAGGCGCGGACCTTCCACTCGGCCGCGCTCCGCCAGCTCCAGTACTTCTGGCCGAAGGCCGTCGGCGGCGCCCTGCCCCGCCTCGTCGAACGCAAGGCGCAACTGGTCGCGGAGGCCGCAGCCCGCTGCCGGATCCGCCTCGACCGCGGTGAGCTGCGGGACGTCACCAGCGAGATCGAGTGGTGCAAGGTCACCCAGACCGTCGCCGAGGACTACCCGGCGGCCGTGGTGAAGGCGGGCCGCGACGCCCCGCGCGACCCGGCCGAGATCTCCCGTATCTACACGCACTACGAGCAGCTCAAGCAGGAGCGCGGGGTCATCGACTTCGAGGATGTGCTGCTCCTCACAGTCGCGATCCTCCAGGACCGCTACGACATCGCCGAGCAGGTCCGCTCGCAGTACCAGCACTTCGTGGTGGACGAGTACCAGGACGTCAGCCCGCTCCAGCAGCGTCTGCTCGACCTGTGGCTCGGGGAGCGCGACAGCCTCTGCGTGGTGGGCGACGCGAGCCAGACGATTTACTCGTTCACCGGCGCGACCCCCGACCACCTCCTGAACTTCCGTACGCGCCACCCGCACGCCACGGTCGTCAAGCTCATCCGCGACTACCGCTCGACCCCGCAGGTCGTCCACCTCGCCAACGGGCTGCTCGCGTCCGCGAAGGGCCGCGCCGCCGAGCACCGCCTGGAGCTCGTCTCGCAGCGCGAGGCGGGACCCGAGCCGGTCTACACGGAGTACGGCGACGAGCCCGTGGAGGCCGAGCGCACCGCACGCAAGATCAGAGGGCTGCTCGACGAGGGCGTCCCGGCGAGCGAGATCGCGATCCTCTTCCGTACGAACGGGCAGTCCGAGCTGTACGAACAGGCCCTCGCCGACGCCGCGATCCCCTACCAGCTGCGCGGCGCCGAGCGCTTCTTCGAGCGTCAGGAAGTACGGGAGGCGGGCGCGGCCCTGCGCGGAGCGGCGCGCTTCGGCGGCAACGACACGCTCCTCGACCACACGGTCGACCTGCCCTCGCAGGTGCGGGCCGTCCTGTCGACGAAGGGCTGGACCACCCAGGCACCGGCCGGCTCCGGCGCCGTCCGCGACCGCTGGGAGTCGCTGGCCGCCCTGGTCCGCCTCGCCGAGGACTTCGCCGCCGCCAAGCCCGAGTCCACCCTCGCCGACCTCGTCGCCGAACTCGACGAACGCGCCGCGGCCCAGCACGCACCCACCGTCCAGGGCGTCACGCTCGCCTCGCTGCACGCGGCGAAGGGCCTGGAGTGGGACGCGGTGTTCCTGGTCGGCCTGACCGAGGGCATGCTCCCCATCGCGTATGCGACGACCGACGAGCAGGTCGAGGAGGAACGCCGTCTGCTGTACGTGGGCGTGACGCGCGCCCGCCGCCACCTCTCCCTGTCGTGGGCGCTGTCCCGCTCGCCGGGCGGCCGGGCGAACCGGCGGCCGAGCCGCTTCCTCGACGGGCTGCGGACCGGCTCGGGCGGCGGCGCCCGACGGCTCACGTCCGCCGGCGGCTCCTCCGTCGAGCGCGGCGTGCGCGGACCCGCCCGCAAGCCGCGCGGCCCGGTGCACTGCCGGGTCTGCGGCCGCACCCTGACCGACGCGGGCGAACTGAAACTGATGCGCTGCGAGGACTGCCCGTCCGACATGGACGAGGGGCTCTACGAGCGGCTGCGCGAGTGGCGCGCGGAGGCGGCGGGGGCGATCGGCCAGCCCGCATACTGCGTGTTCACCGACAAAACGCTCATAGCGATCGCGGAGAACGTTCCGGACGATGCGCACGGCCTCGCGCGCATCCCCGGGGTCGGCCGACGGAAGCTCGAGCGCTTCGGCGCCGACGTCCTCGCCATCTGTGCAGGTGAGGAGCGTGCGACCGGAGTTGTAGATGTCGACGAGAGTGGCTGAGAAAAACTCGTCGAAAAAATAGTTTGCGCGCGCCCGACGAAGACCCATAGGTTCTTCAAGCACGGAGAGGGGCGCTTCCTGAGGCCCTGAAACGGATGCTTCCTGAAGCCCGGATTCCGTGTTGTACTTGAAGACCTTGAACATCAGCGACCGATCGCTTGTGGTGACACAGCTATCGGTCCCGAGACGCCGAGAGGAGGCGAGTCCAGTGATCAGCATCATCAACCGCACCAAAATGACCGACGTTGACCGCTCGGTCGTCGCCACCTGCCCGCTCGGTATCTCGGCTCAGGGCACCGGTCTGTCCGGCGTTCGCGCCGGTCATCTGGCCGCCCCTGCCATCGGCTCCATTGGCTCCGTGGATTCCGTCTCGCTGCTCGCCAGTGAGCGTCTCCTCGGCAGCAATGGCGGCAATGAGCGACCGACCAAGGCACTGGAAGCAGCAGTAGTGGCACAGGCGCAGGCCTATGCCTTTGCAGCAGCCGGTGCCGGATTCCGGAAGCAGACGACGACGCAGCACATGTGGGCCTTCCGCGGGCTCGAACCCTGGAGTGATCCAGCCTGATCGCCGATCAGGCAGGCGCCTTCAGGGCCGCGGAACCCCAACCGGGATCCGCGGCCCTTTCGTTTGTCCCCGACAGGACGGACGAGCCACAAGGAGCCATGGAAATGCAGTACCTGGTACCAGCCGCCACCCGGCCGACCGGCCGGAACGACCAGACGAGGACGACACACACCGTGCCTACCGATACGCACGCCCCGTCAGTACCGCCTTCAGTGACGAACCCCCCGCCCGGCCTTCAGGAGAACACCTTGACTCCCCTCACCGCGCTCACCGCGCTCGACGACGCCATCGAGAACCTCGGCGTGCCCGTCCCCTGCCGTTCTTTCGACCCGGAGGTCTTCTTCGCCGAGTCGCCGGCCGATGTCGAGTACGCCAAGTCCCTCTGCCGTACCTGCCCGCTGGTCGAGGCCTGCCTCGCCGGTGCGAAGGAGCGGCGTGAGCCCTGGGGCGTCTGGGGTGGCGAGCTCTTCGTCCAGGGTGTCGTTGTCGCCCGGAAGCGGCCCCGTGGCCGTCCGCGCAAGAACCCGGTCGTCGCATGAGCACCGCCGCAGCCATCGGAACCATCGACCGCCCTCAGACGCACGACCCCATGAAGCAGGCCCCCATGCCCCACCGATTCCTGGCATCCACCGAGCCGCACGGCTCCGCTGCCTCCACTGACTTCTCCCACACCGGCGTGAACGACTCACGTCAGAACAGGACCCGCGAGATGCAACTCCAACCAGAAGCCCTGGCCCGTGCACACATGCACGAGCGACTGCGTGAGGCCGACGCCGAGCGCGAGGCGGTCCGCCTCGTGACCGCGCGCCGGATGCAGCGCCGTGCGGAGCGTGCCTCGCTCCGTGCGCGCCGCGCCCTCGCGATGGCGGTCATGCACTGACCGTCCGACCGCAGAGAGCTTGAACCTTCCGTGAGCCGCGGGGGCCGCCCGAACCGGGCGGCCCCCGCGGTGCGTTGTGCGCCCGGTCCCTACGGGGACGGGGTTATCGTCGCGGTGTGGACCAGCACTCCGAGGACGCCGCGGACGCCGACCGCTCCACGGACGGCGAACGACTCGTCTGTGCCCGCTGCGGCACCACGGCCGACGCACCCCGGCCGACCTGGACCTGTTCCGTCGAGAACGGGCGCCGCCAGTACTTCTGCGACGCCTGCTCGCGGGAACATCTGCGCGCGATCGAGGGGCGGTTGGACTCATCCTGGTGGTGAGCCCGGGCCCGTCCTGGTGGTGAGTCCCGGCCCGTCCCGGTGGTGAGGCTCCGGCTCGGGCGGCCCGCTCCTCAGGCCTCGACTGCCTCGCCCTCGAACGCGTCGCCTTCGAACTCGCCGTCCTCGAGCTCACCGTCCTCGAACTCGTCCTCGGGAACGAACCCGGGCAGCCACTCCTCCAGTTCCTCCCGCATCCGGACCGTCGCGTTCAGCTGGCACAGCACGCCGATCGTGCTGAGCGTGACCCGGTGGATCAGGAGATACGCGGGCGGCAGGTTGAGCCGCTTGCCCAACTGGTAGGCGGGGGAGCGGGGATCACCGATCCGGGCGGCCTGCGCCCGCATCCAGCCGCGCGTGAACGTGTACTCCTCGGCGAGCGCCGGCTCGATGATCGGCAGCAGATAGTCGAGCACCGCCTCCGGATCGAGGTCGATGCTCTCCTTGACGAAGCCCTCCTCGCAGAGCATCGCGTAGACCTCGTCGGCCTCGCCTTCGAGCGCCATCCGCAGCGCGAGCCCGATGGTCTCGGGCAGGCCGCCGGGCAGCCGGTCGACGGTGCCGAAGTCGAGCACGCCGAGCCGCCACGTCACCTCGCCCTCGGTGTCACCGGCCGCGCCGTCCTCGACGTCACCGGCCGCGCCGTCCTCGACGTCACCGTCCGGCCCGTCCGCGGAGTCCTCGGGACCGGTGGCCGAACTGCTCGGCACCAGCCGGAAGTTGCCCGGGTGCGGGTCGGCGTGGAGCAGCCCGGTGCGGGCCGGGCCCGAGTAGAGGAACCGGGTCAGGAGCTGGCCCGCGCGGTCGCGCTGCTCCTCGGTGCCGTCGGCGATGATCTCCGAGAGCGGGATGCCGTCCATCCACTCGGTGATCAGCACCTGCTCGACCTGGTGCACCACCGCGGGCACCAGCACATCGGGGTCACCGGCGAACTCCTCGGCCGTGGTCCGCTGCGCCGCGGCCTCAAGACCGTAGTCCAGCTCCTCCGACACGCGGTCGCGCAGCTCCGCGATCAGCGGCTTGAGCTCGATGCCCGGGATGAGCGGGCCGAGCAGCCGGGCGAAACGGCTCAGCTGGTTCAGATCCGAGAGCAGCGCCTCGCCCGCACCCGGGTACTGGACCTTGACCGCGACCTCCCGGCCGTCGTGCCAGACGGCCCGGTGCACCTGCCCGATCGACGCGGCCGCCGCGGGCTTGTCCTCGAACTCCTCGAAGAGGTCGCGCCAGTCATCACCGAGCCGCTCGGCGAGCACCGTGTGCACGGTGCGCGTCGGCATCGGGGGAGCCGCCTCCTGCAGCTTGGTGAGCGCCGCGCGATACGGCCCGGCTATCTCCTCGGGCAGCGCCGACTCGAAGACGGACAGCGCCTGCCCGAACTTCATCGCCCCGCCCTTGAGCTCACCGAGCACCTTGAACAGCTGCTCGGCCGTGCGCTGCTGCAGCTCCTTGCCGACGAGCTCCGCCGACTTGCCGCCGATCCGCTTGCCGAGGCCCCAGGCGGAGCGTCCGGCGATGCCGAGCGGCAGCGCGGCGAGCTTGGCGGTACGGGTGACCGCCTTCCGAGGAAGATCAGACATGCGCCCTCCAGATCCGGATACCGGACTTCCAGTCCGGAGCCCGGACTGCCGCGCCTCGACGGGCGGTTGGACGCCCGCCGCGTCCTGTCACGCGATGGGCTGCTCGGTCATTGTCCCTTGTGCCGCTTGAGCTTCGGAGGGGGTGTCGGTGTTCGCTCCGGTCCGGCCTCCGTTCCGGGTTCGTGCCCCGCATGAGCAGCGAGGATGCGCGCCCAGCGGCTCGGCACGCCAGACGAGCCCCGGCATGGTGAGCTCCCAGCGCCGCCCCGCCGCGGCCGATGTCTCCCCGTCGAGCAACGCGAGCGCGTGCGCCGCGGTGAGCCCGGCGACGGCCGCGGTGAGGACCAGCTCACCGGCGGCCGGCACACCCGGCGCCCGCCCGGAGCGCCACTGGGCCAGGAGCCGCGGCCATGCGCTGTCGCCCTCGATCCGCCGGCGCTGCACGCACCCGGCACAGGCCGTCGCACCGGGCAGCACGAGCGGTCCCGCGAAGCCGGTCGACTCGACGACCCCCGCATAGAGGTGAGGTGTGCCGGAGGCCATCAGCTGCTCGGCCTCGACGGGGTCGGGTGCGTACGCCGCGAGACCGTCCCGCGGAGTCAGCACCACGAGCGCCGGACCGGGGACCACCGCCCGGCGCACCGCATCCCGCCGGCCCGGCGGCCGCGACGTGCCCAGCCGGGGCCGACGTGTCCGGGAGCGCGGGGGCAGTCCGGGCGCGCACTGCCGTACGAGCCGTCGCGCGGCCTCCGACCTGCGCTCCCCGACCGCCGCCTCGGGCAGCCCGCCGGGCGTCACGTCGACCGGCTGCACAAAACCGCTGTCGACCACATCGACGCGCCCGACCCCGGAGCCCGCGAGCAGCGCCGCCACCTGGGCCCCGACCCGCCCCGCTCCGCGCACCTGCACCCAGCGCTCCCGGCGCGCGACGAGCCGTATCGGCCCGCCGCCCGGTCGTGCGTCCCGCAGGGAGAGCGCGGCGAGCTCGGGAGCGAGGCGTCCCTCGCCCGCCGGTCCGGCGCGCAGCGCGGCGACCGCCGGATCGCCCGCGCCCAGCGTCGCGTCGTCCAGCAGCCCGGACGCGGCGAGCCGTCCGAGCAGCGCGTCGACCTGGCCGTCGGCCAGCCCCAGGCGTGCGCCTTCCGTCCGTAACAACGGCAGCCCCCGGGTCCCGTCGAGCAGCCCGAACAGGGCGAGGACGGCCGGGCCGACGGGCCCGAGGGTGCGGGCATGGGCGGGTGTCACGCCGTACTGCAGCGTGGTGAGATCGCGCCAGGCGCGCAGGAGCGAGGTCTTGAGTCGCGGATGCATGCGGACACCTTGGACCAGAAGCCGCCGACCCTGCAGAAAGTTGTCCACAGGCCGCCGCATAAGTCGTACTAACGTGGCAGCGGTGCTTGCCGTCCACAGGCCGAACCCACTCCGAACCGCCCCGGAGACGGGACTTCCGCCACCCGCAGCCGGTAACGTCGGGGCGTGCCCGCCGACCCACTGCACCGCGCCGGAAGCCCACAGCGCAGCACGAAGCACCAGCCGCCACGCGGCTCAGCGGCGAGCGCGGACCAGGGGAGCACGGACCGGGCAAGAACGGACCGGACGCGGGCGGACCAGAAGCTCCCGGACAACGGCCCGGTCGAGGTACGCCGCAGCGCCCGCCGGCGCCGCACCGTCTCCGCGTACCGCGAGGGCGACCGCACCATCGTGCTCATTCCGGCCCGGATGTCCGAGGCCGAGGAGCAGCGCTGGGTCGGTGTGATGCTCGACAAGCTCGCCGCGCAGGAGAGCAAGCGCCTCCTCGGCGACGCCGAACTCGCCGAGCGCGCGGAGCTCCTGTCCGAGCAGTACTTCGAGGGCCGCGCCGAGCCCACCTCCGTACGGTGGGTGACGAACCAGAACACGCGCTGGGGCTCCTGCACACCCGCCGAGGGCAGCATCCGCCTCTCGCACCGCCTGCAGGGCATGCCCGAATACGTGGTCGACTACGTTCTCCTGCACGAGCTTGCGCATCTCCTCGTGCCAGGACACGGCCCCCGTTTCTGGCGTCTCCTGGAGTCCTATCCTCGTACGGAAAGGGCACGTGGCTACCTCGAAGGAGTGGTCGCGGCCGAACGGCTGCCGCATCTCCCGGCGGCCCGCAGCGAGTAGGTGCACCCTGTCACGACAGGTGTCGCTGTGTACCGAGTCTGTCCCGGCTTGGCCCGTTCCCAGGATTTGCGGTTAGCCTGACGCGCGACGCACACACCATCGGGATGGGGGACGGTCGTTACGCATGGCCAGGGACTTCCAACGCGGCCACAAGGCCAAGATCAGTGACCTCACCTCGGGGACAGATCTGTACGTAGGTGTACAGATCAACGCCCCGGGGCTCACTTTCGACATCAGCTGTTTCGGGCTCGACGCCAACGAACAGCTCTCCGACGACCGGTACTTCATCTTCTTCAACCAGCCCAAATCCCCCGAGGAGTCGCTGCAGCTGCTCGGTGCGCAGGCCGGTGACACCGAAGCGTTCCGGGTCACGCTCGACCGTATTCCGCAGCAGATCCAGCGGCTGTCCTTCACCGCGACCATCGACGGCAACGGACAGATGTCGCAGATCGGTCCCGGCTACATCCGGATCGTGGCGGGCGGCGAGGAGGTGTGCCGGTACGCCTTCGACGGCTCGGAGTTCACCACCGAGCGCGCCGTGATGCTCGGCGACTTCTACCTGAAGGACGTGTGGCGGTTCGCCGCCATCGGCCAGGGCTTCGACGGCGGCCTCGACGCGCTGCTGAAGAACTTCGGCGGCGAGGTCGCCGAGGAGCAGCCCCAGGCCCAGCAGCCGCAGGCCGCGCCGTCATTCGGTGCTCCCGCGGGTGGACCGGCCCCCGCCGCACCCCCGGCCTTCGGCGCTCCCGCCGGCGGTCCCGCTCCGGCCCCCGCGCCCGCCCCGGCCCCGAACTTCGGTGCCCCGGCCCCGCAACAGGCCCCGCCGCCGCAGCCGCAGCAGCCGAGCGTCCACACGGCCCCCACCGTCGTCGCGCCGATGCCCGCGGGCACCGTCCCGCCGCCGGCCCCCGCGCCCGGCCAGCCCGCGCCGCCGCCCGGCTACGGCCAGCAGCCGCCGCAGCAGCCGCAGTTCGGTCAGGTCCCGGGTCAGGTGCCTGGTCAGGTCCCGGGCCAGCCCGCCGCGCCGCAGGGCTTCGGCCAGCCGCCGGGCATGCCCGGACAGGCCGGTGCCCCCGCCGCGTACGGCATGCAGCCGCAGCAGGCGGCGGCTCCCGGTCTGCAGGCCGCGCTCCAGCCGTTCAAGGAGACCGCGACCGGCGCCCGCTGGACCCCGCAGAACCAGCAGATGATGCGGGTCGACCTCAACATGGGCGGCACCCCCGTCCTGGCCCGCCAGGGCAGCATGGTGATGTACCAGGGCAAGGTCGACTTCTCGTACAAGAGCGCCGGTTTCGCCGGGCGCATCATCGGCAACGCCACCGGCCAGGAGATGCAGCTGATGCGCTGCTCCGGCCGCGGCCAGGTCTTCCTCGCCGAGAACGGCGCCCATCTGCACTCCATCGAGCTGCAGGGCGACGGCATCTGCGTCTCCGCCGAGAACGTCCTCGCCTTCGACGAGACGCTGCAGCACGAAGTGCGGCGCATCGAGGGTCACGGCATTCCCGGCGGTGCCCTGTTCACCATGCAGTTCCAGGGCACGGGCACCGTCATCGTGAAGACCCACGGCATCCCCGTGGTCCTCCCGGTCACGCCCACCACGTACGCGGACAGCAACGCGATCGTGGCCTGGTCCTCCGCCGCCCAGGTGATCATCTCCAGCCAGGTCCGCCTGCGCCGGAACTCGTTCCCCGGTCACAGCGGCGAGACCGTCAACCTCCAGTTCCGGGGCGCGCCCGGGAACTTCATCGTTGTCCAGCCCTACGAGGTCTGAGGGAGCCCGAAAAATGATGCAGCAACTCCAGGGCTACGCCCCGACCCCGATGGCCGCTCGCATGGAGAACCACGGCCGCACCATGCTGAAGGTCGCCATGGCCTCCGGCCAGGACCTTTACGCGCGCACCGGCTCGATGGTGTCGTACGAAGGCTTCATCCAGTACGAGCCCAACCCGCCGGCCGTCCGCCAGATCGCCTCGCAGTGGATCACCGGCGAAGGCGCCCCGCTCATGAAGTGCACCGGAGACGGCCTGCTCTACCTGGCCGACTACGGAGCCGACGTGGTCGTGATCAACCTCAACAACGACTCGATCTCGGTCAACGGCACCAACCTCCTGGCCTTCGACGCCCACCTGCAGTGGGGCGTCGAGAAGGTCAAGGGCATGGCCAAGTTCGCCGGCCAGGGCCTGTGGAACGTGTCGGTCGCCGGCACCGGCTGGGTCGCCATCACCTCGCGCGGCACGCCGCTCGTCGTCGACTGCGGCCGCGGCGACGACGAGACGTACGTCGACCCCGACGCCCTGCTCGCCTGGTCCCCGAACCTCAAGGTGAAGGGCAAGCGCAGCTTCAAGGCCTCCTCCCTCGTCGGGCGGGGCAGCGGAGAGGCCTACCAGATGGCCTTCTCCGGTCAGGGCATCGTCGTCGTACAGCCGAGCGAGGACAGCTCCGACCGCCTGCGGGTCCGGGGCTGAGGGGGAGCGAACCAATCATGCAGAGTGCGCTTTTCAGCCAGACCGAGAACCAGACGCAGGAGCGCTACGCCCTGCAGAACCCGCAGCTGCTGCGGGTCAACCTGCAGGGCCATGACGACCTCCTCGCCCGCAAGGGCGCGATGGTCGCCTACCAGGGCCTCGTCGAGTTCGACGGCGAGTACCAGTCGCAGGGCCAGCGCCGTGCCCGCGCCCGCACGGGCGAGGGTCTCGACCTGATGCGCTGCTCGGGCCAGGGCACGATCTACCTCGCGAACCTCGCGCAGTACATCCACATCGTGGACGTCGAGCGCGAGGGCCTCACGGTGGACAGCTCGTACGTCCTCGCCCTGGACACCCAGCTCAACCACGAAGTGGTCGCGGTGGACAGCCAGTACGGGATCTCCGGATCCGGCAAGTACCAGCTGAACATCACCGGCACCGGCAAGGTCGCGCTCATGACCTCGGGCCAGCCGCTGATGATGCAGGTCACGCCCGAGAAGTACGTGAGCGTCGACGCCGACGCGATCGTCGCCTGGTCGACCTCCCTGCGCGTGCAGATGCAGGCGCAGACGACCAACTCCAGCGTGCGCCGCCGCCGCGGCAACACCGGCGAGGGCTGGGAGCTCAGCTTCCTCGGCCAGGGTTACGTCCTGGTGCAGCCCAGCGAGGTCATGCCGCCGCAGAACGCGGTGATCGGCTCCGGCGTCGCCGCCCAGTTCGGCGCGGGCCAGCAGGGCGCCCGCGGCCAGAACCAGGGCAACGCCTGGTCGTAGCGGACCGGTCGGACCTACGTGAGGGGCGGGCGCCATCCGGCACCCGCCCCTCACGCGTGGGTCCTACTTCAGCCGGGCCCGCGTCCGCTCCAGAAGCCGTACGACGGAGTCGTCGGCCACGGAGGCCACCTCCTCGTACGCGAACCACTTCAGATCGAGCGACTCGTCGCTGATCGCCTCCACCGCACCGGCCGGCGCGAGCGCCGCGTACTGGACGTCCAGATGCCAGTGGCACGGCCCCGGAATCGGATGCCGGTCCAGGCGCACCGGACCGCCGTCGAGCAGCGTCAGCCCCTCGATCCCGGACTCCTCGGCGCCCTCGCGCAGCGCCGCGGCCTCCAGCGACACGTCACCGGGCTCGCAGTGGCCGCCCATCTGCAGCCACATGTTCAGCTTCTTGTGCAGCGTGAGCAGCACCTTGCCCCGCGTGGGGTCGATCACCAGGGCGGAGGCCGTCAGATGCCCGGCCTCACAGGCCTTCCACATGCCGTCGTCGTGCGCTGCCAAGTGGTCCAGATACTGCTCGCGCAGCTCCGGCTGGTCCTCGTACGCCTTCAGTACGAGCGTGGCGTTCTCCTGCAGGGTCACTTGCTGTCGTCGTCCTCGTCGTCGTTCTTCTTCTTGAGGTCGGGACCCGAGCCCGCCGCCTCACCCAGCATCTTGTCGATCGCGTCGAAGTCCAGCTTCGGCTCGTCCTCGCCCGACGCGTCCGCGCTCTCGCCGCGGTGCACGAACCCGTCCGGGTCGTCCAGGTCCTTCGCGGTCGGCAGCATGTCCGGGTGCGCCCACAGACCGTCACGGCCGTCGAGCCCGCGGGCGTCCGTGAGCGAGGCCCACAGGCGCGCGGCGTCGCGCAGCCGGCGCGGACGCAGCTCCAGACCGATCAGCGTCGCGAAGGTCTGCTCGGCCGGACCGCCGCTCGCGCGGCGCCGGCGCAGCGTCTCGCGCAGGGCGTTCGCCGAGGTCAGCCTGTCCTTCGCGGCCTCGTGCACCACCGCGTCCACCCAGCCCTCGACCAGCGCGAGCGCCGTCTCCAGACGGGCGAGCGCGGCCTTCTGCTCGGGGGTGTCCTGGGGCTGGAACATGCCCTGCTGCAGCGCGTTCTGCAGCTCCTCGGGGTTCTGCGGGTCGAACTGGCCGACCACGTCCTCCAGCTTGGAGGTGTCGACCTTGATGCCGCGCGCATAGCCCTCGACCGCACCGAACAGGTGCGAGCGCAGCCACGGCACATGCGCGAAGAGCCGCTGGTGTGCGGCCTCGCGCAGCGCGAGGTAGAGCCGCACCTCGTTCTGGTCGATGCCCAGGTCCTTGCCGAACGCCGCGATGTTCACCGGCAGCAGCGCCGCCTTGCCGGCCGGGCCGAGCGGCAGACCGATGTCCGTCGAACCGACGACCTCGCCCGCGAGCACCCCCACGGCCTGGCCGATCTGCTGGCCGAACATGGCGCCGCCCATGGACTTCATCATCCCGATGAGCGGGCCCGCCATGGCCTGCATCTCCTCGGGCAGCACATCACCCATCGCGTTCCCCACGCGCTCCGCGACCGGGTCCACGAGCTCCTGCCACACCGGGATCGTGGCCTCGACCCACTCCGCGCGCGACCAGGCCACCGCCGTGTTCGCACCCGAGGGCAGCGAGGTCACCCCGTCGAGCCACAGGTCCGCGAGGCGCACGGCCTCCTCGACCGCGGAGCGCTCCGCGGTGCCGACGGACGCGTCCTTCGTGCCGTCCGCGGTGCCCTGCGACACGGTCTGGCGCGCGATCTGCTTCGCCATGTCCCAGTTCACCGGCCCGCCCTCGTACGAGAGCATCTGGCCGAGCTGCTGGAAGGCGGCGCCCAGATCATTCGGATTCATCGACCCGAACATCGCGGCGAACGGATTGTCACCGCCCGGGCCGCCGGCTCCCGGGAAGCCGAAACCGAAGGGGTTCCCCGGAACGCCGCCCTGGCCACCGCCGCCCTGCTGATCCTTCTTCTTGCCCTCGTCGCCGTTGTCGGGCTCCTCCGGCGGAAGGCCGAATCCGAATGGGGTGTCACTCACGGGAATCCTCGGCTCGTAGGGCCGCCGGCTGGTGCCGGCGGCGGCTGCCCGTCTTTCACCACCCAGCCTAGACACCCGGCCCGCTTCGGGCCTCGGTGCTCCGCCACCGCACGGGCTGCGGCAGGATGGACGCCACCTGGTACGTACGCGTCATTCACGTACGTACTGAAGACAACCGCTGGAGACGCCTGGTGAGTTCCCCGGATCCGAAGGTTCGCGCAGCGCGAAACGGCTCAACCCCCGCCGGCCGCGGCCCCGTGGTCGCCGTGACCGGCGCGGCGATGGGCGTGGGCGCGCGCCTCGTCGAGCGCCTGGCCGCATCCGACGAGATCAAGCAGGTCATCGCCATCGACGAGCGGCGCGGTGAGTGCGCCGCCGCGCAGTGGCACATCCTGGACGTACGGGACCCGGCCATCGCCGAGAAGCTCCGCGGCGCCGACGCCGTGGTCCACCTGGCGCTCGACCTGGACCTGGAGACGGACGCCGCCGCCCGCACCGCGTACAACGTGCGCGGCACCCAGACCGTGCTCACCGCGGCCGCCGCGGCCGGCGTGCACCGCGTGGTGCTGTGCACCTCGGCGATGGTCTACGGCGCGCTGCCCGAGAACGAGCTGCCGCTGTCCGAGGACGCCGAGCTCAAGGCCACCGCGGAGGCCACGGGCGTCGGCGACCTCCTGGAGATCGAGCGCCTGGCCCGCCGCGCCCCTCGCGCGCACCCCGGCCTCAACGTCACGGTCCTGCGCCCCGCCGTCCTCGTCGGCGGTACGGACACGGCCCTGACCAGGTACTTCGAGTCGCCCCGCCTCCTTGTCGTGGCGGGCTCGCGCCCCACCTGGCAGTTCTGCCACGTGGACGATCTGTGCAGCGCGCTGGAGTACGCGGTCCTGGAGAAGGTCGACGGCGAGCTGGCCGTCGGCTGCGAGGGGTGGCTTGAGCAGGAGGAGGTCGAGGAGCTGAGCGGCATCCGCCGCATGGAGCTGCCGTCCACGGTCGCCCTCGGCGCCGCGGCCCGGCTGCACCGCATCGGCCTCACCCCGTCCCCGGCGGGCGACCTCGCGTACACGATGCACCCGTGGGTCGTCAGCGTCAGCCGGCTGCACGACGCGGGCTGGCGGCCGCAGTGGACGAACGAGGAGGTCCTCGCCGAACTCCTCGACGAGGTCCAGGGCCGCCACACCGTGGCGGGCCGCCGCCTCGGCCGCAAGGACGCGACGGCCGCGGGCGCGGCGGGCGCGACGGTGGCGCTGCTGGGTGCGGCGGCGGTGGTCCGGCGGGCGCGGAAGCGGCGGGGGGTCTGAGGGGCCGGTGCGGCGGCGCTTCGCCGCGGTCGGGCTCGTTGTCAGTGGGCGTCGATAGCCTGGAAAGGGCTTCGGCCCCCGGGCGGGAGGGGACTGTCCGGCCACGAGCGCACACCTACCCCCTCCACCTCCTGTAGGACCCTCCGAGTCCGACCCCCCGCGCCCGGGCGAATGCGCTATTCCGCGATGTCACACCCGTACGGCACCATGGACGGCATGGCTGCACGGTATGACCACCCAGGCGAGCAGGCGGCGCACGACCCGATCCGGCTGCTTGCGATCCGCGACACCCCGCTCTCCCTCGACGAGGTGTACGCGGCCGTCGGTGACAGCGCCGCGGGCGGCACCACGTTGTTCGTGGGCACCGTGCGCAATCACGACGGGGGCGCCGATGTCGACTCCCTGGGGTACTCGTGCCACCCCTCCGCCGAGGCCGAGCTGCGCCGGATCGCCGAGAAGGTCGTCGCCGACTATCCGGTGCGCGCGCTCGCGGCGGTCCACCGCGTGGGCGACCTGGAAGTGGGCGACATCGCGGTCATCGTCGCCGTCTCCTGCCCGCACCGCGGCGAGGCCTTCGAGGCCAGCCGCAAGCTGATCGACACCCTCAAGCACGAGGTGCCGATCTGGAAGCACCAGAAATTCTCCGACGGTACGGAGGAATGGGTCGGCGCCTGCTGAATTCGCGCACGCGGGGCGGGGATTTCTCCTTTCCGCGCGGGAGTTCGTCCCGCAGGCCCCCCTCCGGTTGCGTAACCCGACCCCTGCCGCGAGCGTTGTCGGTACGGATGGTTAATCTGCTGATCACTCAGTAGTGATCGGACAGTTGGGGTCGGGAGGTCGGCATGGGGTCGCTCGCATGGCTGCTGATTCCGCTTTTCGCCGCGATCGGAGCGGCCCTGTGGGGAAGTTGGGCCACGCGCGCCCGTAAGTCCGGACGCACGGGCGATGTCACCGAGCTCGCGGGCTATGCGCGGTTCCGCGAGGCCATGGACAGCGGCGCGAAGGCGGGCACCGGCACCGACGCCGCCTGACCCCGGACGGACCGGCCCCGGGGGTGCACCCACAGGCGCGTCCCGTACTGTCGTTCCATGCCTCGCCGCACCGCGACCATGCTCGCCTCCACTCTGCTGCTGATCGCGCTGCTCTGTGCCGGTGTGCTCATCAAAGTGCCGTACTCGGAGATGACCCCGGGCCCCACGGTGAACACCCTGGGTGAGCACGACGGCGAGCCGGTGCTCCAGATCTCGGGCCACAAGACGTACCCGACGACCGGCAACCTCAACATGACGACGGTCCGTGTGACCAGCGCCGATTACAAGATGAACCTCTTCGAGGCCGTCTACGGCTGGATGGCGCACGACAACCTCGTGGTGCCGCACGACACCCTCTACCCCGACGGGAAGACGGAGGAGGAGTCGACGCAGGAGAACGCCGAGGAGTTCAGCGAGTCCCAGGAGAGCGCCAAGGTCGCGGCGCTGCGGGAGCTGGACATCCCCGTGAAGTCCCGCGTCGTCGTCGGCAGCGTCCTCAAGGACAGCCCGGCCGAGGGCACCCTGCACGCCGGTGACGTGATCAAGAACGTGGACGGCAAGGTCGTCGAGGAGCCCGCCGACGTGGCCAAGCTTGTCACCAAGCACAAGCCGGGCGAGAAGGTCGTCTTCACGATCGTCCCCGCATCGGACGCCGCCGCGGCCGAGAAGGCCGGCAAGGAGGCCACGGCGACCGAGCAGGTCACCGTCACCACCGAGAAGGCGCCCGAGGACGGCCGGGCGATCGTCGGCATCCAGGCCGGGACCGACCACACGTTCCCGTTCACCATCGACATCAAGCTCGCCGACGTCGGCGGCCCCAGCGCCGGCCTCATGTTCGCGCTCGGCATCGTCGACAAGCTGACCCCCGAGGACCTCACGGGCGGCACCTTCGTCGCGGGCACCGGCACCATCGACGACAGCGGCAAGGTCGGCCCGATCGGCGGCATCGAGATGAAGACCGTCGGCGCGCGCAGCAAGGGCGCCGAGTACTTCCTCACCCCCGAGGCCAACTGCGCCTCGGCCGCCCAGGACATCCCCGACGGCCTCACCCTCGTGAAGGTGAAGACCATCGACGATGCGCTGGACTCCCTGACGAAGATCCGCGAGGGCAAGACCTCGGATCTGCCGTCCTGCTCGAAGAGCTAGGGCCCGTCCCAGGCGTGATCCGCCGGACAGGCCCTAGGCCTGACCGGGATACGGCCCGGGCTCAGTCGGCGAACGTCGCCGCGAGAGCCTCCGCAAGCCCCGGGACCAGGTCCGAGCCGGTCAGGACCTCCGTCGGGGTGTCCTTCGCGCGCAGCCGCAGCGCCGACTCGCGGCCACCCTTGCGCAGCACGCCCACCGTCATCCGTACTTCCTGGCGGTCCGGGTGCTCGTCGACCCACTTCGTCAGCTGCGCCGCGCTCAGACCGTCCGGCACGGACGCCTCAGCCGACGGCGGCAGCATCAGACGCTCGACCGTGAGCGCGCAGCCGGCCACCGCGTCAGGCCAGGCGATCTTGCCGAGGAACTCGTCGAGCGGGGCGCCCGCAGGGAGTTCGTCCTGCTCGATGGGGGTCAGCGCACCGGCCGTCTCCTCACCGGTCAGGCCGAGCCGGTCGGCCAGACCCGGTTCCTGCGCACGCAGTTTGGCGGTGTCCACCAGGGCGAAGAGTCGGGCGGGCTGATCCCAGCCGAGACCGCCCACGTACTCGTCGATTTCGAGTACGGCACGGGTCAGCGGGCTCGCGGCCATCGGGGAGCCGGAGGCAGAAACATTCGACATGCGCCATATCCTGCCTGGTTCGCACCCCGGAACTGGAATCCGGCCGCCCCGGGCCGCCGTGAATCCACATCACGGATCGGAAACGCCAACCCGGGTCCGGGAACTGCGTAAAGCTTCAGTAAGTTGCACGAGTGGGCTCTACGATCGCGGAGCCCCCAAATCGACGCCGAACTTCGAGGTGCGCACCTTGGCTTTCCAGATGCCGGACCGCGGCTCAGGCCCCCCGTCGGGGCCACGGATCAGAGTGGGCCGTCCGTCCCGGCGTGTCCGCACCCTGCTCATGACGCTCGGCGTCCTCGCCGTGCTCGCCATGGCGTTCGTGATGTTCGCCGGGTTCTGGACGGACTGGCTGTGGTACCGGTCGGTCAACTACTCGTCGGTCTTCACGAAGACGCTGTGGACGAAGATCGGCCTGTTCACCGTCTTCGGCCTGCTCATGGCCGCCGCCGTCGGTGTCAACATCTGGCTGGCGCACCGGCTCCGGCCGCCGCTGAGCGCCATGTCGCTGGAACAGCAGAGCCTCGACCGCTACCGGATGGGCATCGCCCCGTTCAAGAAGTGGATCCTGCTCGCGATCACCGCGCTCGTCGGCCTGATCGCCGGTGCGTCCGCGGCGGGCCAGTGGCGTACGTGGCTGATGTGGGTGAACGGGGTGCCGTTCAACCAGAAGGACCCCCAGTTCGGCCTGGACGTGGCGTTCTACGCCTTCGACCTGCCCTGGTACCGCTTCCTGCTCGGCTTCGGCTTCGCGGCCGCCGTGCTCTCGCTGATCGCCGCCGCGCTCACGCACTACCTGTACGGGGGCCTGCGGGTCACCGGCGGTGCCCGCGCCACCTCGGCCGCGACCGGCCATCTCTCGGTGCTGCTCGGCCTGTTCGTGGCCCTCAAGGCCGTGGCGTACTGGCTCGACCGGTACGGGCTCGCGGTGAAGTCCAGTGACTTCAAGGCCACGGGCAACTGGACGGGTCTGCGCTACGTCGACGCCAACGCGTATCTGCCGGCGAAGACGATCCTGTTCTGCATCGCGGCGATCTGCGCCGTGCTCTTCTTCGCGACGCTGTGGCGCCGCACCTGGCAGCTCCCCGTCATCGGCTTCGGCCTGATGGTGCTCTCGGCGATCCTGATCGGCGGCCTCTACCCGGCCATCGTGCAGAAGTTCCAGGTCGAGCCGAACGAGCAGGCCAAGGAGCAGGAGTACATCGAGAAGAACATCGAGGCCACGCGCAAGGCGTACGACATCGATGGCACCCAGATCTCCGACTACGGAGGCAAGGGCAAGACCGGTGGCTCCGACGCCGCCAAGGCCGACCAGCGCAAGCAGGCCGACACACAGGCCAGTTACCGCCTGATCGACCCCAATGTCGTGGGCCCGACGTTCGACCAGCTCGAGCGCAAGCGCAAGTACTACCAGTTCCCGACCACGCTCGACGTCGACCGCTACAACGTCGACGGCAAGGAGCAGGACACCGTCATCGGTCTGCGCGAGCTGGACCTCGACGGCATCCCGAAGCGGAACTGGATCAACGACCACTTCACCTACACCCACGGCTACGGCGCGGTGACGGCGAAGGGCACCGAGACCGACCCCAACGCCGACCCGGCCGGCTCCCCTGACTTCACGGACAAGGGCCTGCCGACCAAGGGCCAGCTGCCCTCGTACGAGCAGCGGATCTACTACGGCGAGAAGACCGAGCAGTACTCGATCGTCGGCGGTCCGCAGAAGGAGCTCGACTACGAGTCGGACGGCGAGAAGACCACCAGCTACGAAGGCGACAGCGGGGTCAACCTCTCCAACCCGGTCAACCGTGCGGCGTACGCGGTCGCGTTCAGCGAGCCGCAGATCATGTACTCGGGAGCGATCGGTGAGGGTTCGCGGATCCTCTACAACCGCACGCCCAAGGAGCGCGTCGAGGCGGTCGCCCCGTGGCTGACCATCGACGGTGACGCCTACCCGGCCGTGATCAAGGGCAAGATCCAGTGGATCGTCGACGCGTACACGACGACGAACGGCTATCCGTACGCGTCCCGTACGACCCTCGGCGACACCACGGCCGACTCGCTCACGGCGGCCAACAACCAGCGCGCGGTGGTGGCCCAGCAGAACCAGGTCAACTACATCCGCAACTCGGTGAAGGCCACCGTCGACGCGTACGACGGCACGGTGAAGCTGTACCAGTGGGACGACAAGGACCCGGTCCTCAAGACGTGGATGAACGCGTTCCCGGGCACCGTCGAGAAGAAGAGCGCCATCTCGGCCGAGCTCAAGGACCACATGCGCTACCCGCAGGACCTGTTCAAGGTCCAGCGCGAGCTGCTCACGCGGTACCACGTCGAGGACCCGCGCCAGTTCTACTCCGGTTCGGACGTCTGGCAGGTGCCGGACGACCCGACCAACAAGGAGAAGAACGCGGTCCCGCCGTACTACCAGAGCCTGAAGATGCCGCAGAAGGGCAAGACGGCCGAGCAGCTGGAGCAGAAGTTCTCGCTGACGACCACGTTCACGCCCAACGGACGGCCCAATCTCCAGGCGTTCATGGCGGTCGATGCCGATGCCACGAGCAGCGAGTACGGGACGATAAGAGTCCTCAACGTGAAATCGGACGTACCGGGACCCCAGCAGTTCCAGTCCGAGCTCAACGGCAACAACGAGGTCGCGACCTTCGTCCGTGACCTCAGAGGCACCGACTCGGACATCGTCTACGGCAATCTCCTGACGATCCCGATCGACGACGGCTTCCTCTACATCGAGCCCGTCTACGTGAAGGGCGGCAGCGCCAACTATCCGCTTCTGAAGAAGGTCGGCGTCTCGTACACGGGCGCGCGTGACCCCGTCTTCAGGGACACGCTGGCGGAGAGCTTCGACGCGGTCTTCGGTGCGCAGGGCCAGGATCCGGAGGATCCGCCCAAGGAGGACCCGGACAAGCCCACACCGCCGCCCTCCAGCGATCCGACGGTCAAGGAGGCGCTCGACGAGGCGCAGAAGGCCTTCGACGAGGCGGACAAGGCGCTGAAGGAAGGCGACCTCTCGGGCTACGACGAGGCCATGAAGAAGGCCGAGGAGGCCGTCCAGCGGGCGGTCGAGGCCGAGGGCAAGGCCCGCAAGGAGGACTGAGCAGGTCAGAGCACCACCTCGCGCCGTGGTACGGTTTTGGCACAACGGCGCGGGGTGGAGCAGCTCGGTAGCTCGCTGGGCTCATAACCCAGAGGTCGCAGGTTCAAATCCTGTCCCCGCTACTGAACGACCTAGGCCCGGATTCCGTAAAGGAATCCGGGCCTTCGTCATGTCCGGGCTCATGTCCGCGCTCATGTCCGGGACCCGGCCGGCCCGTCGCACTCATGTCCCTTGAACGTGGGGGCAGTTGGCAACCCCGCGTGTGACAACTGCGCCATGCGGGGGGAGTTGGCAGAACTGTGTTTGACTTGTCTCCCTGTGGGCATGTCGACAAAACGCTGAAGTGACCTCACGGGTCGGGGTATACCAGGTGTACCCGGGTTGCAGGTGGTGCGACGATGGAAACTATGGGGGACAGGGCAACTCTGTTGGAGACAGGGCGACTTCCGCAGTCGGCCGACCGGGAGGATCCGGCCACGGCCGTCGATGAAGCACGTCATCGCGAGGCTGCCGCATGCGGCGACATCGCCTCGATGAGCGTGCTCGGCTCCCTGCTCCTGCGCCGCGGCGACCTCGATGGCGCCGAACCGTATCTCCGCAGAGCCACCGCGGACGGCGACCGTGCCGCCGCCAACAATCTCGGGGTCCTGCTGCACCAGCGCGGCCATGCCGACGAGGCGGCCGGCTGGTGGCGGATCGCCGCCGTGGCCGGCTCCTCCGCCGCCGCGCACGCGCTCGGCCGCCACCACCGCGAGCGCGGTGACGAGCCCGCCGCCGAGTACTGGCTGCGCCAGTCCGCCGAGCAGGGCCACGCCCTCGGCGCCTACGCGCTCGCCGACCTCCTGGAGCACCGCAGCGACGTCGGCGCCGAGCGCTGGATGCGCGCCGCCGCCGAGCACGGCCACCGCGAGGCCGCCTACCGGCTCGCGCGCGCCCTGGAGCGCCGCGCCGCCGAGACCCGCGGCGTCCCGACCGCCACGGATTCCGGCGCGGAGCGCGAGAGCGCCGAACCCGACACCGGCAGCCGGATCCTCGGCGGCAGCCTGCTCGCCGAGGCCGAACAGTTCTACCGGCAGGCCGCCGCGCGCGGGCACCGCCGGGCCGCGCTGCAGCTCGGCGCGATCCTGGAGCGCCGCGGCGACCTCAAGGAGGCGGGCCGCTGGTACCTCACGTCCGCGAAGGACGGCGAGGCGCGCGCAGCCTGCGCGCTCGGGTTCCTGCTGCGCGACGCGGGTGACGAGGACAACGCTGCCGTGTGGTGGCTGAAAGCCGCCCAGGACGGAGACGGCAACGCGGCCAACGCGCTCGGCGCGCTGCACGCGGAGCGCGGCGAGACCCAGACCGCCGAGCGCTGGTACCGCGCCGCCATGGACGCGGGCGATGTGAACGGCGCGTACAACCTCGGTCTGCTCTGCGCCGAGCAGAAGCGCAGCCGGCAGGCCGAGCAGTGGTACCGCCGTGCCGCGTACGCCGGGCACCGCGAGGCGGCCAACGCGCTCGCCGTCCTGCTGATGCAGGCCGGTGACGCCTCGGGCGCCGAGCCCTGGTTCTCCAAGGCGGCCGAGGCGGGCAGCGTCGACGCGGCCTTCAACCTCGGCATCCTCTACGCGGGCCGGGACGAGGAGCCCGTCGCCTTCGAGTGGTACGAGCGGGCCGCCGCGGCCGGGCACACCGAGGCCGCGCTGCAGGTCGGCATCGTGCTGCTGCGCGAGGGTGACCAGCAGGCCGCCGAGCGCCATCTGCGCTGCGCGGCGGGCGGCGGCAGCGCCGAGGCCGCGTACCGGCTGGCCACCGTGCTCGACCGCGGGCCGCGCGAGGACGTGATCCTCGGCGAGGCCGCGGGCGGCAAGACCGAGTGCGAGGAGTGGTACGAGCGGGCGGCCGAGCTGGGGCACCGGCGGGCGCAGGTCCGGGTGGGCACGTTCGCCGCGGCCCGCGACGACGTGGTCGCCGCGGCGCGCTGGTACCGGGCCGCGGCCGAGGCGGGCAGCCTCGGCGGCGCGTTCAACCTCGGTCTGCTCCTGGCCCGCGAGGGCGCCGAGCCGGAGGCGCTGGTCTGGTGGACGCGCGCGGCCGACGCGGGCCACGGCCGCGCGGCCCTGCGCCTGGCCCTGCTCTACGCGCGTCGTGGCGATCTCCCCGAGGCACAGAAGTGGTGCGCAAAGGCCGTCTCGAACGGCCCGCCGGAGGTAACGGAACGCGCGGCCCGCCTGAGCGAGGCCCTCCAGCAGGAACTCACTGCGTGACGCTCGGGGTGCCCCGGGGTAACCAATTTGCACCGGCCCACCACCGTCCCGTACAGTCATATTCACCGACGCGGGGTGGAGCAGCTCGGTAGCTCGCTGGGCTCATAACCCAGAGGTCGCAGGTTCAAATCCTGTCCCCGCTACTGAAGGCCAAGGGCCCGGATCCTCAGGATCCGGGCCCTTGGTCGTATCCGCACCGCTCCGTCACAGCTTGTGACCGACCGCCTCCGCGTAGAACGAGCGGTCGACCGCATCCGACTCCGGCACCCGGTCACCCTCCGCGACCCCGGCCTCCTCGTACGCGTCCTGCAGCCGGTCCGTCGTGCCCTTGCGGATCTCCCAGTCCATCCGCAGCGACGGCGTCGCCTTCACCACCGACTCGTCGATCTTCAGGAGCTTCGCCAGCTCCGTCACGAAGGCCGGGTCCGACTTGTAGTCGTCCGCGAAGTACGTGTTGACCGTACGGACATAGGCGCGCAGGAAGGCCACCCCGGCGTCCTTGTCCTTGGTGAGCAGATTGGGGCCGAACAGCGCGCCGCCCAGCGGCTCGCCGAGCGGCTGCCCGCCGAGGAAGGCGAACGTGTCGTTGCCGTCGACCTTCTTCCACACGGGGTCGAGCAGCCAGGCCGAGTCGACCCCGCCGTTCTCCAGGGCGGTCAGCACGTCCGCCGAGCCGAGCTGGCGGAAGTCGACCTTGTCGAGCCCGCCGCCGTGCTTCGTCAGCGCCTTGCTCATGGGGTACGCGATGACGGAGCCCTTGCCGATCAGCGTGCCCATCGTGCGGCCGGCCATCGGCACCTTCTCGGCGCTCTCGCCGTCCTTGAGGCGCACCCACAGGCCGCTCTTGGACTCGGGTGCGGGGCCGAAGTTGGAGGCCACCCACTTGATGTCGAAGCCGCCGTTGATGCCGTTCATCACGGCCGCCTCGGGCGCCGCCCACTGGACGTCGATCTCGCCCTTGGCGAGCAGCGGCAGGGCGTCCGGCGTGGGCAGGACCTTCAGCTCGACGTCCAGGCCCTCCTTCTTGAACTCGCCCTTCTCGACGGCCATTTGGAGCGGCGCCACGTACTCGGCGCTCAGCGTGCCGGTCGCCACGACCAGCTTGCGCTCCTTCTTCAGCTTCTGCGGGGCCGGTGCCCCCTTCTCGCAGCGTGCGGGCTCGCGGTCCTCGGCGAGATCGGCCGGATCCGTCCAGCTGCCCTCGCCGCAGCCCTCGACGGCCTTGATGTCACGCGGCCCGGAGGCCGACGCGGGCGGCGCGTCGTCCTCCTTGGCGCAGCCCGTCGACGCGAGCAGAGCGCCCGCGAGCAGCAGGACAGGGAGTGTCTTACGCAGGTGCATGGGTCAGTGCCTCCGTACGCACAGAAGAGAACTCAGGACTGGCCGCGGCCGCGGTCGCGCGGCGCCCAGGGGGTGAGGAACCGGCCCGCGACGCGGACCAGCTCGGAGAAGACGACGCCGAGGACGGCGACGCAGACGATGCCGACGAACATCACGTCGTTCTGGAAGAGCGCCCGGGACTCGAAGATCAGCTTGCCGAGACCGCTGTCCGCGGCGATGGACTCGGAGGCGACGATCACCAGGACGGCGACGCCCGCCGCGATCCGCGCGCCGACCAGGACGGCGGGCAGGGACGCGGGCAGCAGGACGTGCCGGAACATCTGCCAGGGCGAGGCCCCGAAGACCTGGCCCGCGTCGCGGTGCCCGGACGGTACGGCGAGCACCGCGGCCATCGTGGAGATCCAGACGAAGAAGAACACGGTCGCGGCGACCAGGGCGATCTGCGGTCCCTCGCCGAGCCCGAACATGTTCAGGAAGATCGGCAGCAGCGCCAGCTTCGGCACGACGTACAGCGCGTCGAGGAGGGGCTCAAGGGCCGCCCGTACCAACGAGAGCGAGCCCATGAGCAGGCCGAGGACGTACCCCGCGATCGTGCCGATCGCGTAGCCGGCCAGGACGCGCTTGAGCGTGGCCCAGACGTCCGGCCACAGGTCGCCGTCGGCCGCGCGCTCCCAGCCGTCCTCGATGATCGTCTGCGGGGCCGGGTAGATGCGGTCGTCGATCCAGCCCTGGACGGCGGCCAGCTGCCACAGCAGGACCAAGGCCACCGGGACCGCGATGGCCAGCGAGATCTCCAGGGTGCGCCGGCGGCGGTAGGTGCGGGCGGGCCGCAGTTCCTGCGGGCCCGGTTTGCGGACGAGGAGGCCGTCCTCGGTCCGCGGGGTCTTGGTGAGACTCATACCGGCACCGCCTCCGTCCGCACCTCGCCACGCAGGAGTTCCCACAACTCGCTCTTCAGGGCCGTGAATTCAGGGGTGTCGCGGACGGTGCCGGAGCGCGGCCGTTCGAACGGCGGGCGCCGTTCGGCGATCACCCGGCCGGGGCGCGCGGACATCACGAGCACCCGGTCGCCGAGCACGATCGCCTCCTCCAGGCTGTGCGTGATGAAGAGGGTCGTGGTGCGCGTGGTCTGGGTGAGCTCCAGCAGCTCGTCCTGGAGGATCGTGCGCAGCTGGGCGTCGAGCGCGGCGAACGGCTCGTCCATCAGCAGGATCTCCGGCTCGACGGCGAGAGCGCGGGCGATGGCGACGCGCTGGCGCATCCCGCCGGAGAGCGCGGAGGGGTAGGCGTCGGCGAAGTCGGCCAGGCCCATCCGCCGCAGCCAGTCGCGGGCGCGGGCATCGGCCTCCTTGCGCGGGACGCGCTGGATGTCCAGGCCGAAGCGGACGTTGGCGAGGACGGTCTTCCAGTCGTAGATGCCGTAGTCCTGGAAGATCATCGCGGCCGGACGCGGGTCGGCCGTGCGTATCTCCAGCGTGCCCGCGCTGGGCCTGAGCAGCCCGGCCGCGATCCGCAGGAGCGTGGACTTGCCGCAGCCGGAGGGTCCGACGATGCAGGTGAACTCGCCCGGGGCGACGGCGAGATCCACCGGCCCGAGCGCGTTCACCTGCTTCGGGCCGCGTCCGAAGGTGCGGGTGAGGTCGGTGGCGTGGAGCTTGGGCGGCGGGGTGGTGGTCCGTGGCGGGGGTGCATGGGGTGGGGTCGGGTGCGGGTCTCCCACGGGATCTCCTTGCGGAATTTCCTTGCGGAATCTTCCGGATCGGGCGCTGGAAGCGACGGGTTTCGGCCGCCGATGACAATATGACGACCCGTCAGATTCGGGAAGGGGTCGGAGTCATACGGAGGGCGAGGCGCACGGGAGATCGCGGACACGCAAAAGCCCCCTGCGTAAGGGACGCAGGGGGCTCGGGGCGTACGAGAGGCTAGGCGCCGGCGCAGTCCGGGCAGATGCCCCGGTAGGTGACCTCGACGTTGGAGATCGTGAAGCCGAATCGCTCCGAGTCGGGCAGGTCCGACAGCGGGTTCCCCGCCGGGTGGACGTCCCGGATCGCACCGCAGCGCGCACACACCAGGTGCTGGTGGGGGCGGTGGGCGTTGGGGTCGTACCGCTTGGCGCGGCGGTCCGTGGCGACCTCGAGGACCTCGCCGAGCGAGACCATCTCGCCGAGCGTGTTGTAGACGGTGGCCCGGGAGATCTCCGGCAGCCGGTCCGCGGCGCGCGCGTGCACCTCGTCGGCGGTCAGGTGCATGTGGTCCCCGTCGAGGACCTCGGCCACGACGCGCCGCTGCGCGGTCATGCGCCAGCCGCGTCCGCGCAGGCGTTCCAAAAGGTCACTCATGGGCCGAACCCTAACAGCTCAAGGGTCCTTGGTCCCGATTGGGTATGACTTTGGAACGCTCACCGCCTTGGACCGGGTCCAAGACGGTGAGCGCAGGCCGGCGGGCCGGTGGACCGGCCCGGCGGGCTCAGCCGGCGGCGAGCGTGGTCGAGTGGCGTCGGCTGGGTGCCCAGCAGCGGATGATGTCGCGGACGGAGACGATGCCGACCGGTTCGCGGTCGTCGAGCACGATCAGATGGCGGAAGCCGCCGTGTGCCATGGCTTCGGCGGCGTCCTGGAGGGTCCAGGCCGGTGCCGCGTAGACGACGTCGGTGGTGGTGTGGCGCCCGGCGGTCTCGTAGTCGGGGTTCTGGCCGGAGCCGAGGGAGTTGAGGATGTCGCGTTCGGTGAGGATGCCGATCCCGTCGGCGTCGACGTCGAGGACGACGGCCGCGCCGACGTGGCGTGCGGACATCAGCCGGGCGGCCTGGCGGAGGGTGTGGTCGGGGCCGATGGTGAGGACCATCGTGCTCATGGCGTCACGGACGAGCATGGGCTGAAGCCACCTCCTAGTCGTGGATCCACGCTCTTAGAGAATGGATTCACAAGTTCACAATGTGGGGGTAGGCTCAGGGTGGCAGGTCAAGAGTTGGTCAACAAGGGGGAGTGCGCGGCCAGTTGAGGGCGTGCGGGAAGCACGCCTCCTGACCCTTGCGTCCTCAGTACTGCTGGTTCAGATACCCGAGCAGCTCGTCGTGGAGCAGTCCGTTGGACGCCGCCGCGTTCCCGCTGTGCGGACCCGGCTGCCCGTCGAGGCCGGTGAACGTGCCGCCCGCCTCCGTCACCACGATCGCGCACGCCGCCATGTCCCACAGCGACAGCTCGGGCTCGGCGCAGATGTCGATCGAGCCCTCGGCGACCATCATGTACGGCCAGAAGTCGCCGTATCCGCGCGTGCGCCACACGGCCCGCGACAGTTCGAGGAACCCGTCGAGCTGCCCCCGCTCCTCCCAGCCGGTCAGCGAGGAGTAGGCGAACGAGGAGTCCTCGATGCGGCGCACGTCGGAGACGTGCAGCCGGCTCGCCGAGGACAGGCTGCGTCCCGTGTACGCGCCCGCGCCCTTCGCGGCCCACCAGCGGCGGTTGAGCGCGGGCGCCGAGACGACCCCGACGACGGGCTGGTAGCCGCCCTCGCCCGCCTCCATCAGGGAGATCAGCGTGGCCCAGACCGGCACGCCGCGGACGTAGTTCTTGGTGCCGTCGATCGGGTCGATCACCCAGCGGCGCGGGCCCGTGCCCTCGATGCCGTACTCCTCGCCGAGGATCGCGTCGCGCGGCCGCGCCCGCTGGAGCTGGCCGCGGATCAGCTCCTCGGCGGCCTTGTCCGCCTCGCTGACCGGCGTCATGTCCGGCTTGGTCTCGACCTTGAGGTCGAGGGCCTTGAACCGGTCCATGGTGGTGCGGTCCGCGGCGTCGGCGAGGACATGGGCGAGACGCAGATCATCGTGGTAGTCGGGCATGGTCGAACAGTAGCGATCGCGTCCGCCGGGGACCACAGGACCCCTGGACGCGTGGCTCCGGGGCTTCCGCGCCCTCTTGACAGTACGCAGAGGCGCGTCAACGCTCCCCATAGCAGCCCTGCAGGGGAGGCGATCATGCCCGCAGCACGGGAGTCCTTGCTCGAAGCGGCGTCCACCGCGCTCCGGCGCAGACCGTGGCCGACAGTCCGGATGGTCGACGTGGCCGCCGACGCCGGGGTCTCGCGGCAGACCCTGTACAACGAGTTCGGCTCCAAGGACGGCCTCGCCCGCGCGCTCGTACGGCGTGAGACGGACGCGTATCTGGCCGGTGCGGACCGGGCGCTCACCGAGGGAGGGCTGCCTTCGCTCGCCGAGTGGACGGTCGGCTCAGCCCGTACGAACGCGGTGATACGGGCTGTCCTCACCGGCTGCTGGAGCCCGCGGCTCCCCGCGCCCGGGCTCGCTGCGGTGCCGTCGACGTCCACGGTGCCCGCCCAGCGCCGCGCCGACGGGCCGCTGCCGACGCCCGCCGAACTCGTCGCGCTCGTACGGGAGCGTGCGGCGGCGCTGCGGGGCGGGCCAGGGCTCGCGAAGGAGGAGGCGTTACGGACGCGCCACGAGTGCGAACTCGCCCTGCGCCTCGCCCTGTCGTGCGTGCTGGCGCCCGCGGGCGACGGCGGGGTGGGGCGGTTGGTGCGGGAGGCGCTGGAGGGGGCGGCGAGGCAGGCGGGGCGGTGAGCTCACCGCCTCAGTGCGCGCTTCCCCGACCGATGCGGTACGCGCTCCCCGACCGATTCAGTGCGCGCTCCCCGACAGCTGGAGGCCGATGACGCCCACGATGACCAGGGAGATCGACACCAGCTTCAGCGTGGAGACCACGTCGCCGAGGAAGATCATGCCGTAGATCGCGGTGCCGGCCGCCCCGATGCCCGTCCACACCGCGTACGCCGGGCCGACGTCCAGGCGCTTGAGCGCGAGGGTGAGCAGACCGAAGCTGGAGAGCGCGAAGGCGGCGAACGAGATCGTCGGCCAGAGCCGGGTGAATCCGTGCGACAGCTTGAGGCAGACGGCGAAGCCGGTTTCCAGCAGTCCGGCGACGATGACCAGCAGCCACGCCATGGTGTACGCCTCCAGGAACTCGTCGACCGCGTCGTCTGTCTCGCTCGGCACTGCTCAGGCTTGGTGCGATTATGCACTTACCGGGACGCAGCGCGCGCAAACAAAGTTGAGGCAAAGTCGGCGCGGAGGCGAGGTCTTTCAGCCCGCCCCGGCCCGCCCCCGGCCAGTCCTGGCCCGCCGCGGCGCTCAGTCCCCGTCGCGCCGCTCGCGCGTCGCGAGCAGCCGGCGCAGCGAGTACAGCCGCGCCGGGTCCGCGTGCCCCTCCTCGACCCAGGCGTCGAGCGCGCAGTCCGGTTCGTCGTGGCTGCAGGCGCGCGGGCAGCCCTCGGTGCCGGGCTCCAGGTCGGGGAACGCGTGGATGACCCGGGACGGGTCGACGTGGTGCAGGCCGAAGGACCGTACGCCCGGGGTGTCGATCACCCAGCCGCCCGCGCCCGCCAGCGGCAGTGCGAGCGCGGAGGTCGTGGTGTGCCGGCCGCGGCCCGTGACCGCGTTGACATGGCCGGTGGTGCGCTTGCGGTCCTCGGGCACCAGCGCGTTGACCAGGGTCGTCTTGCCCACGCCGGAATGGCCGACGAAGGCCGTCGTACGACCGGCGAGGAATTCCCGTACGCGCTCGGCCGCATCGCCGTTCTCCAGCTCCTCGCGGCTGGTGACGACATGCGGGAAGTCGAGCGCCCCGTACGACTCCAGGATCTTGTCCGGCGGCGCGAGGTCCGACTTCGTGAGGACGAGGAGCGGTTCGAGGCCCGCGTCGTACGCGGCGACGAGACAGCGGTCGATGAGGCGCGGGCGCGGCTCGGGGTCGGCGAGGGCCGTGACGATGGCGAGCTGGTCGGCGTTGGCGACGACCACGCGCTCGTACGGATCGTCGTCGTCGGCCGTGCGGCGCAGGACCGAGCTGCGTTGCTCGATCCGGACGATGCGCGCGAGCGTGTCCTTCTTGCCGGACAGATCACCGACGAGGGCGACCCGGTCGCCGACCACCGCGGCCTTACGGCCCAGCTCACGGGCCTTCATCGCGATGACCGCGCGGTCTTCGACCAGACAGGTGAGCCGGCCGCGGTCCACGGTGAGGACCATGCCCTCGGCCGCGTCCTCGTGCTTGGGGCGGATGTTCGTCCGCGGCCGGGTGCCCTTGCGGCCCGGACGCTGGCGGATGTCGTCCTCGTCGGTGTGCTTGCCGTAGCGACGCATGGCGCTGTGTCCCCTACGCCCCGGCCGCCCCGGTCAGCATCCCGGTCCACAGGGCGGGGAAGTCGGGCAGGGTCTTCGCGGTGGTCGCCACGTTCTCGATCTCCACGCCGTCCACGGCGAGACCGATCACCGCGCCGGCCGTGGCCATGCGGTGGTCGTCGTACGTGTGGAAGATCCCGCCGTGCAGGCGGCGCGGGCGGATGTGCAGTCCGTCGGCGGTCTCGGTGACATCACCGCCGAGCTCGTTGATCTCCTTGGTGAGCGCGGCCAGGCGGTCCGTCTCGTGCAGCCGCAGGTGCGCCACACCGCGCAGCGTGGAGGGGGAGTCGGCCAGGGCCGCGACGGCCGCGATGCCGGGGGTCAGCTCGCCGACCTCGCTCAGGTCGATGTCGATGCCGTGGATCTGGCCGGAGCCGGTGAACACCAGGCCCTGGTCGGTGAGTTCACAGCTGCCGCCCATCTCCGTGAAGATCTCGCGCAGCGCGTCGCCGGGCTGGGTGGTGTGCGCGGGCCAGTCCGGGATGGTCACGCGGCCGCCGGTGACCAGGGCGGCGGCGAGGAACGGCTGCGCGTTGGACAGGTCCGGCTCGACGACCAGGTCGCGGCCGAGCAGGGCGCCCGGCGTGACCCGCCAGACGTTCGGCTCGCCGCCGGTCTCGGGCTCGTCGACCTGGACGCCGACGGCGCGCAGCATGTCGACGGTCATCCGGATGTGCGGCATGGAGGGAAGCCGCTCGCCCGTGTGCCGTACCTCGACGCCCTGGTTGAAGCGGGCGCCGGACAGGAGCAGGGCGGAGACGAACTGCGAGGAACTGCTGGCGTCGATCTCGACCGTGCCGCCTTCGAGGGCCCCGCTGCCGTGGACCGTGAGGGGGAGCGCGCCCCGGCTGTCGTCGTCGATGCGGGCGCCGAGCGCGCGCAGGGCGTCGATCACGCCGTGCAGCGGACGTTCGTACGAACGCGGGTCGCCGTCGAAGCGGATGGGGCCGTCGGCGAGCGTGGCGACGGGGGGCAGGAAGCGCATGACGGTGCCCGCGTTGCCGACGTCGACCGTGGCGGGCCCGGCCAGGCCCGCGGGGATCACCCGCCAGGCCTCGCCGGAGCCGTCGGGGCCGACGCCCTCCTCGATGCCGACGCCGAGGGCGCGCAGGGCCTCCGCCATGAGCACGGTGTCGCGGCTGCGCAGCGGACGGCGGATCCAGCCGGGCTCGGCGGCGAGGGCGGCCAGGACGAGGGCGCGATTGGTGACCGACTTGGATCCGGGCACGTGGACCGTGGTGTCGATGGCGCCGCTCGCGTGGGGGGCGGGCCAGAGGGTGGTGTGCGCGGGGGTTTCGGTCATGCGCCCACTTTAGTGGGGGTGGGTGGGGTGCGTTTTCGGGCGCGGGCCGGTGGGGGTGCGGGTGGGTCCGAAACCAGCTGGCCGGAACCAGAAGCCGGGCCCGGAGCCGGAACTAGAACAGCGTCCCTTCCTCCGGCCCCTCCAGCTCCTTCAGGAGCTCCGGCCCGTTGTTGCGTACATTGCTGACCGCCGTCGACACCGGGAACGCCCGCATCAGGCCCTCCGGGGGCGGGGCCAGGAGCGGCTGGAGGTCGTGGAGGTCCGTGTGGGACGGGTCGAGCCAGGAGTCCCAGCGGTCCGGGGTGAGCATCAGGGGCATGCGCGGGTGGATGTCCGCCAGGGACTGCGGGCCCTCCGCGGGGGCGACGCCCAGCGGGCCGGTCTCCGCCTCGGTCGTGATGACCGAGCACGTGACCCACCACGCCAGCGGGTGGTCGTCGGCGAGCGTGCGGTCGCGCCAGAATTCGTAGAGGCCCGCCATCGCGAAGACCGAACCGTCGGCCGGCGTCACGAAGTACGGCTGCTTGCGCGGCCGCTTCTTCTTGCCCTCGACCTCCAGGTCGCGCTCGGATGCGGCGGTGACCCACTCGTAATAGCCGTCCGCCGGGATGATGCAGCGCCGCGAGGTGAAGGCCTTGCGGTACGAGGGCTTCTCGTGAACCGTCTCCGCGCGCGCGTTGATCATCCGCGCGGCACCCTCCGGCGACTTCGCCCACGACGGCACGAGCCCCCACTTGAGCTTGCGCAGCTGGCGAACCGGACGCGGGGACTCGGCGTCTTTCACAGGACGGTCGAGTACGACGTAGACCTCTTTGGTGGGGGCCACGTTGTAGTCGGGCTCCAGAGTCTCCTCGGGGTCCCACGTCTCGACCTCGAAGATCGTCGCCAGGTCCTCGGGCTTACGACTCGATGCATACCGTCCGCACATACGTGCCACACTGCCAGATCACCCCCGTCCAGAGGAGCCCGGTCCGCAGATGCACAGCCTCGCCGCACCGGCCACCGTCGCCGCCTCGTCCCTGGCCGACCTCTGGGACCGCGTCTTCGGCACCCAGCCCGACCCCGAGCAGTGGCTCGTCGTGGTCACGGGTGTGGTGGCGCTCGGCGCGATCCTGCCGCGTCAGCTGTGGCTGATCCTGCGGAACGCGATCACCATCGCGCACGAGGGCGGCCACGGGCTCGTGGCGCTGCTCACCGGCCGCAAGCTCGAAGGGATCCGGCTGCACAGCGATACCAGCGGGCTGACGGTGAGCCGCGGCAAGCCGCACGGGATCGGCATGATCCTCACCGCGGCCGCGGGCTACACCGCACCTCCGCTGCTCGGCCTCGGCGGCGCGTGGCTGCTCGCCGCGAACCACATCACCGCCCTGCTGTGGCTGGCCACGGCGCTGCTCGTCGCGATGCTCGTGATGATCCGCAACGCGTACGGGGCGGTCACGGTGATCGTCACCGGCGGTGCGTTCCTGCTGATCTCCTGGCTCGCGAACCCCGACGTCCAGGCCGCCTTCGCGTACGTCGTCGTCTGGTTCCTGCTCCTCGGCGGTGTCCGCCCGGCGTTCGAGCTCCAGTCGAAGCGCCGGCGCGGGGGTGCGCCCGACTCGGACGCCGACCAGCTGTCCCGCCTGACCCACGTACCGGCCGCGCTCTGGTTCTTCTTCTTCCACGCGGTCTCGCTCGCCTCGCTGATAGGCGGCGGGCGGTGGCTGCTCGGCTGGTGACGCCGCCCGTACGAAGATGAGCGGGTGACCACCACCAAGACCACCGAGACCGTCGAGACGGACGCCGGGACCGCCCGCATCACCTGGCACCGCGCCAAGAACGCCGACTTCGTGCTCGCCGTCAGCCATGGCGCCGGGGGCGGCATCGAGGCCCGGGATCTGCAGGCCCTCGCCGCCGAACTCCCGCAGCACGGCGTGACCGTCGCCCTCGTCGAGCAGCCCTGGCGCGTGGCCGGGAAGAAGGTGGCGCCCGCGCCCAGGACGCTCGACGTCGGATGGCGGGGGATCTGGCCCGCGCTCGCGAAGAAGAAGCTCCCCGTCATCTCCGGCGGCCGCAGCGCGGGAGCCCGTGTCGCCTGCCGCACCGCGCAGGAACTCGGCGCCGCCGCCGTCCTCGCGCTCAGCTTCCCGCTGCATCCGCCGGGCAGGCCCGAGAAGTCCCGCGCCGAGGAGCTCCTGGGCGCCGGCGTCCCCACGCTCGTCGTGCAGGGCGGCAACGACCCCTTCGGGAAGCCCGAGGAGTTCCCCGAGGGGACGTACGACCTGACCGGGATCCCGTACGGCGATCACAGCTTCGGCATTCCGAAGCGGGCCGAGCTCGGACAGGACGAGGCAGTGGGACTCATCACACAGGCGGTCATCGAGTGGATCAAGCGGCTGCGGGAATGTTGAGCGCTCTACGAGGGTTGTGAAAGGCGTCGGTACAAGACGAAGTGGAAGGTGTTCGCCGTAATGGGATCTGTCGCCTGCCCCAGCCGCACCAGTGCCTCCGACATGGAGCGGGAGCTGCTGGCCGCGGCCAAGACCGCCCCTATCCGGGCGGCGGGCGGACCGGTTGGTCGTCTATCCTCCGATTCGGGCAGGGCCGCACTCGGTTCTGCGACGACGCTTGAGGAGGTGGGTCCGGTCACCGGTACCGACGAGGGCCACACGGAGGACACCGCAGCGGAGTCGACGGCCCGGCGCAACGCCCGCTTCGAGCGGGACGCGCTGGAGTTTCTCGACCAGATGTACTCCGCCGCGCTGCGGATGACGCGCAACCCCGCGGACGCGGAGGACCTGGTGCAGGAGACGTATGCCAAGGCGTACGCGTCCTTCCACCAGTTCCGTGAGGGCACCAACCTCAAGGCGTGGCTGTACCGCATCCTCACCAACACCTTCATCAACTCGTACCGCAAGAAGCAGCGCGAACCCCTGCGCAGCGCCTCCGAGGAGATCGAGGACTGGCAGCTCGCGCGCGCCGAGTCCCACATGTCCACGGGGCTGCGCTCCGCCGAGTCGCAGGCGCTCGACCACCTGCCGGACTCGGACGTGAAGGAAGCGCTGCAGGCGATCCCCGAGGAGTTCCGCATCGCCGTGTATCTCGCGGACGTAGAGGGCTTTGCGTACAAGGAGATCGCGGACATTATGGGGACACCCATCGGTACGGTGATGTCCCGCCTGCACCGGGGACGGCGCCAGCTGAGGGGCATGCTCGAGGACTACGCGCGCGAGCGCGGACTCGTACCCGCGGGTGCGTCGGATGCGACGAACGGAACGAAAGGCTCGGGCTCATGAGCTGCGGAGAGCACCACGAGACGGAGTGCTCCGAGGTCCTGGACCATCTCTATGAGTTCCTGGATCACGAGATGCCCGACTCCGACTGCACCAAGTTCGAGGTGCACTTCGAGGAGTGCTCCCCGTGCCTGGAGAAGTACGGGCTCGAGCAGGCCGTGAAGAAGCTGGTCAAGCGGTGCTGCGGGCAGGACGACGTGCCCTCGGACCTGCGCGCCAAGGTCATGGGCCGGATCGACCTGATCCGCTCGGGCCAGGCCGTGCCGGAGCACGATCTGCCGGTGTCGGCGGACCGTCCAGCCGAGGCCTAGCACCTGTCGGCACCTGCCCGGCCGATGACGCCCGGCTGCCTCGCGTACGCGAACTGGCGTCCAATACCACACAGTTGACCGGCCGCGGCCTCCCTCCAGGGAAGCCGCGGCCGTCTGTCACCCGTTGGCGCTAATCCGCGCCCTCGTGACCGGCTGATTCCCCCGATCCCGTCCCCCTGGCACCGCCCGCCGCTCTATTCTCCGGAACCTGTACGGGTGTGAAGTACGGGGGAGGAGATCGTCATGCGGCCGGTGCCTGTCCCGGCGCGCCTGCTCATCGCCGTGACCGCGCTCGGGGGAGCGGCCTGTGTGCTCCCCGTCCTCACGCTGCCCGGCATCCGCTGGGGCGCCGTCGCCCTGCTCGCCGCGCTGTACGCGCTGTGCGAGTGGCTCACGCGCTGCCCCCTGCTCGGGGAGCGGGCGCCGCGCTCCATGGGCGCGTTCTTCCCGGTGCTGCTCGCCGCGATCTTCCTGCTGCCCCCGCCGGCCGCAGCCCTCGCCGCCGTACCGGGCGCGCTGCTCGGCCGGGTCGAGCAGCGGCCGGTCGCGCCCCGGCGGATCTGGCGCGCGGGCCAGCTCGCGCTCGCCTGCTGGTGCGCGGGCCAGACGCACCGCTCGCTCGGCGGCCGCGCCTCGCTGGGCGCGGCCGGCGCCCCCGACTTCCCGTACGCACTGCTGCCCGCCGCCGCGGCCGCCGCGGTCTTCTGCCTGGTGATGGCGGTGCTCGACGGCGTCATCCTGGCAGCCGTCGGCGGCAGCGGCCGCCGGCTCGCGGCGTTCGTACGCGGCGGGGGCGGGAACTTCGCGGGCTCGCTCGCCCCCACGCTCGTGCACGGGCTCGCGGGCCTGATGATGGCGGTGCTCTGGGTCAGTCCGTACGGGCCCGTGGCCGCGCTGCTCGTCCTGCTGCCCATGTACATCTCGTACTGGGTCTTCGAGCAGTACCACCGCGAGCGCACCGCCCACCAGGCCACCATCCGGGCCCTCGTGCAGGCCGTGGACATCAAGGACGAGTACACCCGCGGGCACAGCGAGCGGGTCGGCAAGGCGTCCGTGCTCATCGCGCGCGAGCTGGGGATGGCGGACGAGCGCGTGGAGGTGCTCCGCTTCGCCGGCATCCTGCACGACGTGGGCAAACTCGGCGTCCCCACCCGCCTGTTGCGCAAGGACGGACCGCTCACGCCCGAGGAGCGCCGGGTCATCGAACTGCACCCCGAGTACGGGCACGAGATGGTCCGCGGCATCGGCTTCCTCGGCGAGGCGCGCACGGCGATCCTGCACCATCACGAACGGCTCGACGGCAGCGGCTACCCGTACGGCCTGGTGGGCCGGCAGATCCCGGAGTTCGCCCGGGTCGTGGCCGTCGCCGACGCCTTCGACGCGATGACCTCGACCCGTTCCTACAGCCGCGCACGGCCCGTGGCGAAGGCGCTCGCCGAACTGAAGCGGTGCGCGGGCAAGCAGTTCGACCCGCAGATGGTGCGGGCCCTGGCGCGCGCGCTCGAACGGCACGGCTGGCACCCGTCCGTCACCTCGGACGAGCAGCACCCGGCGATCCTTCCGGCGCAGCTGCGGCCGGTGCCGCGCGAGACCCCCACGGGCACGGCCCCGTGACGCGGGCGCACGGCTCGCCCGTGATCGTCGCCGCGGCGGGTGCCGCGGGCGTGCTCGCGGCCGTCGCGCTCGGGCACACACTCTGGTTCGGCCTGGCCGAGCGGGGCATCGCGCTCGCCTTCGGAATCCTCATCGCCGTCGGTGAGCTGGCCCGCTGGGGCGGGCGGGACGTCCCGGGCGCGGTGGCCCGCGAGCCCGCACCGCTCGGCGCCGCCGGGGCGCTGGCGTACGCACTGCTCGGCGAGAGCGGCGGGGCGCCCACGCACCACGGCGTACTGCAGATCGTCGCGGTGGTCGCCGCGGCCACGCTCGCCGGGGCCGTCCCGCACGTGGCGCTCGGCCGCGGCCCCTCCCTCGACCATCTCGTACGGCGCGTCCTGTCCGTCGGCTTCGCCGCGGTCTGCTTCCAACCCCTATACAACTCCGGGGAGTTGAAGGGGCTGATCGGTGTCGGTCCCTGGTACGCGCTGTGGATCGTCGCCGTCCTGATGCTCACCTCGCTCTTCGACGCGGTCGTCTCCGCGGCCCTGCTGCGGGCCCGCACCCACTGGCCGTACGGCCCCGTGCTCCGCGACGAACTGCGGGCGCTCGTCGGCATCGGCTCGGCGGTCGGGGCGACGGGCGCGGTGATGTCGCTCGCCGTCGCGGTCGCCGGACTGTGGGCGCTGCCCGTCTTCAGTGCCCCGCTGCTCCTCACCCAACTGGCCTTCCGGCGGTACGCGGCCGTCCGTACGACCTACCGCCAGACCATCACCTCCCTGGCCCGGGCCACCGAGATCGCGGGCTACACCCCCGCCGGGCACGCGCGCCGGGTCGCGGCGCTCAGCTGCGCGGTCGGCCGCGACCTGGGGCTCTCCGAGGCGGATCTCACCGTCCTCGAGTACGCCGCCCTGATGCACGACATCGGACAGCTCTCCCTTGTCGACCCGATACCGGCGGGCGCGACGGCGCTGCTGCCCGCGGTGGAGCAGCGCCGGATCGCGCTGCTCGGCGGTGCGGTGGTGCGGCAGACGGGCGTCCCCTCGGACGTCGCGGTGGTCGTGGAGCGCCAGGCGGACCCGTTCCGCGACCAGCCGCTCACGGCCCGTATCGTCCGCGCGGCCAACGCCTACGACGAGCTGTCACGCTCCAGCGGACCGGGCGGAGTCCTCACGGCACTGGAACGGCTGCGCCTGGGGACGGGGCATGACTACCACCCCCGTGTGGTGGAGTCGCTGTCCCGTGTGGTGGGGCGGGCCGCATGAGGTCCGGAAACGGGCTGCGTGCAGGTCCCCCGACCCGGGTAACCCATGGGTAATGAGCGGGGCTCCAACCCGGCATGGTTGGATGCGAATGTACGCAGAAACGGCACAGCACACACCGGCGAAAAAGGGACCGCAGGCGGGAATCGTGAGGATCTTCGGCAAGGGACGGCACCGGCCCTCCGCCTCATGGCGGCAGGCCACCGACCGTGCGTTCACGCTCATCGGCGACGGCCGGTACGAGGACGCCGGCGCGCTGCTCACGCGCGCCGCGGACCTGGAGCCCTGGCTGTCCGAGTCCTGGTTCAACCTCGCGCTGCTGCACAAGTTCCGGCACGACTGGGAGCAGGCGCGGGCCGCCGGACTGCGCGCCGTCGCCCTCCTGGACCGCGAGACCGGCGCCCCTGACTGGTGGAACGTCGGCATCGCCGCCACCGCCCTGCAGGACTGGCCGCTGGCCCGGCGTGCCTGGCAGGCGTACGGCCTGAAGGTCCCCGGCGGCGCGGTCGCCGCGGGCGAGCCGCTCGGCATGGACCTGGGCAGCGCCGCCGTCCGTCTCTCGCCCGAGGGCGAGGCCGAGGTGGTCTGGGGCCGCAGGCTCGACCCCGCCCGGATCGAGGTCCTCTCCATCCCGCTGCCCAGCTCCGGCCGCCGCTGGGGCGAGGTCGTGCTGCACGACGGGGTGCCGCACGGCGAGCGCACCACCGCCTCGGGCCAGTCCTTCCCCGTCTTCGACGAGATCGAGCTGTGGGCGCCCTCGCCCGTACCGACGTGGGTGGTGCTCCTGGAGGCCGCCACCGAGGCGGACCGGGACGCCCTGGAGAAGCTGGCCTCCGACGCCGGGTTCGCCGCCGAGGACTGGTCCTCGTCGGTGCGGCTGCTCTGCCGTATGTGCTCCGAGTCCCGGATGCCCTCCGACGAGGGCGACGGCGAGCACCTCGACCCGCACGACCACAGCGAGCCCGGCCACCCGGGACCGCTCGGCCATCGCACGGCCGGCGCCCTGTGGGTGCCGGAGCGCGAGTGCGGGATCGCGGCGCCGCCCGGGCTCGTCCGGGGGCTGCTCGACGGCTGGGTCGCGGACAGTCCGGACTCGCGGGACTGGCGGGACCTCGAAGAGGTCTGCTGACCCGCACCGCGTGACCGGTCCGCACCGCGTGACCGTCCGGTCCGTGGGACCGTGCGCCGCCGGGCCCCGTAGGCTTGGTGTCCATCACATGGCATGTCGAGGAAGGCGTACGGCGGAATGAGTGACCAGCAGCAGGCAACTGAGCATTCGGCGGTTCTCCCGGTCGACGACGAGGGCTACGTCATCGACACGGAGGACTGCGAGGAGCGCGAGGCGGCCTACCGCGAGCGGGGCACGTTCCGCCCGATCACGGTCGTCGGCAACCCCGTTCTGCACAAGGAGTGCAAGGACGTCACGGAGTTCGACGACGAGCTCGCGAAGCTCGTGGACGACATGTTCATGAGCCAGCGGGTCGCCGAAGGCGTGGGTCTGGCCGCGAACCAGATCGGCGTCGACAAGAAGGTCTTCGTCTACGACTGCCCCGACGACCAGGGCGTCCGTCACACGGGTGTGGTCGTGAACCCCGTGCTCACCGAACTCCCGGCCGACCGGCGGGTCCTCGACGACAACAACGAGGGCTGCCTGTCCGTCCCCACCGCGTACGTGTCGCTGGCGCGGCCCGACTACGCCGAGGTCACCGGGCAGGACGAGAAGGGCAACCCGATCAAGGTCCGCGGCACCGGCTACTTCGCGCGCTGCCTGCAGCACGAGACGGACCACCTGTACGGGTACCTGTACATCGACCGGCTGTCGAAGCGGGACCGCAAGGACGCGCTGCGGCAGATGGAGGAGGGGACGCCTCGCTACGAGGTGGTTCCCAACGCGTAGGCGTTCTCCGGGTGGGGGCGGGCGCGTGAGCCCCGCCCCCACCCGCTGCCGTCTCAGACGCCGGCCGGGCTGAAAGGCATCGGCCCCCGGAACGTCCTCCGGTACGCGTTGGGTGTCGTGCCCAGCGCGCGCAGGAACTGGTGGCGCAGCGCCGCCGCGGTGCCGAAGCCCGTACGGCCCGCGATCGTGTCCACCGTCTCGTCGCCCGACTCCAGCAACTGCTGTGCGAGCAGCAGCCGTTGGCGCAGCAGCCAGCGGTACGGCGTCGTCCCCGTCTCCTCCTTGAAGCGGCGCGCGAACGTCCGCGGCGACATCAGCGCCCGCTCCGCGAGCTGCTCGACCGTGATCTCCTCGTCGAGATGCCGCTCCATCCACGTCAGCACCCCGCCCACGGTGTCGCAGGGTGTCCGGGGCAGCGGCCGCGCCACGAACTGCGCCTGCCCGCCGTCCCGATGGGGCGGTACGACCATGCGGCGCGCTATCGCGTTGGCGACCTCCGTGCCGTGCTCGGTGCGCACGATGTGCAGACAGGCGTCGATCCCGGCGGCCGTGCCCGCCGAGGTGATCACCGGCCCCTCGTCCACGTACAGCACATCGGGCAGCACCTTGGCCCGCGGATGCCGGATCGCCAGCTCCTGCGCGTGCTTCCAGTGCACCGCGCACTCCCGCCCGTCGAGCAGGCCCGCCGCCCCGAGCACGAACACCCCCGAGCACACGGACAGGATCCGCGCGCCCCGGTCCACTCCGCGGCGCAGCGCGTCGAGGAGCTCCGGCGGATAGGCGCGGTTCACATACGCCTGCCCCGCGGGCACGGCGATCAGATCGGCCTCCTCCAGACGCTCCAGGCCGTGTTCCACGTGGACCGAGAAGCCCGCGTGCGTGGAGAGTTCGGGACCCTCGGCGGAGGCCACGGCGAAGTCGTAGACGGGCAGGCCCTCGTCGCTGCGGTCGAGGCCGAACACCTCGCAGACGACGCCGAGTTCGAAGGGATGGACCCCGTTCAGGAGCACTGCTGCAACGTTTTGAAGCATGTCTGCCAGTGTGCCGCGTGACTGGCAGGAAATCGAGGGTGCGCGGCAGTCCTGCCACTGACCGTGCGCGGCCGTGCGCGGGATCGTAAGGGCATGACGACACAGACCCTCCTCGACTGGTTCACCTTCCTCGTCCTCTTCGCCCTCGTCGCGGGCCCCGCGCTCGCCGGGCAGGCCCGCGAGCGCCGGATCGACCGGCAGCTGCGGCAGGCCGAGCGGCGCGAGCTCGCCGCCGACGCGTCCGGCGCCACCGATGCGGCGGGCGCTGCCGGTGCCACCGACGCGGCCGGCGCCACGCCGTCCGCCCGCGTCAGCTACTCGCGCGCCGCGTAAACCGCTTGAGCCGCCCCGGCACCCGGGCGGCAGAATGCGGGCATGGACTTCACGATCAGGCCCGCACTGCCCGGCGAGTACGAAGCGCTCGGCGACCTCACCGTCCACGTCTACCTCGCCGACGGCCTGCTCGACTACGGCGAGGACGACCCGTACATCCCGACCCTGCGCGACGTGGCGGGCCGCGCCGCCACCTCCGACGTCCTCGTCGCCGTCGACGGCGAACAGCTGCTCGGCGGCGTCACGTTCGCGCGGTACGGGACCCCGCAGGCGCAGATCGCCCGTCCCGGCGAGGCCGAGTTCCGCGCCCTGGCCGTGGCCCACGCGGGCCGCGGACGCGGAGCGGGCGAAGCGCTCGTACGGGCCTGCGTCGACCGGGCGCGGGCGGCGGACTGCACCGGCGTCGCGCTCTCGACCCAGCACATGATGCACAGCGCGCACCGCATCTACGAACGCCTCGGCTTCGTCCGCACCCCGGACCGTGACTGGAATCCCCTCCCGGACCGGGACGACCTGCAGCTGCTCTCGTACGTCCTCACGTTCTAGGCCGAGTCCGCGAAGTCCCGCAGGCGCCCAACTCCCGCGCCACCCCGACCGGCAGCACATCGCGGCCCCGCCGACACAACATATGGGCATGCCGTCCGGGCGCGGCACAACATGTATGCTCATGCTCGCTGTCGTCGCAGGGGAATCCGGTGTGAATCCGGGACTGTCCCGCAACGGTGTTCAGGGCCCGCACAAGGGCCTTGGCGAGTCCGAGGACCTGCCGGCAGCGCGCCCGAGCCGACCGGTCCGGGCGCCGTTGACGTCCGGGCCTCGCGGAATGGGCCGGTGGACGCCGAGGGGTGCGCCCTGCCCGCGTACACCTCGTGCACACCGCCTCGCCGCACGGCCCGGAGCCGAGCGAGGGAGTGCACCCCGTGACCATCGCGCCAGTGGATCCGGCGACCGGGCGGGCCGCCGCGGCCGCCGCCGATGAGACCGTCCAGGACCAGCCCGGTGCCGCTCTCCTGCGGACCCTCACCGATCTGACCGCGGACCTCCCCGACACCGACCCCGGCCGGGTCGCCGCCGCCGCGCTGCGCGGCCGCAGCGCCCGCGCCGACGAGGCCGAGCTGCGCGAGCTCGCCACGGAGGCGGCCGCCGGACTCATCGCCGAGGACCCCGCGTACGCGAAGCTCGCCGCCCGCCTCCTCACCCGCACGATCGCCGACGAGGCCGCCACGCAGGGCGTGCGCACCTTCACCGAGTCCGTCTCGACCGGGCACCGCGAAGGCCTGATCGCCGACCGCACCGCCGAGTTCGTGTGGGTGCACCACGCGACCCTCGACGCGCTCATCGACCCGGCCGCCGACGACCGCTTCGGCTACTTCGGCCTGCGCACGGTCTACTCCCGCTACCTCCTGCGCCACCCGATCACGCGCAAGGTCATCGAGACGCCGCAGCACTTCATGCTGCGCGTGGCCGCCGGTCTCGCCGCCGACGAGTCCACGGGCTCCGTGGACGAAGTGGCCGCCCTGTACCGGCTGATGAGCCGCCTGGACTACCTGCCGTCCTCGCCGACGCTCTTCAACTCCGGCACCCGCCACCCGCAGATGTCCTCCTGCTACCTCCTGGACTCGCCCCTCGACGAGCTCGACTCGATCTACGACCGCTACCACCAGGTCGCCCGCCTCTCCAAGCACGCCGGCGGCATCGGCCTCGCCTACTCCCGTATCCGCGCCCGCGGCTCCCTGATCCGCGGCACGAACGGGCACTCCAACGGCATCGTCCCGTTCCTGAAGACCCTCGACGCGTCGGTGGCGGCGGTCAATCAGGGCGGGCGCAGGAAGGGCGCCGCGGCCGTCTACCTGGAGACCTGGCACGCGGACATCGAGGAGTTCCTCGAACTGCGCGACAACACCGGCGAGGACGCCCGCCGCACCCACAACCTCAATCTCGCGCACTGGATCCCGGACGAGTTCATGCGCCGCGTCGAGGCGGGCGGCGACTGGTCGCTGTTCTCGCCCGCCGACGTGCCCGAGCTCGTCGACCTGTGGGGCGATGAGTTCGACGCCGCGTACCGCCGGGCCGAAGCGGACGGGAAGGCGTCGAAGACCATCCCGGCCCGCGACCTGTACGGCCGCATGATGCGCACCCTCGCGCAGACCGGCAACGGCTGGATGACCTTCAAGGACGCCGCGAACCGCACCGCCAACCAGACCGCGGAGCCCGGCCACACCGTCCACAGCTCGAACCTGTGCACCGAGATCCTGGAGGTGACGGACGACGGGGAGACGGCCGTCTGCAACCTGGGCTCGGTCAACCTCGGTTCTTTCGTACGGGGCGACTCCATCGCCTGGGAGCGCCTGGACGAAACCGTCCGCACGGCCGTCACCTTCCTCGACCGCGTCGTCGACATCAACTTCTACCCGACCGAGCAGGCGGGCCGCTCCAACGCCCGCTGGCGCCCGGTGGGTCTGGGCGCCATGGGCCTGCAGGACGTCTTCTTCAAGCTCCGCCTGCCCTTCGACTCGCCCGAGGCCCGTGCCCTGTCCACCCGTATCGCCGAACGCATCATGCTCGCGGCATACGAGGCGTCCTGCGACCTCGCCGCAAAGGACGGCCCGCTCCCGGCCTGGGACAAGACCCGCACCGCCCGCGGCGTCCTGCACCCCGACCACTACGACGCGACCCTGAACTGGCCCGAGCGCTGGACCGCCCTGCGCGCCCGCATCGCCGCCACCGGCATGCGCAACTCGCTCCTGCTCGCCATCGCGCCCACCGCCACCATCGCCTCCATCGCCGGTGTCTACGAGTGCATCGAGCCGCAGGTCTCCAACCTGTTCAAGCGCGAGACGCTCAGCGGCGAGTTCCTCCAGGTCAACGCCTACCTCGTGGACGAGCTCAAGAAGCTCGGCGTCTGGGACGCGCAGACCCGCGAGGCCCTGCGCGACTCCAACGGCTCGGTCCAGGGCCTCAACTGGATCCCGGAGGACGTGCGCGCCCTGTACCGCACGGCCTGGGAGATCCCGCAGCGCGGCCTCATCGACATGGCCGCCGCACGCACCCCGTTCCTCGACCAGTCCCAGTCCCTCAACCTGTTCCTCGAGACGCCCACCATCGGCAAGTTGAGCTCGATGTACGCGTACGCCTGGAAGCAGGGTCTGAAGACCACGTACTACCTGCGCTCGCGCCCGGCCACCCGGATCGCCCGCGCCGCCGGAGCCGCCCGTACGACGGAAGCGGCGCCCATCCCCGTCCAGCAGGCGGACCCCGACGCGATCGCCTGCTCCCTGGAAAACCCCGAGTCCTGCGAGGCCTGCCAGTAATGACGACCGAAAGCCGCCCGAAGAACCTTCTGGACCCGGGCTTCGAACTCACCCTGCGCCCCATGCGCTACCCCGACTTCTACGAGCGCTATCGGGACGCGATCAAGAACACCTGGACCGTCGAGGAGGTCGACCTCCACTCCGACGTCGCCGACCTCGCGAAGCTCTCGCCGGGGGAGCAGCACATGATCGGCCGCCTCGTCGCGTTCTTCGCGACGGGCGACTCGATCGTGGCGAACAACCTGGTCCTGACGCTCTACAAGCACATCAACTCCCCCGAGGCGCGGCTGTACCTGTCCCGCCAGCTCTTCGAGGAGGCCGTCCACGTCCAGTTCTATCTGACCCTTCTGGACACCTACCTCCCCGACCCGGAGGACCGCACGGCGGCCTTCGCGGCGGTCGAGAACATCCCCTCGATCCGCGAGAAGGCGGAGTTCTGCTTCAAGTGGATGGACTCGGTCGAGTCCATCGACCGCCTGGAGACAAAGGCCGACCGCCGCCGCTTCCTCCTCAACCTGATCTGCTTCGCTGCATGCATCGAAGGGCTCTTCTTCTACGGGGCCTTCGCGTACGTGTACTGGTTCCGGTCGCGGGGGCTGCTGCATGGGCTGGCCACCGGAACGAACTGGGTGTTCCGGGACGAGACCATGCATATGAATTTCGCGTTCGAGGTCGTGGACACGGTCCGCAAGGAGGAGCCCGAGCTCTTCGACGACGAGCTGCGGCAGCAGGTCACCGACATGCTGAAGGAAGCCGTCGAGGCGGAGCTGCAGTTCGGCCGCGACCTGTGCGGGGACGGGCTGCCCGGCATGAACACCGAGTCGATGCGCCAGTACCTGGAATGCGTCGCCGACCAGCGGCTCGAACGGCTGGGCTTCGCGCCGGTCTACGGCTCGGAGAACCCGTTCTCCTTCATGGAACTCCAGGGCGTCCAGGAGCTCACGAACTTCTTCGAGCGCCGCCCCTCCGCCTACCAGGTGGCGGTCGAGGGTTCGGTGTCGTTCGACGACGAGTTCTAGGGTCCGGTTCCAGGGCCTGACCGGCGGATCAGGCCCTGGCGCTCAACAACACCGGAACCCCTCCCGAGGGTCCGCCTCCCGCGCGTCCATCCGCTCCCGCTCGAACTCCCTGCGGGACTTGGGCTCCTGGCCGTGGGAGCGGGCGTGGGCGGCGTAGTGGTCGTACGCCGCCTCGCCCGAGAGTTCGCGCCACCAGTAGCGGACCCTCCGGAGGGCGGTCATCAGGACGTGCCGGCCGTCACCGAGGTGGCGCCGCCGTCCGGGCCGGCCGAGGCCGCCGCCAGTTCCGCCTTCTCCTCGGCCGTCGGCCACAGGCCCGCCGGGGCGACGATCTTCGACTCCACGTACTCGGCTTCCTTGATCTCGGCGGAGCCGGGGTTGCGGATCGCCTTGACGCAGACGCGGGTCGCGTCGGCCAGGACGATGACGATGAGGACCGCGAAGAGGGCCGAAAGGACGCCGTCCACCGTGGCGTTGGTGACGATGGTCTCCATCGCGTCGCGGGTCTTGGCCGTGCCGAAGGACTCGGCGCCGGAGTCGAGTGCGTCCTGGTAGGCCTTGCGCTGGGCGAAGAAGCCGACCTTGATGTCGTCCGAGAACACCTTCTGCCAGCTCGCGGTGAGGGTCACGGCGACGTCCCACAGGAGGGGAATGCCCGTCACCCAGGCCCACTTGAGGCGGCCCGACTTGATGAGCAGCGTCGTACAGACCGCCAGCGCGACCGCCGCGAGCAGCTGGTTGGCGATGCCGAAGAGCGGGAAGAGCTGGTTGATGCCGCCCAGCGGGTCATGGACGCCGACCCAGAGGAAGTAGCCCCAGCCGCCGACCACGATGGCGCTGGTCAGCCAGACACCCGGCTTCCACGAGACGTCGCGCAGCGGCTTCCACACGTTGCCCAGGGTGTCCTGCAGCATGAAGCGGCCCACGCGCGTACCGGCGTCGACCGTGGTGAGGATGAAGAGCGCCTCGAACATGATCGCGAAGTGGTACCAGAAGGCCTTCATCCCGGCGCCGCCGATGACGGCCGAGAAGATCTCCGACATACCGAGTGCGAAGGTCGGCGCGCCACCGGTCTTGGAGGTGATGGCGGGCTCGCCCACGTCCTTGGCGGCCTGGGCCAGAGCGGCCGGGTCGATGCTGAAGCCGAAGCTCTTCACCGCCTCGGAGGCGGACTCCAGCGTCGGGCCGAGCACGCCCGCGGGCGAGTTGACCGCGAAGTACAGACCGGGCTCCAGGATGCACGCGCAGATCACGGCCATGATCGCGACGAACGACTCGGTGAGCATCGAGCCGTAGCCGATCAGCCGGACCTGCGTCTCCTTCTGCACCATCTTCGGCGTCGTGCCGGAGGAGACCAGCGCGTGGAAGCCGGACAGGGCGCCACAGGCGATCGTGATGAAGACGAACGGGAACATGGAGCCGGCGAAGACCGGACCGGCGCCGCTGGTCGCGAACTCGGTGACAGCGTCCATCTTCATCGTCGGCATCGCGATCACGACACCGAGTGCGAGCAGCACGATCGTGCCGACCTTCATGAAGGTCGAGAGGTAGTCACGCGGCGCGAGCAGCATCCAGACCGGCAGGACCGAGGCCAGGAAGCCGTAGATGACCATCCAGATGACCAGCGAGGACGGCGCGAGCGTGAACGCCTCGGCCCACGAGGACTCGGCGACCCAGCGGCCCGAGACGATCGCGAGCAGCAGCAGTGCGACGCCGATGACGGAGACCTCGGTGACCCGGCCCGGACGCAGGATGCGCAGGTAGACGCCCATGAACAGGGCGATCGGGATGGTCATCGCGATGGAGAAGACACCCCACGGCGAGTGCGCGAGCGCGTTCACGATCACCAGCGCGAGCACCGCGAGCAGGATGATCATGATGGCGAAGACGGCGACCAGGGCGGCGGCGCCGCCGAACGGGCCGATCTCGTCGCGCGCCATCTGGCCGAGCGACTTGCCGTTGCGGCGGGTCGAGAAGAAGAGCACCACCATGTCCTGGACGGCACCGGCGAAGATCACGCCGGCCACGATCCAGATGGTGCCCGGCAGATAGCCCATCTGCGCGGCGAGCACGGGACCGACCAGCGGCCCCGCGCCCGCGACGGCCGCGAAGTGGTGGCCGAAGAGGACCCGGCGGTCGGTGGGGTGGAAGTCGACACCGTTGTCCAGGCGTTCGGCGGGCGTGGCCCGCTTCTTGTCGACCTTCAGGACCTTGTTCGCGATGAACTTCGCGTAGAAGCGGTACGCGATCGCGTACGAGCCGAGCGCCGCGGCGAGCAGCCACGCGGCCGAGATCTCCTCGCCGCGCGAGAGCGCCAGGACGCCCCAGCCGGTGGCGCCGACCAGGGCGACCAGCGTCCAGATGATGACCGACTTGGTCGTTATCTTTCGTCTTGCGGTATCCGTCGCCGTCTCCGGCATGGTGGCTCCGTCCCCTTGATCACCGTGCGATTGCGTGCGCAATCTAAGGGACGGGTCTCGGAGGACGGAACCCCCTGTCCGGATATCGGGCCAGGACACCTCCGGAACCTCAACAGGAGCTCAACTGGCTCCCGGCCGGACCTCCGCAGGCGCTCGGCAGGTGCTCAGCAGCAGCGGAATCCCTGCCGGGGGTCCGCCTCCTGCCGGTCGGTGCGCGCCCGCTCGAACGCACGGCGCGAGCACACGGGCGCGTCGGGGTGGTCCTTGCGGGCGTGGGCGACGTACCGCTCGTACGCCGTCTCGCCCGTCAACTCCCGTACGTACCACCAGATCTTGGAAACCGCGCTCCGTGCGCTCACGGCCACGCTCATGGTGATGCCTCCGATCCCTCCCGCGGACCGTCCACGCGTCCGCCGCCAGACCCGAGCCCGGCCGCGGCCAGCTCGGCCTTCTCGTCCTTGGTCGCGAACAGCTGCGCCGGAGCCACGTACTGCGACTCCACGTGCGGCTCCTCGTGCGAGACCACGGACTGAGGATTGCGTACGGCCTTGATGCAGACGCGCGCCGCATCGGCGATCACCACGACGACAAGGAGCGCGAACAGGGCCGAGAGCACCCCGTCCACCGTGGTGTTGGTGACGATCGTGCGCGCGTCCTCCAGGGCCTTGCCCTCCAGTGTGCCGCTGTCGATGGCGGCCTGCGCCTTGTCGCCCTGCGCGAAGAAGCCGACGCGCGGGTCGCCGGAGAAGACCTTCTGCCAGCTCGCGGTGAGCGTCACGACCGCGACCCAGGCCAGCGGAACGCCGGTCACCCAGGCCCACTTGAGGCGGCCCGACTTGATCAGGAGCGTGGTGCAGACGGTCAGGGCGACCGCGCCGAGGAGCTGGTTGGAGATGCCGAACAGCGGGAACAGCTGGTTGATGCCGCCCAGCGGGTCGCGGACGCCCACCCACAGGAAGTAGCCCCAGAGCCCGGTGACGATCGCGCTGGAGACGAGCAGACCCGGCCACCAGCTGACGCGCTTGAGCGGCTTGTAGACGTTGCCGAGGGTGTCCTGCAGCATGAACCGTCCGACGCGGGTTCCGGCGTCGAGTGCGGTCAGGATGAACAGCGCCTCGAACATGATCGCGAAGTGATACCAGAAGGCCTTGAGCCCGTCCGAGGTGACGGCCGAGAAGATCTCCGAGACCCCGATCGCGAAGGTCGGCGCCCCGCCCGTACGGCCCCAGAGCGAGGCTTCCTCGACGGATTTCGCGTACGCGGCCATGTCGGCCTCGCTGATCGAGAAGCCCCAGCCCTGGATGGTGTTCACCCAGTCCTGGACGTTCTCGCCGAGCACCGCGGGCGCCGAGTTCATCCCGAAGAAGAGGCCGGGGTCGAGGACACAGGCCGCGATCATCGCCATGATCGCCACGGACGACTCCAGGAGCATGGAGCCGTAGCCGATCATGCGGACCTGCGTCTCCTTCTCGACCATCTTGGGTGTGGTGCCCGAGGAGATGAGCGCGTGGAAGCCGGAGAGCGCCCCGCACGCGATGGTGATGAACACGAACGGGAAGAGCGATCCGGCGAACACCGGCCCGGTGCCCTGCGTGGCGAAGTCCGTGACCGCGTCCATCTTGAGGGTGGGCGCGGCGAACACGACGCCGATGAAGAGCAGTCCGATGGTGCCGAGCTTCATGAACGTGGACAGGTAGTCACGCGGCGCGAGCAGCATCCACACCGGCAGCACGGAGGCCACGAACGCGTACGACACCAGCCAGAAGACCAGCGACTCCTTGCTGAGCGTGAAGGCCTCCGCCCAGGAGGAGTTGGCCACCCAGCGGCCGGCGATCAGCGCGAACAGGAGCAGCGCGACACCGATGAGGGAGACCTCGGCGATCCGTCCCGGCCTGAGCACCCGCAGATAGAAGCCCATGAACAGGGCGATCGGGATCGTCATGCCGATGGAGAACGTGCCCCACGGCGATTCCGCGAGCGCGTTGACCACGACGAGCGCGAGCACCGCGAGCAGGATGATCATGATGGTGAAGACGGCGAGCAGCGCGGCCGCACCGCCGATCGGGCCGATCTCCTCGCGGGCCATCTGGCCGAGCGAACGGCCGTTGCGCCGCGTGGAGAAGAAGAGCACCACCATGTCCTGGACGGCACCCGCGAAGATCACGCCGGCCACGATCCAGATGGTGCCGGGCAGATAGCCCATCTGCGCGGCGAGTACGGGTCCGACCAGCGGCCCCGCGCCGGAGATCGCGGCGAAGTGGTGGCCGAAGAGGACCCGGCGGTCGGTGGGTTGGTAGTCGATCCCGTTGTCGAGCCGTTCGGCGGGCGTGGCCCGCGTCTTGTCGACCTTCAGGACGCGGTACGCGATGAACTTCGAGTAGAAGCGGTAGCCGATCGCGTACGAGCCGAGTGCGGCGGCCACCATCCAGGCCGCCGACACCTCCTCGCCCCGCGACAGCGCGAGCACGGTCCAGCCGGCTGCGCCGATCAGCGAGACGACGGTCCATATGACGATCGAGCGGGTCTTGTTGCGGCTTCGACCGGTGACTGCGGTTGACACGGGTGGTCCTCCCGTTCATGCGGCGACGGGAGGACCGTAGAGCAAGGATGTGATCTGCGCTACACCGCGGGGGACCTCAGGCCCAGTCGATCACGGCCGAGAGCGGGCCGCGGGTCGGGCCGCAGTCGGCCAGGGAGGTCATGTTCCAGTCGGCGTTGGCGCGCCGCCAGGGGCCGTAAATGGTGTTGTTGGTGGTGCCGTTGGTGCAGACCACCTTGACGCGGAACGTCTTGTTGGACACGCCGGCCGGGCACTTGGCCCAGCCCGTGTGGCCGGACTTGCCGGTGGAGCAGCCCGCTGCCTGGGCGGGCGCCGCCAGTGCGACGCCGCCCAGGATCAGTGCTCCGGTCAGCCCCGCGGTGGCCAGCTTCTTGGCGATACGCATGGGGGTTCCCCCTTCGGTCGGTCTCGGTCGATCTTCGGTCGAAGTGATCGATCAGGACCGTAAGCGGGGCGCATGGGTCAGGGCAAGGGATTGGTCCGTACCAATTCCCTTGCCCTGTGGGGGAGTTGAACTTCCAGGGGTGGGCGGTCAGTCAACCGGCCGCTTGAGGCGCGCCACGAACTTGTACCGGTCACCGCGGTACACCGAGCGCACCCACTCCACCGGCTTGCCCTCGGCGTCCACCGAGTGGCGCGACAGCATCAGCATCGGCAGGCCCACGTCCGTGCCGAGCATCGCCGCCTCGGTCGGGGTCGCGAGCGAGGTCTCGATGGTCTCCTCGGCCTCGGCGAGATGGACGTCGTAGACCTCGGCGAGCGCCGTGTACAGAGAGGTGTACTTGACGAGCGAGCGGCGCAGCGCGGGGAAACGCTTCGCCGACAGATGCGTGGTCTCGATGGCCATCGGCTCGGCGTTCGCCAGACGCAGCCGCTGGATGCGCAGGACACGGCCGCCGGTGGTGATGTCGAGCAGCTCGGCGAGCCGGTCGTCGGCGGTGATGTAGCCGATGTCGAGGAGCTGCGAGGTCGGTTCGAGGCCCTGCGCCCGCATGTCCTCGGTGTACGAGGTGAGTTGGAGCGACTGCGAGACCTTGGGCTTGGCGACGAAGGTGCCCTTGCCCTGGATCCGCTCGAGCCGGCCCTCGACCACCAGTTCCTGCAGCGCCTGGCGCACCGTGGTGCGCGAGGTGTCGAACTCGGCCGCGAGTGTGCGCTCCGGAGGGACGGGTGTGCCGGGCGGCAGAGTCTCCGTCATATCCAGCAAATGCCGCTTCAGGCGGTAGTACTTGGGGACACGGGCAGCGCGCCCGGTACCCGTCGGTTCGGCCGCCGCGGTGCCGCTCCCTGCGCTGCCCGCCTCCGTGCCCATACGCCCGCCCGTCTCCTTGCCGCCGAGTGCGGTGCTCTCGTGCGGCTCCTGCGCTGCTGCCGTCACCGGCTCCTCCGTCTGTCGCGGCTCACATCGTGACACGGCCCTGTCCCGGCCTGTCGCTCTCGCTCAGGTGTCGGTCCGGTAACGGGATGTGAGACCCCTCTTATACACCCTTGACACCCCTAAAGGTCTAGGCCAAGCTCCCGGTACTGGTCTACACCATTAAAGACCAGGTCCCAGCCCCACGGCAGTACTTGGCGTATGTCACCGCATGTGGGCAGGGGGGTGGGCAGATCCCTGAGGAGGGTGGCGTGAAGCGCAAGCTGATTGCGGCGGTGGGCGTCGCGGCGATGATGTCGGGTATCGCGGCGTGTGGCTCGGACAGTGGTGACAACTCCGCCAAGGACCCGAAGGACCGCGACGAGACGCTGACCGTCTGGCTGATGGTCGACGCTCAGAGCACCTGGCCGGAGCTGGTCAAGGACGTCAACGCGCAGTTCAAGAAGAAGTACCCGAAGGTCAACGTCAAGGTGCAGTACCAGCAGTGGGCCGACAAGGCCAAGAAGCTGGACACCGCGCTCGGCGGCGACAAGTTCCCGGACGTTGTCGAGCTCGGCAACACCGAGACCATGCAGTACATCCTCAACGGGGCGCTCGCCGAGATCGACCCGAAGAAGTACGACAACAGCGACACCTGGATCCAGGGTCTCAAGGACACCTGTTCGTTCGAGGGCAAGCAGTACTGCGTGCCCTACTACGCCGGTGCGCGTGTCGCGATCTACAACACCGAGATGTTCAAGAAGGGCTCGGGCAGCGACAAGCTGCCGGAGACCGAGGCGGACCTGCTCAAGGCCCTCGACAAGGTCCAGGCCGAGTACACGAAGAAGGACAAGCGCTTCTCCTCGCTCTACCTGCCCGGTCGTTACTGGTACGCCGCGATGTCCTACGTCGCCGCGTACGGCGGCAAGATCGCCGAGTACGACGAGGGCTCCAAGGAGTGGAAGGGCGCGCTCTCCAGCTCCGAGGCCAAGCAGGGCATCGAGCACTTCATCGACCTGGTCAAGAAGTACAACAAGGCCGACCAGACCAAGGACGAGCAGGACCACGCCAACGTGATGGCCAACGAGAAGGCCGCCCTTCTCTACGGCAACGGCTGGGAGGCCGGCTCGGTCATCGACGGCAAGAACAACGGCAACCCGAAGCTCGAGGGCAAGATCCAGGTGGCCGGTATGCCCGGCCCGAACGGCAAGGCCCTGCCGTCGTTCATCGGTGGCTCGGACCTCGCCGTCACCGGCAAGTCCAAGGTCGCGGACCTCGGTGAGGAGTGGATCTCCCTCTTCACCAGCGAGAAGTCCATGGAGGTGCTGGCCGGCAAGAACATCCTGCCGAACAACACCAAGCAGCTCGAACCGCTGAAGTCCAAGCCCGAGACGGCCCCCGTGGCCAACGCCGTGCCGGACGCCTGGTTCACCCCGATCGCTCCGGGCTGGACCTCGATCGAGAAGGAGGAGGTCCTGGAGAACATGCTCCTGTCCATCCTCAAGGGCACCTCGGTCGACGAGGCCACGAAGAAGGCCGACGACAAGATCAACGAGCTGATCAACAAGTAGTCGAGAGCCGGAAGGCTCCCAGGCGGCGGCGGGGCTCTCGCGGGCCCCGCCGACCGCCCCTTTCGGTGCACCCGCAGCCAGTTCACCGGGGTGCAGAGAGACAAACGGAAGGTCAGCCACGTGAGTGCCGCCGACACCACCAAGGCCGCGGGGGCCGAGATCCCCGTACAAACGGCCACGAAAGTCACCGACCGCGGCTCGTCCTCACCGGACGGCACTCCTCGTGGTCCCGTGCAGGGCGCAGCGAAGCGCACCTTCAAGAAGGGAGCCCTGCTCCCTTATCTCCTGATCCTCCCGGCGATCGTCGCGATCGCCGTGATTTATGCGTATCCCCTGGTCAAGACAGTGATGCTGTCCTTCCAGGACCTCGGACGGCGTGAGCTGTGGAGCGGGGACGACCCGCCGTGGGTCGGCTTCGAGCAGTTCACCAACATCCTGGGCGACTCGGAGTTCTGGTACGTCACCGGCCGCACCGTCCTGTTCATGGCGGTCTGCGTCCTGCTCACGATGGCCATCGGACTCATGATCGCGCTGCTGATGCAGCGGCTGACCACCTGGGTGCGACTGACCCTCACCGTGGCCCTGATCGCCGCCTGGTCGATGCCGCTCATGGTGGCCGCCTCGATCTTCCGCTGGCTGGCCGACTCCGACTACGGCCTGATCAACACCCTGATCGCCAAGGTCGCCGGCGAGGACTTCCTCGGCCACAACTGGTTCCTCAACCCCTGGCAGGGCTTCGCCGTGATCACCGCCCTGGTGGTCTGGGGTGCGATCCCCTTCGTCTCCATCACGCTCTACGCGGCCCTGACCCAGGTCCCCGCAGAGCTTGAGGAGGCCGCCCAGCTCGACGGTGCGAACGCCTTCGGCGTCTACCGCTACGTCACCTGGCCCGTGATCAAGCCCGTGTTCATCATGGTGGGCACGCTCTCGGTCATCTGGGACTTCAACGTCTTCGGGCAGATCTGGCTGCTGCGCGGCAACAAGCCCGAACCCGAGTACGAGACCCTCGGCCTCTACTCCTACTCCAAGGCCTTCGAGTCCACGTCGTTCAGCCAGGGCTCGGCGATTGCACTCATCACCGTGCTGCTGCTGTCCGGTGTGGCCGTGTACTACGTGCGTCAGCTGATCAAGACGGGAGAGGTCGAATGAGCGCCTCGACTCCGACGACTCCGGTGGCCAAGGCCGGCACCACCCGCGAACCGCAGGTCCTGCGCCCGGACCGCAAGAAGTCCCGCCTCGGCTACAACATCATCGGCCTGGTGTTCGCTGCGGTGATGGCGTTCCCGGTGTACTGGCTGATCGTCAGCGCCCTGCGCCCCAACCAGGAGATCCGCTCGTACGACCAGACCCTGTGGCCGTCGTCGATCACCTTCGACAACTTCAAGCGGGCCCTGAACCAGCCCAACTTCGACACCGCGGTCCAGTCCACGCTGATCGTCTCGCTCACCGCCGTGGTCGGCGGCATGGTGATCGCGACCCTCGCGGCCCTCGCCATCGGACGCTTCAAGTTCTTCGGCCGCAAGCCGCTGCTCGTGGTCCTCATCCTGGTCCAGATGCTGCCGCCGACGGCGATGCTCATCCCGATCTACGCCCAGCTCAACGCCATGGGCGGCCTCAACGAGTACTGGGGCCTGATCGCCATCTACCTCGTGGCCACCCTGCCGTTCGCGGTCGTCATGATCCGCGGCTTCGTGGTGAACATCCCGGTGGAGCTCGAGGAATCCGCCATGGTCGACGGCTGTACGCGCTTCGGTGCCTTCATGCGGGTCGTCTTCCCGCTGCTCGCACCCGGCCTCGCCGCCGCCTCGATCTTCGCGCTGGTCAACGCGTGGAATGAGTACTTGTTCGCGTACATCTTGATGAACGACAACGACAAGTACACGCTCAATGTCTGGCTGATGACGTTCACCACCGAACGCGGCACGGACTACGGGGCGTTGATGGCCGGCTCCACCATGATCGCACTGCCCGTGGTGATCTTCTTCATGATCATTCAGAAGAAGATGGCCACGGGTCTCACCTCAGGCGCCGTGAAGGGATAACCCCCGCAGATGACGACACTCGCCCGCGGAGCGGACACGTTGACCCGCGATGCGCTCGCCGTCCTCCAGCCCGGCTTCGTCGGGACCACCGCACCGGACTGGCTGCTGCGACGGATCGGAGAAGGCCTCCACTCGGTCGGCCTGTTCGGCCGCAACATCCACACACCCGAACAACTCGCCGCGCTCACCGCCCAGTTGCGGGCCGAACGCGACGACGTCCTGGTCGCCATCGACGAGGAAGGCGGCGACGTCACGCGCCTGGAGGTGCGCAGCGGTTCGTCGTTCCCCGGCAACCACGCGCTCGGCGCCGTCGACGACGCCGACCTGACCCATGACGTCGCCGCCGAACTCGGCCGGCGCCTCGCGGCCTGCGGCGTGAACCTCAACTGGGCACCGTCCGCGGACGTCAACTCCAACCCCGACAACCCGGTCATCGGCGTCCGCTCCTTCGGCGCCGACCCCGCACTCGTGGCCCGGCACACCGCGGCGTACGTCCGCGGTCTGCAGTCCTCGGGCGTCGCGGCCTGCACCAAGCACTTCCCGGGTCATGGCGACACGAGCGTCGACTCGCACCACGCGCTGCCGACCATCGACGTATCGCTCGAAGTGCTGCGGGAACGCGAACTCGCGCCGTTCCGCGCGGCGATCGAGGCCGGTACGAAGGCGGTGATGAGCGCCCACATCCTGGTCCCGGCGCTCGACGCGGACCGCCCCGCGACCCTCTCGCACCGCATCCTCACCGGGCTGCTCCGCGAGGAACTCGGGTACGACGGGCTGATCGTCACGGACGCCGTGGAGATGCAGGCCATCGCCGCCACGTACGGCATCGCGCGCGGCAGCGTCCTCGCCATCGCGGCCGGCGCCGACGCACTGTGCGTCGGCGGCGGACTCGCCGACGACGACACGGTGGTCGTGCTGCGCGACGCCCTCGTCGCCGCGGTCCGCAGCGGCGAACTCCCCGAGGAACGCCTCGCGGACGCGGCCGCCCGGGTCCGCGCGCTGGGGGAGTGGACCGGCTCGTCCCTGCGCTCCGACCACGCGCCGCAGACCGGCATAGGCCTTGTCGCGGCCCGCCGCGCACTCTCGGTGACGGGCACGCACGACGCGCTGACCTCGCCCCCGTACGTCGCGGCGTTCACGCCGATGGCCAACATCGCGGTCGGCGACGAGACACCGTGGGGCGTGGCCGCGGAACTGACCCGCCGTCTGCCGGGCACCGAAACCGGCACCTACGGCGACGGAGTCTCGGCCGACGACGTCCTGGCCGCGGCGGGCACCCGCCGCATCGTGGCCGTGGTCCGCGACGTCCACCGCCACGCGTGGATGGCCTCGGCGGTGGACGCCCTGATCGCCGCCCGCCCCGACACCGTGGTCATCGAGATGGGCGTCCCCCAGTCCGAACCGCGAGGCGCCCTGCACGTGGCAACGTACGGCGCGGCCCGAGTCTGCGGCATGGCAGCAGCCGAGGTCCTCACCGGCGCATGAACCTGAGCCCGAGCCGACGCGAGAGGGGGGCGCCGGCTCGGGCTTCGGCACAACCGAACCGCCCCGCATCCCAAACCGGGACACGGGGCGGCCGGGCCGAGCCGGAACCTCAAATACCCTGCCAAGCAGGCTTGTTGTCGAACGCGTGCCGGAAGTAGTCCGCAAGCTTGAGCTTGGACGCCGCAGCCTCATCCACCACCACCGTCGCATGCCGGTGCAACTGCAGTGCAGACGCCGGCACCAGCGAGGACACCGGCCCCTCCACTGTCTGCGCCACCGCCTCGGCCTTCCCCTCGCCCGTCGCGAGCAGCACGAGGTGCCGCGCGTCGAGGATCGTCCCGATGCCCTGGGTGATCACGTGGTGCGGCACCTGGTCGATGTCGTCGTCGAAGAACCGCGCGTTGTCGATCCGGGTCTGCTCGATCAGCGTCTTGATCCGCGTCCGCGAAGCAAGCGACGAACAGGGCTCGTTGAAACCGATGTGCCCATCGGTCCCGATCCCGAGGATCTGCAGATCCACCCCACCGGCGGACGCCAGCGCCTCGTCATACGCCTCGCACGCGGCCTGCACATCCTCCGCGCTGCCGTCGGGCCCCATGAACTGGGACTCGGGCAGCCCCAGCGGCTCGACGACCTGCCGCAGCACCGTCGCCCGGTACGACTCCGGGTGCCCGGCGGGCAGCCCCACGTACTCGTCGAGCTGGCAGATCCGCGCCTTCGACGCATCCACGTCACCGGCACCTACCCGGGCGACCAGCGCGTCGTAAATGGGCAGCGGGGTGGAGCCGGTGGCCACGCCGAGCAGCGCGTCGGGCTTGCGGGCCAGGAGGTCCACAATGGCCCCCGCGATGAGCTCGCCGCCTGCCTTGGCGTCCTTGACGATGACAACTTCCACGCTGGGCCTGCCGATCTGGAGAGTCGGGCGAAATGTGGACGACGAAGCGTCGTGGTATAGACCAATCTAACAGAGCAATCCCCACCCCGCCCCCGGAACTGCTCCGCCCGTGGCACCAATCGACGACCCTCCGACTCACGGACAGCCCCCGCCCCCTCGACCCGCCCCGAACTCCGCGAGCCCCGCCCCACAGGTCGCCCCCGCGCCGCGCCGGCCCCACCTCGCCCGACGGATGGCCCCCGTGAGGCAGCGCCTCGGCATCCCACCCCGCAGACTGAGGGCAGGCCGACCCGGGAAGGTACCCACCATGGCGTCCCACAGTGAGCACGCAGGCCGGATCATGGCGGCCGAGATGGCCGAGCAGCCCGCGGTGATGCGGCGGATTCTGGAGCAGGGCGCACCGAGGATCCGCGCGGTCGCCGAGCAGATCGCCGCCCGCAAGCCCCGCTTCGTCTTGCTCACCGCCCGCGGCACCTCCGACAACGCCGCCCTCTACGCCAAGTACCTCCTCGAAATCCGACTGGGCCTGCCCTGCGGTCTGGCCTCGATGTCCACCACCACGGCGTACGGCGCCCGCCCGGATCTGCGCGACGTCCTGGTGATCACAGTCAGCCAGTCCGGCGGCTCACCCGACCTGGTCGACTCCACCCGGGCCGCCCGTGACGCCGGCGCGATCACCCTCGCCGTGACCAACAACCCGGACTCCCCGCTGGCCGCCGTCTCCGAGCACCACATCGACATCCTGGCCGGACCGGAGAAGGCGCTCCCCGCGACGAAGACCTATACGGCCTCCCTCCTCTCGCTGTATCTGTTCGTCGAAGGCCTGCGCGGCGGCGACGGTGCCGAGGCCGCGCCCCTGCCGGACCTCGCCGCCGAACTCCTCGCCCGCGGCGCCGAGGTGAAGCAGCTCGCCTCCCGCTACCGGTTCGCGGAACGCATGGTGATCACCTCGCGCGGCTACGGCTATCCGACGGCCAAGGAGGCCGCGCTCAAGCTGATGGAGACCAGCTACATCCCCGCCCTCTCGTACTCCGGAGCGGACCTCCTGCACGGCCCGCTCGCGATGGTCGACAACATCTCGCCGGTGATCGCGGTCGTCACGGACGGCAAGGGAGGCGAGGCCCTCCAGCCCGTGCTCGACCGCCTCCGCGGACGCGGCGCCGACCTGGTGGTCATCGGCCCCCGCGAACAAGTCGCCGCCGCCTCCGCCGGATTCGTGCTCCCCACTGCAGGCCTGGCGGAGGAGCTCCAGCCGATCCTCGAGATCATTCCGCTCCAGCTCCTCGCCTACGAGGTCACGATCGCCCGCGGCCAGGACCCGGACGCCCCGCGCGCCCTGGCCAAGGTCACCGAGACCCACTGACGCGAAGCCCGGGGCCTACGCCAGCGATCCGCCCGTTGCGTCGATCCACTGCCCGGTCACCCACCTCCCGTCCTCCGACGCAAGGAAGGCCACGACATCCGCGATGTCGGAGGGCTCGCCCACGCGGCCGAGCGCGGACATCGCCGCGGCGCCGGCCCATGCCTCATCGCTCGTGCGCAGCCAGTCCGCATTGATGTCGGTGTCGACGATGCCCGGCGCCACCGCATTCACCGTGATCCCGCGCGGTCCGAGCACCTTGGACAGATCGCGCGTGAAGACATCGAGGGCGCCCTTGCTCATCGCGTACGCCACCAGGTTCGGCATCATCGAGGCGCGCGAGAGGCCGGTGGAGACGTTGATGATCCGCCCGCCGTCCCGCAGGCGCTCCGCGCCGAGCTGGGTCACGAAGAACGGTGCCTTCGCGTTCACCGCGAACACCCGCTCGTACTCCTCCTCCTGAAGCGTCCCGAACGGCTCTGTCACTCCTATCCCCGCGTTGTTCACCAGGATGTCGAGCCCTTCGGCGTGCCGGTCGAACTCCGCCCACAGGGCCGCCGCATCACCCGGAACCCCGAGCTCGGCCCGTATCGCGAAGGCCGCGCCTCCCGCCTCCTCGATCGCCGCGACCGTCTCCTTGGCTGCCGTCTCATTGCTCCCGAAGTGCACGGCGACCCGCGCACCGTCCCGCCCGAGCCGCTCCGCGATCCCGCGCCCGATCCCTCGGCTTCCGCCCGTGACCAGCGCCGTCTTCCCCGTCAGCCTGCCTGCGTGCACGCCCATGACTGCGCCTCTCGTTTCGCTAGTGGTCGCTACAAAAAGAAAACGTAGTCGCCGTCGCCGTAGATTTCTAGTGCCCGCTATAGAATTCACTCCATGGTGGAGAACGAGCCGTCGGCGGACGAGCCCTCGACGCAGCAGCCGACAGGCAAGCAGGCCCGCGAGGCCAAGCCCCGCGGCCGCGGCCGCCCCCGCTCCTTCGACCGCGCGACGGCGCTGGAGAAGGCGCTGCTCATCTTCTGGGAGCGCGGCTACGAGGCGACCTCGGTCTCCGACCTGACCCGCGCGATGGGCATCGGCCCGCCCAGCCTGTACGCGGCGTTCGGTGACAAGCGGACGCTCTTCGCCGAGGTCCTCGTCGAGTACGGGCAGACGCACGGTTCCGTCCCGGGCCGCGCGCTCGACGAGGAGCCCACCGCGCGCGCCGGCTTCGAGCGGATGCTGCGCGACGTGGCGAGGGCCTTCACCGAGCCGGGCCATCCGCACGGCTGCATGGTGATCCACGCGGCCACCAACTGCAGTACGCCGGAGGTCGAGGAGACGCTCCGGGCGCACCGCAACGCGAATGTGGCTGATTTCGAGCGCCGTATCCGCGCCGACATCGCGGCCGGTCACCTGCCGCCCGATGTCGATGCCCGGGCGCTCGCCCTGCATGTCGCCGCCGTCTTCCAGGGCATGTCGCAGCAGGCCAGGGATGGTGCGAGCGCCGAGGACCTCGACCGCGTCGCCGGGCTGGCGATGCGGGCCTGGCCTCCTGCGCCGACCTTCGCCCGAACCGAATCCGCGGAAGCGTGAACTTTTTCCAGCGGCGGGACGTTGGAGAAAGAGACCAGAACAAACATGTCCCGACGCATGGACATCGGATAATGGTCTAGTCCACAATGCACGAGAAGGAGCCCAGGCTCCGAGACACCACCTCGTACGCAACGCGATACTGCACAGCAAGCAAGCAAGCAAGCACACTGCACAGCACGCACGACCACGTACGAACCACACGAGCTTCCGCTCTTCCCGCACAGAAGAGCGGATGGGGTGCAGCGCTCTCTGCCCTGACTGCGCGCGCACCCCCACTCGGTCCCCGGGCCCGCACGCCCGATGGCCGATGCAACTCCGGGCTGCGGTGCCGGGCGGGTTGAGGGTCCCGCTCAGGCGCCGCGGCCCGCGGGTGTTTCCGGGCCCGTATCGGGCCCCGCGCCACGGCCCGTACACCTGCCGGAGCGGGCAGGTACGCTCGCACACGTGCCCTCCATGAACGATCTCGTACGCCAGCACACCGCCCTCGGGGACACCGACCTCGAGTGGCTGCATCTGCTGGTCTCGGAGTGGCAGCTGCTCTCCGACCTCTCCTTCGCCGACCTCGTCCTGTGGGTGCCCACCCTGGATGGCACGCGCTATGTGTCGGTCGCCCAGATGCGGCCCAACACCGGCCCGACCTCGTATCAGGACGACATGGTCGGCCACCTCGTGCCGCGCGGCCGCCGCCCCATGCTGGACGCCGCGCTCGACGAGGGCCGGATCGTGCGCGAGGGCGATCCGGAATGGCGCGAGGAGGTTCCGGTTCGCGTCGAGTCGATTCCCGTACGCAGGGAAGGGCGCGTCCTCGGCGTCATCGCGCGCAACACCAACCTGCTCACGGTCCGCACCCCGAGCCGCCTTGAGCTGACCTATCTGCAGAGCGCGTCCGATCTCGCCCAGATGATCGCCGCGGGCTCCTTCCCGTTCCCCGGCCAGCAGGTCGACATGGATGCGTCGCCGCGCGTCGGTGACGGTCTGATCAGGCTCGATGCCGACGGAATCGTCCAGTACGCATCACCCAACGCCCTCTCCGCGTACCACCGCCTCGGCCTCGCCGCCGACCTGGTGGGGCACCACCTGGGCAAGGCCACCGCCGAGCTCGCCCCCTCCCGCGGCCCCGTGGACGAGGCCCTGGTCAAGCTGGCCAGCGGCTGGGCGCCGCGCGAGACCGAGGTCGAGGGCAATGACTGTGTGATCCAGCTCCGGGCGATTCCGCTCAAGCCGAAGGGGACGCGCATCGGCTCGCTCGTACTGCTGCGCGACGTGACCGAACTGCGCCGCCGCGAGCGCGAGTTGATCACCAAGGACGCCACCATTCGGGAGATCCACCACCGGGTGAAGAACAACCTCCAGACGGTGGCCGCTCTGCTCCGCCTGCAGGCCCGCCGCATCGATTCGCAGCGCGGCCGCGAGGCGCTGGAGGAGGCGGTACGCCGGGTGGGCTCGATCGCGATCGTGCACGAGACCCTCTCCCAGAACCTTGACGAGCGCGTCGAGTTCGACGAGATCGCCGACCGGGTGCTCGCGATGGTGGCGGAGATCTCCCCGGGCAAGGTCACCGGCCGGCGCACCGGCCGCTTCGGCATCCTCGATGCGGAGGTGGCAACTCCGCTCTCCATGGTCCTCACCGAGGTCCTGCAGAACGCGTTGGAGCACGGATTCCGTGAGGGTGAGCACGGCACGGTGGAGGTCTCCGCGGTCCGCGGCGGCACCAGCAAGGACACCCGCCTCCTGATCACCGTCCAGGACGACGGGGTCGGACTGCCCGAGGGCTTCGACCCGCAGCGCGCCGGCAACCTCGGCCTGCAGATCGTCCGCACCCTGGTCGAGGGCGAGTTGGGCGGCAGCTTCGACATGAAGCGGGCCCCCGAGCGCGGCACCCAGGTGCTCCTCGACATCCCGGTGAGCTCGCAGCGGTAGCGTCAATTCCGTTCGTGCGTGGCCGACTTGGCCGACTTGGCCGGCCCGGGACAGCAAGAAGCCCCCGACCGATCGGTCGAGGGCTTAACGCTTCAAACGGCTCTGCGCGTTGAGGGTACTGCGCGCTGCGGCTCGGGGGCGGGAGATGCGTACTCGCTGTACGCGCCGCCGGGCTCAGGTCCGTTCGGGGCGGAGTGTCAGGCGGAAGCCTGACGGGCTCGGTTGCGGGCGGCGCGGCGCTTCATCGCGCGACGCTCATCCTCGCTGAGGCCACCCCAGACGCCGGAGTCCTGACCGGACTCGAGCGCCCACTGCAGGCACTGCTCCACGACGGGGCAGCGACGGCAGACGGCCTTGGCTTCCTCGATCTGCAGCAGCGCAGGACCGGTGTTGCCGATGGGGAAGAACAGCTCCGGGTCTTCCTCACGACAAATGGCGTTGTGGCGCCAGTCCATGGCTGCTCCATCTCCTAGGTATTGCTGGCAGGTTGCTTGTGAATGTGAACGCTTTCACGAATCCCTCCGCGACGGAAGGGCCGCGACCAGTTTCCTGGTGTAGGTCCTGTGAGAAGAGGAGGGGTTCGGCTCTCTGTGGGGCTGGTGTTGCGAGCCGCGTCGAGCGCCAAGAAGAGATTCGCAAACCTCGACGGCGGATACAACCCCTTCCGGAAAGTTTTTTTTGATTCCTCGGTGTCGGCTAGCTCACAGCCGTACTTCCATGGGGTGGACCCGCGCCTAAACGTTCGAGTGAAAGGACTTTCGCCCCTTCCACTCACACAATCACACGCAGTGCACGACGTACGCCTGTGAAGGTGACGCTCGTACGGAGCCCCAAGTGGTCACCGTCCATCTGGAAGGGCAGCGGCACCTTTGATTGCAAGGTGAAGTCCGTCAGATCGTGCAGCAGGGCGGCGTGCTTGCCGTGCGGGCCGCGCTCGGGGGTCGACGTGAGCAGTTGCGTGGCGTAGCGGGCCATCGCGGGGGTCGAGAGCTTGCTCAGACCGAGCACGTCGAGACCGGTGTCGAAGGAGGCCTGCGGGGACGCGTAGACCGGGCGATTGCCCAGGTAGGTCCAGGGGGAGGTGTTGCAGACTATCGACAGCACAAGATCGCTGACGGGGTCCTCGCCGGGGCGGCTGAGCGTGATCGTTCCGTGCCGGCGGTTGGGCTCGTCGAGGAACTGTCGGACCATCTGCCGTACGTACAACGCGTGGGTGGAGCGCTTGCCGCGTTCCCTTTGCTGTTCGACTCGCCCGATGACGCTCGCGTCGAATCCGAGTCCGGCACAGAACGTGAACCAGCGCGCCGGAACACCCTCGTCCTCCGTGCCCTCGGTGCCGGAGGCGAGACCGAGGCCGACGGTACGGCGGCTGCCGGTGCGCAGGGCGTCGAGGAGGGCGCCGGTGGACTCGACCGGATCGTTCGGGAGGCCGAGGGCGCGGGCGAAGACGTTGGTGGAGCCGCCCGGGACGACCGCGAGGCCGGGCAGGGACTCGGGGCGGGGGCCGTTGTGCAGCAACCCGTTGACGACCTCGTTGACCGTGCCGTCGCCGCCGAGGGCCACGACAAGCTCGGTGTCCTTGCTCTCCGCGGCCTGCTTGCCGAGATCGCGGGCGTGGCCGCGGTACTCGGTGGTCACGACCTCGAGCTTCATCTCGCTGGCGAGGGCGTGGATCAGTACGTCGCGGGTGCGGGCACTGGTGGTGGTTGCTGCCGGGTTGACCACGAGGAGTGCGCGCATGCCGGAAGGGTACCTAGCGATGTTGATGTCGCCCATACCGAGGGGTACGCATCTGTTGGGGGTGCCCCCGGGGCGGGGCTAATTTCGGGTGCGCCCCTTGGGTGGAGGGGGACGGGCTGAGTTGCGCCCCGGCCTCAGGAGCTCCGCGGCCCGATCCCCAGTGCCTGGGTCGTCGTCGGGTTGAGCAGGAGGATCAGGGAGGCCACCGCGACGGCGGCCAGGGCCATGCCCGCCGGGATCGCGATGCTGTCCGCCTGCAGGAGCTGCCAGGCGACGGGAAGCGCCATGATCTGGGTGATGATCGCGGGGCCGCGGCTCCAGCTGCGGAGCTTCAGGAGGCCGCGGGCGGCGAGCAGCGGGATGGCCGCGAGGACGATCAGGGTGACGCCGCCGGTCTCGGCCGACGTCACGTTGTCGGCGGTGCCGGTGAGGCCCTGCACCAGCATCCAGACGCCGCCCACGAGCAGCGCGACCCCTTCGAGCGCGGCGAGGGCCGCTGCCGCGGTCAGGCGCGGGGGGCGGGAGGCGGGCGCTTCGGGGCCGGTGGTCTGGTCGCTGCTCACCCTTGCAGGGTAGCGGGGCGGTCGCGGCGCGCGGCCCGCCCCCACCCGTCCTACTCCTCGACGAGCAACCGTTCCCGCAGCTGTGCCAGCGTGCGGGCGAGCAGGCGGGAGACGTGCATCTGCGAGATGCCGACCTCCTGCGCGATCTGCGACTGCGTCATGTTGCCGAAGAAACGCAGAAGCAGGATGCGCTTCTCCCGCGGGGGCAGGTCCTCCAGGAGCGGCTTCAGCGACTCGCGGTACTCGACGCCCTCCAGCGCCTCGTCCTCCGCGCCCAGCGTGTCCGCGACGGCCGGTGATTCGTCGTCCGTGTCCGGGACGTCGAGCGAGAGCGTCGAGTACGCGTTGGCGGACTCCAGGCCCTCCAGGACCTCCTCCTCGGAGATCCCGAGCCGCTCGGCCAGCTCATGGACCGTGGGGGAGCGGCCGTGCTGCTGCGAGAGCTCGGCCGTCGCCGTGGTCAGGGCGAGACGCAGCTCCTGCAGCCGGCGCGGTACGCGGACGGCCCAGCCCTTGTCGCGGAAGTGGCGCTTGATCTCGCCGACGACGGTGGGTGTCGCGTACGTCGAGAACTCGACGCCGCGTTCCGGGTCGAAGCGGTCGACCGACTTGATCAGGCCGATGGTGGCGACCTGCGTCAGGTCGTCCAGCGGCTCGCCGCGGTTGCGGAAGCGGCGTGCCAGGTGCTCGACCAGCGGGAGGTGCATCCGGACGAGCTGATTGCGCAGCTCCGCGTACTCCGCACTGCCGTCCGGCAGCTTGCGCAGTTCGAGGAACATCGCCTTCGCGCCGCTGCGGTCCTGCGGATCGTGCTGCTGATGAGTCATGTGTCCCGCCCTCCCCCGGCTGCCGCCGGGAGGTGAGCCGAGGCCGCGCGCGGCCTGGCCGAAGAGCGCACCGCGCTCGCCCCTGTCGCTCCGTACCACCTGCTGCCCCGGGTCCGCGGCATCCTCCGTGTCCGGGTGCGGCCGGGCCTGCTGTTCGGGAATTCCCGCGCCGCCGTCGCGGACCGCGGGTCCGCGCCCGCCGCCGGTGGCCTCGCTGCCATCGGCGGGCAGACCCCATGCGCCACGCTCATCGCTTTGCACCGGCCCGTCCCCGTCCCTCACGCCGGCCCGGGTCCCGCGCCGCGCTGTTTGTACAGGCTGATCGAGACGTTCTTGTCGTCGTCCACCGTGGACTCGACCTTGCCCGCGAGAGCGGAGAGCACCGTCCACGCGAAGGTGTCGCGCGCGGGGGCGCGGCCGTCGGTGGTGGGGGCCGAGACCGTGACCTCGAGGGAGTCGTCGATCAGCCGGAAGACGCAGCTGAGGACCGAGCCGGGCACGGCCTGCTGGAGCAGGATCGCGCAGGCCTCGTCGACCGCGATCCGCAAGTCCTCGATCTCGTCGAGGGTGAAGTCCAAACGTGCCGCGAGTCCTGCTGTGGCGGTGCGCAGCACGGACAGGTAGGCACCGGCAGCCGGAAGCCGGACTTCCACGAAGTCCTGGGCTGCGGGCTCGCCTGCGATCTGGGACACCCTCACCTCCAAGGTGGGTAAAAAACGTCGGGTCCTGTACGCAGCGTCGCACGGGTAACGCGCCGCGTGGTCCAGCGGTGACGCTATCGCGCTCCGAGGCTCCCTGTCCCGGGGGCCCGAACGCCGGAGGGCCCCTCGGTGTCACTCATGGTAAGTCCATGAGCACGGACAGTGGCTAGGGGTCTGCGGGCCCAATTGCCAAGAGTGTGCGCCGGGTTGACGTACCCACGCCTTGACCGGCCGAACCCCGCCCGCGTACGCCTCCCTGAGCACGGTTTCGCAGCCGCCCCGCGTGCCCCGCGGATCAGACGATCGCACTGTCGACAAAGCACCAGCGCCAGTTCTCGCCGGGCTCGAACGTGCGCATCACCGCGTGCCCGGTCTCCTTGAAGTGCGCGGTGGCGTGCTGGAACGGCGACGAGTCGCAGCAGCCCACATGGCCGCAGGTCAGACAGAGCCGCAGCTGCACGGGGTGACTGCCCGCTGCCTCGCATTCGGGGCACGTGGCGCTCAGTGCCGCCGGTTCCGGGTGAGGCAGCAGGTCAACGTGCGGGCACTCGTTCATGATTGCAGCGTACGACGCAGGTCAGGGAGGCGGCGCGGCTTCGGCGCGGCCGCCGTGGCTCACGGTCAGGGACGGCGCGGGGATCACGATGGATGTCTTGCCACTGCTCATGCTGGTCGCCTGCAGCGCGGCGGTCGCCGGGTTCGCGCGCCGCACGCCGGTGCCCGCGCCCCTGCTCCTGGTCGCGGCCGGCCTCGCCGTGTCGTATCTGCCGGGCGTCCCCCCGTACGAACTGAACCCGCACATCGTCCTGCCGCTGATCCTGCCGCCGCTCCTGTACACCGCCGGCGTCGAGAGTTCGTATCTCGATCTGCGGGCCAACTGGCGCCCTGTGCTCCTGCTTTCGGTCGGGTACGTGCTCTTCGCGACGCTCGCTGTCGGGTACGCGGTGTACCTGATCGTGCCGGATCTGCCGCTCACGGCCGCGCTCGTGCTCGGCGCCGTGATCGCGCCGCCGGACGCCGTGGCGGCCACGGCCATCGCGCGCCGGGTGGGACTGCCGTCACGGATCACCACGATTCTGCAGGGCGAGTCCCTGGTGAACGACGCGACCGCGATCACCGCGTACAAGGTGGCGGTGGCCGCGGCGGTCGGCGAGGGGGCCAGCTGGGCGGGCGGCACGGCCGAATTCGCCGTCGCTGCGCTCGGCGGAGTCGGGGTCGGCCTCGTCCTCATGGTGCCGCTGCACTGGCTGCGCACACGCCTCAAGGAAGCGCTGCTGCAGAACACGCTCTCGCTGCTCATCCCGTTCGTCGCCTACGCGGCGGCCGAGGAGGTGCATGCGTCGGGGGTGCTCGCCGTGGTCGTCGTGGCGCTCTACCTCGGGCATCGCTCGTGGCAGGTCGACTTCGCGACAAGGCTGCAGGAGGCGGCCGTCTGGAAGATGGTCGCGTTCATCCTGGAGTGCGCGGTGTTCGCGCTGATCGGACTGCAACTGCCGGTGGTGCTCGGCGCATTGGGGGAGTACGAGGGCCTGGTCGCCGCCTGGTACGCGCTGGCCGTGTTCCTTGTCGTGGTCGTCGCGCGCTTCGTGTGGGTCTATCCGGCGACATATCTGCCGCGGTGGCTCTCGCCGAAGATCCATCAGCGGGAGGCGGATTTCGGCTGGCAGGGGCCGGTCATCGTGAGCTGGGCGGGGATGCGCGGGGTGGTGTCGCTGGCCATCGCGTTCTCGATCCCGCACTATCTCGACGACGGTTCCGACTTCCCCGCGCGCAACCTTGTGCTGTACCTGACCTTCACGACGGTGATCGGCACGCTGGTCGTGCAGGGGCTCAGCCTGCCCGCGCTGATCAAGATCCTCAAGGTGCCGGGTCGCGATGTGCGGGCCGAGACGCTCGCGGAGGCTCAGGCGCAGAGCGAGGCGTCACGCGCGGCTCAGCAGCGGCTCGACACCTTGCTCGCCGACGAGCACAACACGCTGCCGGACGCGCTCACCGACCGGCTGCGGGCGGTCCTCGAGCGGCGGCGCAACGCCGTGTGGGAGCGCCTCGGCACGGTCAACGCGGTGACCGGGGAGTCCGCCGACGACACCTACCGGCGGCTCGCGCGCGAGATGATCGACGCCGAGCGCGAGGTCTTCGTCCGGCTGCGGGACGAGCGCCGCATCGACGACGAGATGCTGCGTACGCTGCTGCGCCGCCTCGACCTGGAGGAGGCCGCGGCCTACCGCGAGGAGTAGTGCCCGCCCCAGGTCACGGCGTGTGCGGGGCCTCCGGTCCGGGGCGGCCGGTGATCACTGCCGCGATCCGGGTGCCGGTCCGGAACGCGCCCTCCTCGGCGAGGGTGACCAGGGCGTACAGCAACTTGGCGACATAGAGACGTTCCACGGGCAGCCCGTGCCGCCGTGTGAAGTCCTCGGCGAAGGCGTCCAGTTCAGGGGTCGTACGGGCGTATCCGCCGCAGTGGAAGCGGTCGTCGAGGCGCCAGTTGGGCGTGGGCGCGCCGAGCGCTTCCGTCTGGAGGCGCCGTATCTCCGTATCGAGAAAGCCGCCTTTGAGCACGGGGACGCCGAGCGCGCTCTGGTCCGGTGCGAGGCCCGCGGCGAGCCCCGCGAGCGTGCCGCCGGTGCCGCAGGCGACGGCCACGACGTCGGCCGCTCCGTGCAGCTCGCGGCCGAGCTCCGTACAGCCCTGTACCGCCAGGGAGTTGGAGCCGCCCTCCGGGACGACGTACAGGTCCGACGCGCTGTACCCGTGCTGAGCCGCCGCCTCGTCGAGGATGTGGCCGAGCGTCTCGGGCTCGTGCTTGCGGCGGTAGGTCGATCTGTCGATGAAGACGAGCCGCATCCCGTCGGCCGCGCACTGGGCCAGGGACGGGTTGAGGGCCTGACCGGCGAGCTCATGGCCGCGTACGACGCCGAGGGTCGGGAAGCCGAGGAGGCGGCCCGCGGCGGCGGTCGCGCGCAGATGGTTGGAGTAGGCGCCGCCGAACGTGAGCAGCGGGCGGCCCGCCGCCGCGCGCAGGTTGAGGGAGAGTTTGCGCCACTTGTTGCCCGGCAGGTCCGGGTGGATCAGGTCGTCGCGCTTGAGCAGCAGGGTGAGGCCGCGGCGGGCGAACCGCTCGTCGTCCAGCGGCTGCAGCGGGGACGGCAGCCGCGGACGCAGGACGGGTGCGCTGTCGGGGGCGGTCACCCGCCCATTGTCGGGGGTGACGTGCGGTTTCGGCGCAGCGGGAGGCCGGCCGGCTCGCGAACGTGTGGACTCGGACGACGCGAGCCGGCCGGGGTACGGGGGTGTCCGGTGTCCCGGTCCTGCTGCACTGCGTTGCACTGCACTGTCTTGCACTGCACTGCTCTGCAGTCATGTCACGCACACTGCAGGTACTTCGTTCACTTCAGACGCTCTTCGATCCGCGTGCGCATCGAGCCCATCGTGAAGCCGCGCGGATCGACCTTGCCCGGCTGCCACTCGCGGTGGCCGATCACCGACCGTGCGGTCCAGCCGTGGTGGCGGCAGATCGCCGCAGCCGCGCGCTCGATCGCCTCCAACTGGGCATCCGGCCAAGGATCTTCACCGTCGCCGAGATTCTCGCACTCGAAGCCGTAGAAATGGCGGTTACCGTCGGTATTCGCCTCGTTGTCCGGCGGGAGGCCCTTCTCGGCGATGACGGCGCGCAGTACGTCGTCGTCACCGAGCCCCGCGTGGTTCGCCCTGCCGTGGCCCACGAGATGGACCCGGCCGTCCTTGGTGATCACTCCGTGGCACAGGGGGCCGGGCAGCGAGGCATAGCCGTCGCGGCAGATGCGGACGGTCTGTGCGCTGCCCCGTGTCACGGTGTGGTGGATCATCACGCCGTGCACCGGGCCCCAGGGGCCTTTGTGGTTGCGGTTGTGGTGGCGCCAGTCGCCGACCTCGACGACCGTGAGTCCTTCGTCCCGCAGGGCGTCCAGCAGACGGCTCGCGGACATGGGTGGGGCCATGCCGCCCTCCTCGTATGGGGTCGGCGGAAGCGCCCGGATGCGTCCGCCTCACTGCGGTCGCTTGTACCGGAACTCCCTGACGAGGGCGACTTGTTCGAGCCGCGAGCGAGCCGAATGAGTCAGCAGGGCTCAGGCGGGAACAGGTGTCCGACCGTGCCCCGGCGTGCCGGAGGGCTCAGCCGCGCAGGAACGCGTCCCCGTTCGTCGCGATGTGGGCCTCGACCGCCTGCAGCGCCTGCTGTGTGGCCTGCGGGCTGCCGGTGCCCTGCCGCTCCGCGTAGTAGGCGGCGCCGAGCTTCTTCAGGAGGTCACCTCCCGTGCGCTGGCTCTGCACCTCGTCGATCTTCTGCTTGCCCTGTGTGAGCCCGCGCTGCGCCTGCTCCTTGGCCCGGTCCAGGAACCCTGCCATGGCTTTCTCCTGTCTCGTGGTGCGGTTGGTACGAGGTGAACGCCCGGGCGGATCTTGAGGTTCCCCTCGTAGCCTCCATCGGCCCAATCCGAGTCGATGGTCCCTGCGCCTGCGCCCAGGGGAGCCGGCCGCTGCGTACCCCTTGCGTGCCGCGCGTTGCGACCCATAAGTTACCGACGGGTAGTTCGTCTGAGCCGTCCGGCCGACCCGCGTGTGAGAAGGAGTCGCCATGCCCTCGCTCGACCGCCAGGACACCGTCTTCGTCCTCGATCTCGGGGACGGGGAGAACCGTTTCCACCCCGACTGGATCGCCGCCGTCGGCGCCGCGCTCGACGAGGTGGAGAAAGCGGACGGGCCGCGCGCGCTGGTCACGGCAGCGACCGGGAAGTTCTGGTCCAACGGCCTCGACCTGGACTGGCTGGGCGCGCACGCCGAGCAGTACCAGGAGTACGTGGCCTCGGTGCACGGACTGTTCGCGCGCATGCTGGCCCTGCCCGTCGTCACCGTGGCCGCGCTGCAGGGCCACACCTTCGCGGCCGGTGCGATGCTCTCGCTCGCGCAGGACCTCCGTGTCATGCGGGCCGACCGTGGCTTCTGGTGCCTGCCCGAGGCTGACATCCACATCCCGTTCACGCCCGGCATGTCCGCGCTCATCCAGTCGCGGCTCGCACCGCAGACCGCCCACGAGGCCATGGTCACCGCCCGTCGCTACGGCGGCAGCGACGCCGCGGCCGCCGGCATCGTCGACCACGCGGTGGCCGAGGACGCCGTGCGCTCCACCGCGATCGGGCTCGCGGCCGCGCAGGCCGCCAAGGCGGGCGACACCCTCGCCACCATCAAGGCGCGGATGTACGCATCCGTCCTGACCACGCTCCGTGACACCTCCGGCCCGCAGCTCTGACCGGTGGGCCTTCCGATCCGGGCGGGCCTTCCACTCTGGCCGGAGCCCGCGGCCGGGCCTACCTTGGAAGCATGGCCAAACGAGATGAGCGCACAGCCGGGGCGCGTGTTCTCGGAGTGACGAGCCGGATCGGCTCGCATCGCGACGGCGACATCTGCCCGGTCTGCAAGCAAGCGGTGGACACGGTGGTCAAGCCCCGCAAGGTGCTCGGCGCGTACGTACCCAGCTATTCGGCAGGCCCCTGCCACAACCCGCGCTGCTCCACGAGCGCCGAATACGCCAGTGCAAGCGCCGAGGAGAAGGCCGGGAGCAGGACCGGCGACGAGACCCGGACCGAACCCGCGTAGAAAATCTTGAGAAAGGTGCGGGCGGGCTGTCGAGAAGCAGCCGCCCGCTCCGACGTCTCCTGTGAAAGCCGCCGCGGACAGCCTGGCGGCACGAACAAGGAGTGGACTCATGAAGTACCTCGTGATGGTGCAGGGCTCGAAGGCCGACTACGACGCGATGAGCGGGCAGGCGAACGAGCACAGCCCGGCCTGGAGCGAGAAGGACCTGCAGGCCATGTACGCGTTCATGACCGACCTCAACAACGACCTCGCCGAGTCGGGCGAGATGGTCGACGGCCAGGGCCTCACCTCGCCCGCGCAGCAGCGCTCGGTCTTCCGCGGCGCCGACGGCCGGGTGGTCGTCACCGACGGCCCGTACAGCGAGACCAAGGAACTGCTCGCCGGCTACTGGGTGCTCGACTGCGAGTCGGTCGAGCGCGTCACCGAGATCGCCGAGAAGATCACCGAGTGTCCGCAGCCCGAGGGCGCGCCCTTCTATCCAGTGATCATCCGGCCGATCGACTCCGGCGGGGGCGACGTCTGAGCCAGAGTTGGACGGGTGAGACACGAACACCGCACCGAGGACCTGCTGCGCAAGCACGCGCCGCAGGTCCTCGGTGCGCTGGTGCGCCGGTACGGGCACTTCGACCTCGCCGAGGACGCCGTACAGGAAGCGCTGCTGGCCGCCGCCGAGCAGTGGCCGGACGAGGGTGTGCCCAACAATCCGCGCGGCTGGCTGATCCGCGTCGCATCGCGCCGGCTCACCGACCGGTTGCGCAGCGAGCAGGCGCGCGCCCGGCGCGAGGAGGAGGCCGCGCGCCTCGCGCCCGTCGACACGTGGGCGGCGCCCGCGCCGGGGGAGTCGCGCGCTCCCTCCGAGGACGACACGCTCACGCTGCTCTTCCTGTGCTGCCACCCGCAGTTGACGCCCGCCGCACAGATCGCGCTGACGCTGCGCGCGGTCGGCGGGCTGACCACCGCCGAGATCGCCCGCGCCCATCTGCTGCCGGAGGCGACGATGGCGCAGCGCATCAGCCGCGCGAAGAAGGCGATACGGGGTGTGCCCTTCCGCCAGCCCGGGCCCGACGACCGTGACCAGCGGCTCGCGGCCGTCCTGCAGATCCTCTATCTCATCTTCAACGAGGGCTATACGGCGACCTCAGGGGCAGAGCTGCACCGCTCCGACCTCGCACGCGAGGCGATCCGGCTCACACGTGCGGTGCGCAGGCTGCTGCCCGTCGAGGGCGCCGTCACCGGGCTGCTCGCGCTGATGCTGCTCACCGACGCGCGGACGCCCGCCCGCAGCGGCCCGCACGGCGAGCTGATCCCGCTCGACGAACAGGACCGCACGCGATGGGACCGTCCCGCGATCGACGAGGGCCTCAAGCTCGTAGAGGAGGCGCTCGCGCAGGGGCCGGCGGGACCGTACCAACTGCAGGCCGCCATCGGCGCTTTGCACGACGAGGCCGCGCGCGCCGAGGACACGGACTGGCCGCAGATCCTGGCCCTGTACGACCTGCTCGTCCGCCAGGCACCCGAGCCGATGGCGCAGCTCGGGCGGGTGGTGGCGGTCGCGATGGTGCGCGGTCCGAGCGCCGGGCTCGGCGAACTGGCCGGCCTGGAGGAGGTGCTGGGCGCGCACTACCGCTTTCATGCGGTACGGGCCCACCTTCTGGAGAAGTCCGGTGACGCGGCCGGGGCGCGGGCGGCGTACGGCGCTGCGGCCGAGGGGACGCTCAGCCGTCCGGAACGGCGGTACCTACGGGCGCGGGCGGCCCGGCTGCCCTCCTGAACCGGGACCGTTGCCGGAGTGGGGACCGTTGCCCTCCCTGTCCTCCGCGTGGGCCCGCAGGCGTGCCCGGTGGCCGCGACGGTCGGGGCGGCCGATGTGCCCCGGCGGGCGCCGCAGCTCACCCAGCCACAGCGCGGGCGCGTACTGCCGCAGCGCCGCCATCAGCGGATCGCGCGCCCCAGCACGGAACGGCAACTGGTAGTGCACCCGCGGCAGTTCCGGACCCGCCGGATCCGCATCGCGGACGAGCGGCCACAGCACCGGATCGTCACGGTCGACCGTGACCTGCGGAGCCGGATAGAGCTCCAGCGAGTACAGCTTCGTACCCCGCCCCAGACGGCTCCAGTGCACGGCGACCCCGGACAGCACGTCCCAGGGGATCAGAGCGCGTGCCGTCCCGTTGTCCCACCAGAAGCCGGTGCCGTCGAACAGGGCGCGGGCATTGCGGGACCGGTACGTGGCGAACAGCGCGAGGACGCCGAGCGCGACGAAGCCCAGCATCAGGACGACGCCCACATAGCCCGCGGCCGGCGGCGGTCTGCGCCGCTCACCGACGATCACGCTCACCGCGCCGACGACACCGAGCACCCCCACGGCGATCACCCCGAGCGCGAGCGGCACGGCGAGGCTCGCGCGGTTGGTGGTCCGGATCGATATGGCGTCGGCGCCGGCGTCGGGGGACGGGCGGGGTATCGGGTGGGGCATGGTGCAGAAGTGTAGGGAGAGGGTTCCGGTTACGGGTGGGTTCGCGGCGGCTGGGCTGTGAGGGTGGGAATGCCTTGTGTATAGGCGCAGTTGACCCCGTGAGAACGTGGCGCGGAACGTGACGTTCGAACGCGGGATGCAACGCCGGGAACGGTCGGCAAGGGGGAATCATGACGGACGCGGCACAGGTCGTGGGCGAGGTCGCGGCGGGATTCGAGGCCGTACGGGAGGAGTTCGCGGCGGTCGTCGCGCGCGAGCCCGCGGACACGGGCGCGCAGCTCGTCGTCTACCGCGACGGCCGACGCGTGGTGGACCTCTGGGCGGCGACCGGCGTGGGTGAGACCGGGGACGAGCTCGCACCCCTGTACTCCGTGACCAAGGGCGCCGCCTATCTGGTCGTCGCGCTGCTGGTCCAGGACGGCGTCCTCGATCTGGACCGCGAAGTCGCCTACTACTGGCCGGAATTCGCTGACCAGGGCAAGGGCGCGCTCACCCTGCGCGGACTGCTCCAACACCGCGCCGGCGTGGTCGGGATCCCGGGCGGGGCGAGCCCCGAGGAACTGGCCGACGAGCAGGAGATCGCCGCGCGCCTCGCGGCCCAGGTGCCGCTGTGGCAGCCCGGTACGGCGTACGGCTACCACGCACTGGTGATCGGCGCGCTGGTCGGCGAAGTGGTGCGACGCGCGACCGGCCGCTCGCTGCAGGAGATCTACGAGGAGCGGCTGCGCGCCCCGCACCACCTCGACTTCTTCATGGGGCTTCCGGAGAAGGAAGCGGCCCGCACACGCGACATGCTGCCGATGCGGCCGACACCGGAACAGGCCGCACTCCTGGCGGAGTCGGTGCCCTCGCAGGCGATGCGCGTCTCGTTCGACATCGACGGCATCCCCGAACTCAGCGTCTACGGGAACTCCCCGGCCGTCCGCGCCAAGGGCCCCGCGTCCGCCGGCGGGGTGGGCAGCGCGCGCGGGATCGCCGGGCTGTACGCGGCTGCGCTGACCGGGCTCGACGGTGCGGACGCGTTCCTGATGCCCGAGACCGTGGCGCTGTTCACGGGCCCGGGCACCTCGACCGTGGGCGCCGACGTCGTCACCGGCGAGGTGGGGCACTTCCTGGTCGGCTTCGAGGCACAGCAGGTCCGCTACCCGTATCTCGGCGCCGACGCCTTCGGGCACTGCGGTGCGGCGGGCGCCGAGGTCTGGGCGGACCCGTCGACCGGCCTCACCTACGCGTACACCCGCCGCCTGTGGGCCTTCCCGGGCGGCGCGGCCCCGGAGAACTTGCGGTTGGGGGAGGTTGTGGTGGGGGCGGCTGAGGCTGTGGCTGCTGGGTGAGGTGGCGGGTGCGGGGGTGGGGGCGAGGTGGTTCGGCAGGGGTGCGTTGGGCGGGTGGGTGTCTGGCTCCCGTGCCCGCTTCCGGCGCCCTCCCGCCTCCCGCTTCCGTCAGGAACGGAGCAGCGCCTGCACGGACGTGACCATCGCGTCCACGAAGCGCGTCCGCGTCCCCGCGTCCACCCGGTCCAGTGAGAGATACGGGTTCAGGTCCTCCAGCTCCACGAGGAGCAGCTCGCCGTCGGGGGCGCGGCAGGCGTCCACACGTTGGATCCCGTACGCCAGGTCGTTCCACGCGATGAAGCGGCGCGCGAACTCCAGGTCGTCGGCGGTGGGCTCGTACGGCACGAGCTCCCAGCGGCGCTCGGGGTCGGGCGCGTACAGCGCGTACTGGAAGGCGTCGTCGACGAAGTAGAACGACACCTCGTACAGGAACGGGATCATCGGTTGCACCAGGATCCCGTCCTCGTACGGGAGCGAGTCGAGCTCGGCCGGCGTGACCGTGCGCAGCCCGAGCGAATCGGCGCCCAGCTTCGGCTTGACCACATACGCGTCCACGGACGGGAGCGCCCGTATGCCCTGCGGATTGTCGACCGTGGGGATGACGGGCAGGCCCTCCTCGGTGAGGTCGATGAGGTACTCCTTGCCGGCCATGTCACCGCTGCCGTTGAGCGTGTTGTAGACGTGGATGCCGCTCATCAGGGCGGCATGCCCGAACGCCTGGTATTCCTCCTGGTAGTTGAGCACCGGCCCGCTGTTGCGGACTATCACCGCGTCGTGGCCCTCCATCAACGCGGTGGCGTCGAGCGGGTGGCACACGGCCAGGCTGAAGTGCTCCCGCAGCCGCGCGGTCAACGCGACATCCTCATCCCCGTACCGCCGCCCGCGCGCAGGGTAGGAGAGGTCGCTGACGTACAGGATCCGGGGCTTGGGGGACGGCATGTGCGGGACCTTTCGTGGTGCGGGTGCGGGTGCGGGTGCGGGTGCGGTGGGCTGGGCTCGGGGGAGCGTGGGCGCGGCTGGTTGTTGCGTGTTCAAGTTATCCGGGGCCTCACCCGCCGATGGTCACGAGCCCCGCCTCGTACGCCATGATCACCAGCTGGACGCGGTCCCGTGCCCCCAGCTTCGCGAGGATCCGGGTCACATACGTCTTCGATGTGGCAACGCTGATGTGCAGCCGCTCGGCGATCTCCGTGTTGGTCAGACCGGAGCCGATGAGTGTCAGCACCTCGCGCTCCCGGTCCGTGATCCCGCTCAGCTCCCTTACTGGCCCAGGTTGTTGATCCCGACTGGATGCGAAGTCCTTGATCAGCCGACGCGTGACCGCCGGAGCGAGCAGCCCGTCGCCGGACGACACCACACGCACTGCGTCAAGGATCTGCTCCAGCGCCATGTCCTTGACGAGGAACCCGGCCGCGCCGGCCCGCAGCGCACCGTAGACGTACTCGTCGTCATCGAACGTGGTCAGCACGATGATCTGGGCCGCGGACGGCCCGGCGACGATCTGCCGGGTGGCCTCGATCCCGTCCATCTCCGGCATCCGGATGTCCATCACGATCACATCCGGAGCAGTCTCCTCCGCGAGCTTCACCGCCTCCTTCCCATTGCCGGCCTCACCGACCAGCTCCAGGTCGGCGGCCTCCCCGATCACCATCTGCAGGGCGGTCCGCACCAAGGGCTGGTCGTCGACCAGCGCCACGCGGATCACCGGACCTCACCCGTGGGCACCGCGCTGATCCTGTCCTCGGGTGACGGGACCGTCTCACCCTCGGGCGCCGCACCAGTGTCCTTCCGATGCGATCGCACCTCCTCACTCGCGGGCAGCGGAAGCCGGGCCATCACGCGGAACCCGCCACGTGGGCGTGGACCTGCCGCGAACTCGCCCTTCAGGAGCGCCACCCGTTCCCGTATCCCGGTCAGCCCGAAGCCGCCGCCGAGATTCTTCGCCTGGCCGGACCCCGCGCCGTGGTCGGTTATCTCCAAGGCGACTGCCTGCTCCTCGTACGTCACCCGCACCTCGCAAGCCTCCGTTCTCGCATGCCGCAGGACGTTGGTGACCGCCTCCTGGACGATGCGATACGCGGACAGATCGATGTCCGGCGGCAGGGCGCGGCGGGTGCCCTGCCAGGTGAGGGCGACGCGGACGCCCGCCGCCGTGGTGGACTCGGCCAGTCGGTCCAGGTCGGCCAGACCCTGCATCGGAGGAGGCACAGTCTGCCCGGACGAACCCGTGAGCTCACGGGTTCGCTCACCTCTGCCCTCGCTTTCGCCTTCGCTCTCGCGCAGCGCGCCGAGCATCCGCCGCAGCCCCGAGAGCGTCTCGCGGCCCGCCTCCTCCACGGTGCGCATCGCCTCGCCCGCGAGATCCGGCCTGCTGTGCACGACCCGGGCGGCCGCGCCCGCCTGGAGCGCGATGATGCCGATGCTGTGTGCGACGGTGTCGTGCATCTCGCGGGCGATCCGCAGCCGTTCGGCCGTGATCGCCTGACGGTCGGCCTGGGTGCGCAGCGCCTGTGCGTGAACCTGGGCCTGGTGCGTGGAGTCGCCGACCACCAGGGCGACGAGGACCAGCAGCACGACCGCGAGCAGCTGGGCCGTATCGATGTTTCCGCGCACGGCTATGCGGACGGCCACCGGGCACAGGATGACGGCCAGCGCGTAGGACGCCGCGATGACACCTGTACGTCGCCCGCGCGTGCGCGCGACGTAATACAGGGCGAGCGCCGGGCCGAGGAACGCGACAAAGGGGAACTCGGAGGTGCCGAGCACTCCGGCCGCTCCCGCCGGGCCGAGTAGGAACACCGCATAGCCCGCGAGCGGGCGACGGTGCAGCAGCCGGCCACCGAGGATCACACCACAGCACATCCCGACGATGATCACCCAGCCGAGCAGACCGGGCTCGAACGACGGCAGGGGCTGGTTGTCCATCGTGGCTTCGCCCGGCAGCCGATAGAACCTGTCGAGAAGACTGAACACCAGCGTCCCGAACCACAGCACAACGGCCCACGTCTCCGCGGGGATCCGCCGTAGGAACGGAGCCGCGGGCGCGCCCGGGCCGCCGGGCACGGCGGGCGTGCCAGGCGCTGCGGAGGCCGAATCGGCCGAGGTCGTGGGCATGCCGCGATCGTAGCGACGAGGGCCCGTCGCGGTCATCGGCCCGCGGCTGTACAACCTGGGGTGACAATCGAGGCCGCCGATTGTCAGCCGTCGCCGGACGACGCGGCACCGCCGCTCGCGGGACCGTATTCGCATGATCGAAGCCACGCAGCTGACGAAGCAATACGGCCGCACCGCGGCCGTCCACGACCTGACGTTCACGGTGCGGCCCGGCCGCGTCACGGGCTTCCTCGGTCCGAACGGCGCCGGCAAGTCGACGACCCTGCGCATGATCCTCGGCCTGCACGCGCCGACCTCGGGCACGGTGACGGTCGACGGCCGCCCGTTCGCGGACCGGCCGCGCGGGCTCCGCCACGTCGGCTCGCTGCTCGACGCACACGATGTCCATGGCGGGCGCAGCGGCCGCGCCCAACTCCTCGCACTGGCCCGCAGCAACAGGATCGCGCGCACACGCGTGGACGAGGTCCTGGCCGAGGTCGGCCTGAGCGAGGTCGCCGGCAAGCGCATCGGCGGCTACTCGCTCGGAATGAAGCAGCGCCTGGGCATCGCTTCCGCACTCCTGGGCGACCCGCCGGTCCTTCTCTTCGACGAGCCGCTGAACGGGCTTGACCCTGAGGGCGTGAAGTGGGTGCGCGACCTGTTCCGACGGCTGGCCGACGATGGCCGCACGGTCTTCGTCTCCAGCCACCTCATGTCGGAAATGGAGCACACCGCCGATGACTTGATCGTCATCGGACGGGGCGAGCTCATAGCGGCCGAGTCCGTGGCCGACTTCTCCGCGCGCGCGACCCGCGGCCATGTCACGGTCCGCACACCCCAGGGCGATGCGCTCATCGACCTCCTGTCGGCGGCCGGGGCCACCGTCACTGCGTACGGGGAGAGGTTGGAGATCACGGGTGCGACCGCCCCCGAGATAGCCCGCATCGCCCTCGACCACCGGATCCTGCTGCACCACCTGTCGACGGAGAACGCCTCGCTGGAGCGGGCGTTCATGGAGCTGACCGCCGACAGCGTGGAGTACGCGGGCCGGGAGGGTGCGTCAGCCCGAGCTGCCGGGTGACGCCCACCCCACAGCGCCCGTTTCATCAGCCTTGCAAGGAGACCCCATGACACTCGCCTCCCTCACCCATGCCACCCGTGCGGACATGGCAAAGCCCGCCGAACCAAGTGCCCGCTTCCGGGACTTGGCCGCCGCGGAGTGGATCAAGATCCGTTCCCTGCGATCGACGTTCATCGCGTATGGCACGACCGCGCTGGCCGTCCTCGCCTTCAACCTCGGCCAGGCCTACGACACGTACAACTACTGGACGGCGCGAACGGCCGCCGACCGCGCCCAGTTCATAGCGGACGGCATCCCGCTCCAGCACGCCTTCAATACCAACGCTGCGCTGATCATGATGCTCGCGCTCGGTGCGATCGGTGCGTTCACGATCGTCAGCGAACACAGCACCGGCACCATCCGCACCACGTTCGCGGCCGTCCCGGCGCGCAGCGCTGTGATGGCGGCGAAGGCGGCGGTGCTCGCCGCCATCACCACCGTCTACGGCCTGCTCCTGGCTGCCGCCTCCTTCTTCGGCACACAGGCGATCCTCGGTGCACGCGATGCCGGCGTAGGCATAGACCACCCCGGGGCCCTGCGCGTCCTGCTCGCCTCGGCCCTCCTGGCCCCGGTGTGTGCCCTGACCGGCTTCGCGCTCGGCGCCCTCATACGACAGACCGCGACGACGATGATCGCGTCGGTGACGGTCCTGGTCTTCCTCCCGATCGCCCTCACCGACGGCCGCTACTGGTCCGCGCTCCTGGGCCACGCTCAGCCGTACCAGGCCTGGCTCCGCCTCGCCGAACCTCCCTCGATACCGCCGCAGTTCGGCTGGACGGAGACGGGCGCGTGGACGGTGTATGCGGTGTGGGTTGTCGTGGCGGCCGGGCTGGCAGTGGTTTGCGTACGGCGGCGGGATCAGTAGGGCGCGAAGCCGAAGCCCGGCGCCCGCGTCCTGCAGGCGCCGGTTCCGCGCCGCCGGCGGCGTAGAACCCGGAAGTCTCCGGATGCGGGCCGAATGGGTGATGGATACGGTCGAATCGTTATAGATCAGACCTATCGGGTAGCGGGAGGCTTCTCATGCGCAGCCCACGAACGGCCAGGACCTTGGGCGTCACCGTCGCCACCGTCACCGTCACCGCGGCGACCCTGTTCGCGGGAGGCTTCGCGGGGCCGGCGGCCGCGGCGGATGACAACGGCGTCGCGGAGCTGGACGCGGAACAGATCCTGCGCAGGTCGGTAGCAGCGTTCAAGACCGCTGAGTCCGTGCACATCGAGATCGACGACGAGGCCGCCACCACGGGAGCCAGGGAGACCGAGCTGTCGGTGGACCGGCAGGGCAACTGCACGGGGGACATGAAGCTGCCGGACGACGGTGGCGGCTTCGAGTTCCTGGTCCTCGCGGACCGTACGGCGTGGATCAAGCCGGACGACAAGCTGCTGGAGAGCCTGGCATCCGACGCGGGCTCCAGCGCGTCGGCAGTACCGGACGATCTCAAGGGGAAGTACATCAAGCGCAACCTGAACAGTTCGCCGGAGCTCGCGAGCCTGAAGGTGCTGTGCAACCTGGGCACGCTGCAGTCCCTGGCGGGTACGCAGATCACCGACCCGGTCAAGGGTGATCAGAGCGAGGTCGACGACACCAAGGTGATCGCAGTCAAGGGCACGGTCAGGGGGCAGGAGCACACGCTGTACGTGGCCACCGAGGGCAAGCCTTATCCGGTGAAGTCGGAGTCGGCGGACGGGAAGATGTCCGCCGAGCTCAGCGACTTCGACGAGCTGGTGACCGTCACGCCGCCGCCGGCGGACGAGGTCGCGACGCTCTGATCCGGCGCGCGTACGACAACGAGGGAGCCCGGTACGCCGACGAGGAGCCCGGTCCGACGAAGAGCGAGCCCGGTACGACGACGAAGCGGGAGCCCGGTACGACGGCGAGGGAGCCCGGCCGAGATATCGGCCGGGCTCCCTCGCCGCTCCCGTCCTTTAGGATTCAGGGCGGCTCGGGGGGTGACGACCGTTTCCGCCTGCCCGGACTCCAGGAACCCGGATACGCGGGGACCGTCCGTAAGCGCGGTAAAAGACCCCCAGGGGGAAGTGAGGAATGCCAGTGATCTGCGTCGGAGGCATGATCGGCATCGGTAAGACGAGCGTCGCCGAGCTGATCGCCAAGGATCTGGGCAGCGATGTCTTCTACGAGAGCGTGGACGACAACCCGATCCTGCCGCTCTTCTACACGGCGAGCCCCGAGGAGATCCAGGCGAAGCGCTACCCCTTCCTGCTGCAGCTGTACTTCCTGCAGACCCGGTTCGCCTCGATCAAGGAGGCGTACAAGAAGGGGGACAACGTCCTGGACCGGTCCATCTACGAGGACTGGTACTTCGCCAAGGTCAACCACGACCTGGGCCGGATCAGTTCCCTGGAGATGCAGGTCTACGAAGGTCTGCTCGACGAGATGATGCGCGAGATCGACGGGCTGCCGTACCGCAAGGCGCCGGATCTCATGGTCTACCTCAAGGCGGACTTCGAGACCGTGCTGCACCGCATAGGCCTGCGAGGGCGCGATTTCGAGCAGGACGAGAGCCTCGTCGCGTACTACAAGACGCTCTGGTCCGGCTACGACGACTGGGTGCACAAGCACTACTCGGCCAGCGAGGTCCTGGTCATCGACATGAACAACACGGACGTCGTCCACAACCCCGAGGACGCGTCACGGGTGGCCCGCGAGGTCCGCGAGGCTCTGGCACTCACGCGCTGAACGAAGAGGGGCCCGGCCGGATCACCGGCCGAGCCCCTGTGTTCCGCTCGTTGGCCTGCGATGGTGCACCAACCGCAGCCCCGGAGCGAACAGGCCTTGGATCAGGCCTTCTTCGTCTCCCAGAAGATCTTGTCGATCTGGGCGATGTAGTCCAGCGCCTTCTGGCCGGTCGCCGGGTCGGTCGACGCTTTCGCGGCCGAGAGGGCCTTGAGGGTGTCGTTCACCAGCTGGTGCAGCTCCGGGTACTTCTCGAAGTGCGGGGGCTTGAAGTAGTCGCTCCACAGCACCGAGACGTGGTGCTTGGCGAGCTCGGCGCGCTGCTCCTTGATGACAACGGCGCGAGCCTGGAAGTGGGCGTCGTCGTTCGCCGCCATCTTCTCCTGGACGGCCTTGACCGACTCCGCCTCGATACGGGCCTGGGCGGGGTCGTACACACCGCAGGGCAGGTCGCAGTGGGCGCTGACCTTCACCTTGGGCGCAAACAGGCGGGAGAGCATGTGGCTGTCCTTCCTCGTGATCGTCTTCTCAGGTGGGACATTACTCCCTGGAGGAGGGACTTTCGCGGGTGCCCCCGGTGGCTTAGGTCAAAAGTCCAGGGTGGGCCTGGGACCCGTGGACGATCCCACTGCACACTGGGAAGGGGTGGCGACACGGATGGCGGGAGGTGCCTGATGCGGGAGTCGGGGCAAGGCGGCGAGGGCAGAGTGCCGTTCGGGATCGCCGAGGTGCACGGGCCGTCCATGGTGCCGACGCTGCACCACGGCGACCAATTGCTGATCCGCTACGGGACGCGCGTCCGTCCCGGTGACGTGGTGGTCCTGCGCCACCCCTTCCAGCAGGATCTGCTCGTCGTCAAGCGCGCGGTCGAGCGCCGTGACGGCGGCTGGTGGGTGCTCGGGGACAACTCCTTTGCGGGCGGGGACAGTACGGACTACGGGACCGTCCCCGAGGAGCTGGTGCTCGCGAAGGTGCTGGGCCGCTACCGGCCGCGCGCGAAGGGTCAGCGGCTGCCGTTCTGGCTGTTCTCCGCCGTGCGGCCCGTTTTCGCGTCCCGCTCGATGCGCTCGGCGGCCTCCTCGCGCTTGCGGGCCCGGTAGGCCGCGACATTGGCGCGGGTCGCGCAGCGGTCGGAGCAGTAGCGGCGCGAGCGGTTCGTGGACGTGTCCAGGTACGCATTGCGGCACGGCGTCGCCTCGCACAGGCCCAGGCGGTCCACGCCGTGCTCGGTGAGGTGGAAGGCCAGGCCCATCGAGGCGATGGCCGCGTAGCCCGCTGTCGCGTTCGACGGGTGGTCCGCGAGGTGCATGTGCCACAGCGGATGGCCGTCGTCGTCGCGGTGGTCGTGCCCGGAGATCTGCGGGCTCACCGGGAACTCGAGCAGCAGGGAGTTGAGCAGGTCGACCGCGAGCGTCTCGTCGCCGCCGTCGGCCGCCTCGAAGACGGCGCGCAGCCGGGCCCGTACGGACCGGAAGCGGGTGACGTCCGCGTCCGTCGCGCGCCGGGCCGCCGACTGATTCGCGCCGAACAGCGCGCGGACCGCCTCGACGCTTGTCAGCACGTCCTTTTCGCGGAGCGGCTCCTCGCTGTTCACGAGACGCACAGCGTAGTCCGAGTAATAGGCCAGTTCCACTTGTAGTCCTTACGGAGGCGGTCTATCGTCGTCGTATCGAAGTAATGGGTGGAGCCCATAGCAGGGGCTTACCTACAGGGTATTACGTACGGAGGGGAACCATGGCGGACACCAAGAGCGGCAGCGGCCTCGGCACCGACTGGCGGGCCTGGCAGGACAGCTGGGACCGGCAGCAGCAGTGGTATCTGCCGGACCGCGAGGAGCGGTTCTCGGTCATGCTCGACATGGTGGAGGCCCTGGTCGGTCCGAAGGCGCGGGTGCTGGATCTCGCGTGCGGTACGGGGAGTATTACGGACCGGCTCCTCAAGAGGTTCCCCGAGGCCGTCAGCACCGGCGTCGACCTCGACCCGGCGCTGCTCACCATCGCCGAGGGCACCTTCGCCGGCGACGACCGCGTCACCTTCGTACGGGCGGACCTCAAGGACCCGCAGTGGGCCGCGAAGCTCCCGTACGACAATTACGACGCCGTGCTCACCGCGACGGCACTGCACTGGCTGCACAGCCCCGAACTGGCCGTCCTGTACGGGCAGGTCGCGGATCTGGTGCGCGAGGGCGGCGTCTTCATGAACGCCGACCACATGCCCGACCCGGCCACCACGCGGATCAACGCGGCGGAGAGCGCCTACCGCAACGCGCGCGCCGCGCGGGTGAAGGCGGAGGGCGTCCTCGACTGGAAGGAGTGGTGGCAGCTCGCCGCCGCCGACCCGGTCCTCGCAGCCCCGACCGCCGAGCGCTTCGAGATCTACGGCGACCACGCCGACGGCGACATGCCCTCCGCCGACTGGCACGCCCGCACCCTGTGCGACATGGGCTTCGCGGAAGCCCGCACGGTCTGGGCCTCCCCGGCGGACTCGCTGGTCCTCGCGCTCAAGTAATTTCAGCCCCTGCGGCGATTGAGCAGATCCGAACGAACGGAGTTCGGATGCGGCCGGGCGAAGCCCGGCAACGAGCAGGGGCGGTACAGGGAAATCCCGTACCGCCCCTGCCGCTTCGACAAGAACTACAGCACCTTCGAGAGGAACGACTGCGTCCGCTCGTGCTGCGGATTGGTCAGGACGTCGCGCGGGTTGCCCGCCTCCACGACCACGCCCTCGTCCATGAAGACCAGCGAGTCGCCGACCTCACGGGCGAAGCCCATCTCGTGGGTGACGACGATCATCGTCATGCCGTCCTCGGCGAGGCCGCGCATGACGTCGAGGACGTCACCGACCAGCTCGGGGTCGAGCGCCGAGGTGGGCTCGTCGAACAGCATCAGCTTCGGCTCCATCGCCAGCGCACGGGCGATGGCGACGCGCTGCTGCTGGCCGCCGGAGAGCTGCGACGGGTAGTTGCCCGCCTTGTCGGCCAGGCCCACCCGGTCGAGCAGACGCTGGGCGCGCTCGCGCGCCACCGCCTTCGACTCGCGCTTGACCTGGACCGGCGCCTCCATGACGTTCTCGAGCGCCGTCATGTGCGGGAACAGGTTGAAGCGCTGGAAGACCATGCCGATGTCCCGGCGCTTCAGGGCGACTTCGCTGTCCCGGAGCTCGTAGAGCTTGCCGTTCTTCTCGCGGTAGCCGACCAGTTCGCCGTCGACCGAGAGCCGGCCGCCGCTGATCTTCTCCAGGTGGTTGATGCACCGCAGGAAGGTGGACTTGCCGGAGCCGGACGGGCCGATGAGGCAGAACACCTCCTGGGGCGCCACCTCGAGGTCGATGCCCTTGAGGACCTCGACATGGCCGAACGACTTGTGGACGTTCTCGGCCTTGACCATGGCGGTCTTGCCGCCGGACTTGTGGACGGGGCTCATCGGAGACCTCCCGACAGGTTGCGCGACGGGATGACGGCGGCCTTGAGGCGCTGCATCGGCGTCGGCGGGAGCGAACGCGTGGAGCCCTTCGCGTAGTAGCGCTCCACGTAGTACTGGCCGACCGACAGGATCGAGGTCATCACCAGGTACCAGGCCGCGGCGAGGAAGTACATCTCCACCGTGGCCGTCGAGCGCTCACCGATCTGCTGGGTGACGCGGAAGAGGTCGAGGTACTGCACCGCCGAGACCAGCGACGTGGTCTTCAGCATGTTGATGACCTCGTTGCCCGTCGGCGGCACGATGACCCGCATCGACTGCGGGATCACGATGCGGCGCAGGGTCTTGGAGTGGCTCATGCCGAGCGCGTGCGAGGCCTCGGTCTGGCCCTCGTCGACCGAGAGCAGACCGGCGCGGCAGATCTCCGCCATGTACGCGGCCTCGTTGAGGCCGAGACCCAGGAGCGCCGTCAGCATCGGCGTCATGAAGTCCGACCACTGGTCCTTGTAGAACGGACCGAGGTTGATGAACTCGAAGACCAGGCCCAGGTTGAACCAGACGAAGAGCTGGACCAGGACCGGGGTGCCGCGGAAGAACCAGATGTAGAACCAGGCGATGGAGCTGGTCACCGGGTTCTTCGACAGCCGCATCACGGCGAGCACGATGCCGAGGACCACGCCGATGAGCATGGCGAGGACCGTCAGCTTCATCGTCTCGACGACACCGTCGAGGATGCGCTCGTTGAAGAAGTAGTCGGGTATCGCTGCCCAGTTGATCTTGTCGGACTGGGCGAATGCGTAGACGATCGCGACGAGGGTGCCCAGCGCGATCAGGGCGGAGACGTACCGCAGCGGGTGGCGGACCGGGATGGCCTTGATGACCTCCGGTCCGCCGCCGCGGGCGCCGCCCGGGTCGTCCGTCTTGTTGACGTCAACAGTCACGGGTGTTGCCTTTCAAGCCAGCGTGAGCCGGGAACCGGTCACTTGCCGCCGTTGACGGTGACTTCCTTGACGGCGCCGTCGGCAACGCCCCACTTCGAGATGATCTCGTCGTACTTGCCGCTCTTGATCACGTTCTCGAGCGCGGCCTTGATCGCGTCACGCAGCTTGTCGTTGCCCTTGGCGAGCGCGATGCCGTACGGGCCGGCCTCGACCTGGTCGCCGACGATCTCGAAGTTCTTGCCGCCGCCCGAGTTCTTCACGCTGTACGCGGCGATCGGGAAGTCGGCGGACACGACGTCGGCGCCGCCGCCGCGCATCCGGGTCTCGGCCTCGGGGTTGGTCGGGAAGTCCTCGACCTTCAGGGCCTTCTTGCCGTCGGCCTTGCACTTCTTGGCCTGGTCCTTCGCGAGGTCCAGGGAGAAGGTGGCCTGCTGCACGGCGATCGTCTTGCCGCAGAGGTCGTCCCAGGTCTTGATGCCCTGGGTCTCGCCCTTGTTGGTGTAGAGGGAGACACCCGCGACGAAGTAGTCCACGAAGTCGACACCCTTGCCGACCTTCTTGCCGGTGTCGCCGTCGATGCCGTTCTGACGGTCCTTGGTGTCCGTCATGGCCGACATCGCGACGTCGTAGCGACCGCCGCCGAGACCGCCGATGAGGTCGGCGAACTTGCCGTTCTGGAACTTGAACTCGACACCGAGCTCCTCGCCCAGGGCGGCCGCGATGTCGGGGTCGATACCGACCGTCTTGCCGTCGTCGTCCACGTATTCGACGGGCGCGTACGCAATGTCCGAACCGACGTTGATGACGCCCTTGTCCTGGATTTCCTTCGGCAGCTTGTCGAAGAGCGCGGCCTTGTTCTTGTCGCCCTTGGAGCCGCCGCCGGTCTTGTCGTCGCCGCCGGTCTGGTCACCGCAGCCCGTCAGGATCAGCGCGCCGGCGACCGCGATGGCGCCGACCGCGGCTATCCGGGACTTGGCGGTCATGCGACGAGTGGTGCTTGCGGTCATGGGGGTCCTCCGGCAGATGTGTGCTGATGAGGGAGATCAGTCAGTGGTCACGCGCACACTGCTTCGGGTGTCGCGACCTTGTGTGATTACGGCATCTTGCCATTCGGACTCGCCGATTCAGGGTGCCACCCATGTCAAAATCGGATAACGGGTGCGGAGCGGGGCGTTGAGCCCCTTGATTCCGGGGGTGACGACCCCTTTGGTGAACCGTCGCTAACCAGCCAAAATGCGCCTGATCTCGCGATCTGGACAGGGTTGTTGCACTTTTCGCCCGGTCTCGCACATTTGACGTAGCTTGATCCCGAGGCTGAGGCGAATCTCTCTCGTGGAGAGCCAGGTTCATCCTGTACAAAAGAGCGTTACACCCCTCATCCGGGGACCAGGGCGCGTGTGCGGCGCGCCCGCGCGCAGACAACTCCCTCCGGGAGGCCCATCGCCCAACGGCGAGGCGTCTGTGCGGTGCCCGCCCACTCCTGAACAGGGAGTGGCAACCCTCAACGATTGAACCTTTAAGGGGTCAGACAAAGTGGCAGCGGAGATCGTCAATCCTCGCAGCGACGCCGGGACGCACGGGGCCGACGAGCCCTTCGACCCGGCCTTCGCGCTGCACCGCGGCGGCAAGATGGCTGTTCAGGCCACTGTGCCGGTCCGTGACAAGGACGACCTGTCCCTCGCGTACACACCGGGCGTCGCCAAGGTGTGCAGCGCCATCGCCGAGCAGCCGGAGCTCGTCCACGACTACACGTGGACCTCCAACGTCGTGGCCGTCGTCACCGACGGTACGGCCGTGCTCGGTCTCGGTGACATCGGTCCTTCCGCCTCCCTTCCGGTGATGGAGGGCAAGGCGATTCTGTTCAAGCAGTTCGGCGGCGTGGACGCGGTCCCGCTGGCCCTCGCCACCACCTCGGTGGACGAGATCGTCGAGACCGTCAAGCGGCTCGCCCCGTCCTTCGGTGGGGTGAACCTCGAGGACATCTCGGCCCCGCGCTGCTTCGAGATCGAGAAGCGGCTCCAGGACGAGCTGGACATCCCGGTCTTCCACGACGACCAGCACGGCACGGCCGTCGTCACGCTGGCCGCCCTGCGCAACGCCGCGAAGCTCACGGGCCGCACGCTCGGTGACCTGCGCGCGGTGATCTCGGGTGCCGGCGCGGCCGGTGTGGCCATCGCCAAGTTCCTGCTGGAGGCGGGCATCGGCGATGTCTCCGTCGCCGACCGCAAGGGCATCGTCAGCCGCGACCGCGACGACCTGACGCCGGTCAAGCGCGAGCTCGCCGAGCTGACCAACAAGGCGAACATCTCCGGCTCCCTGGAGTCCGCCCTCGCCGGCGCCGACGTCTTCATCGGCGTCTCCGGCGGTACGGTCCCGGAGCCCGCCGTCGCCTCCATGGCGCCGGACTCGTTCGTGTTCGCCATGGCCAACCCGAACCCCGAGGTGCACCCCGACGTCGCGCACAAGTACGCGGCGGTCGTGGCCACCGGCCGTTCGGACTTCCCGAACCAGATCAACAACGTGCTCGCGTTCCCCGGCATCTTCGCCGGCGCGCTCCAGGTGCGTGCCTCGCGCATCACCGAGGGCATGAAGATCGCCGCCGCCGACGCGCTCGCCGCCGTCGTCGGTGACGACCTGTCCGCCGAGTACGTGATCCCCTCGCCGTTCGACGAGCGCGTCGCCCCGGCGGTCACCGCCGCGGTCGCCGCCGCCGCGCGTGCGGAGGGTGTCGCCCGCCGCTAGCGGCAGGCGAGTTCAGGCCTCAGGGCCCCGTCTCCTTCGGGAGGCGGGGCCCTTTTGCGCCTTCCTGGAGCGGAAGTTGGGGTACAGGCTTCCCCTGGTTCACCGGGGACTGGTGGGATGCGCGCGGTTGTCCAACCCCAAGACCTGGAGGCAGACGCGTGAACCTCGTCGTCAACGGTGACGCGGAATCCGGACCGGGCGGGAGCGCCGACCCCGTCGGCACCGTCACGGGCTGGCGTATCGCACAGGGCGCCCCCGCGCTGATCGCGTACAGCCTGGGCGGCGGCTATCCGACCCCGGACGATCCCGGTCCCGCCGCGCGCGGCAGCCGGTTCTTCTCCGGCGGCACCAGCCCGCGCACCGCCCTCGTGCAGGACGTCGAGCTGCCGGTGCGCGGCCGGACCGGCCGGCGGGCCGTGGACGCGGGCCGGGTGCGGTACGCGGTGAGCGGCTGGCTCGGCGGCTACGCCGGCCAGGAGGACGGGGCCCGGCTCTCGGTCGAGTTCCGCTCCGCCGACGGCACACCCCTCGCGCTGAGCGTGCTCGGCCCCGTGAGCGCCGCCGAACGCCTGGGTCGTACGGCGCTCGTCCAGTGCGCGGCCGAGGCCGCCGTACCGCCCGGCGCGCGCACCGCCCGCCTCCTGCTCGTCTTCACACGCAGCGGCGGCGGCACCTCCAACGACGGCTACGCGGACGCCGTTTCCCTCACCCTGCACGCCACCGGAGGCCGGTCGTGAACCGTCGTGATCTGCTGAAGGCCGCGGCCGCCGCCGGCGCCCTGAACGTCGCCTGGCCGCTCGCCGTCGGCCTCACCCCGGCGCAGGCCCGCGAGGCCGCCGAGGCCCTCGGCGCCGACTACGATCCGGCGCCGTTCACGCTCGGCGTGGCCTCCGGCGATCCGCAGCCGCACTCCGTGCTCCTGTGGACGAGACTCGCCCCCGAACCCCTCGCCGTGGACCAGGACCTGCCCGAGGTCGTCGAGGTCCACTGGACCGTCGCCGAGGACCCGCGCCTGCGCCGCGTGGTCGCGCGCGGCACCGCCCCGGCCTCCGCGACGCTCGGCCACAGCGTGCACATAGCCGTGGACGGCCTGCGCCCCGGCCGCCACTACTGGTACGCGTTCCGCGCCCTCGGAAAGACGAGCCGCACAGGCCGTACGAAGACGGCACCAAGTGGACGTATCGCCAAAGCGACCTTCGCCACCGCCAACTGCCAGGCGTTCCACGACGGTTACTACGCGGCCCACCGCGGCATCGCCCGCGAGGAGCTCGACTTCGTCGTCCACCTCGGCGACTACATCTACGAGCACGGCCAGGTCGGCGGCGTCCCCGAGAGCCATGTCCGCGACCACGACGGCCCCGAGATCCTCACGCTCGGCGACTACCGCAAGCGGCACGCCCTCTACAAGGGCGACCGCTCCCTGCGCGAGGCGCACGCCGCACACCCGTGGTACCTCACCTGGGACGACCACGAGGTCGTCAACGACTACAGCGGTACGGGCGGCGGGGCGCCGTTCATGAAGCGGCGGGCGGCCGCGTACCAGGCCTGGTTCGAGCACATGCCGCACCGCGACTCCTTCGGCTCGATGGCGCTGCCCGACCCGGAGATCCACCGCGTGCGCCGCTGGGGCGATCTGCTCGAACTGACGGTCCTCGACCTGCGTTCGTACCGCTCGGCACAGAACCTCCCCGACGGCACGATCCTCGGGGACGGCCAGAAGGCCTGGCTGAAGCAGGGCATCGACAAGGCGCCCGACGCCTGGCACGTCTGGGCCAACTCGATCATGCTCAGCCAGCTGCGCGGCCGGCCCGGCGGCGGCTTCATGTTCACGGACCAGTGGGACGGCTTCCTCGCCGAGCGCAAGGAGGTCCTCGGGCATGTGCACTCCGCGGGTCTCGAAGACCTCGTCGTGCTCACGGGCGACTGGCACTCCGCCTTCGTCGACGACATCCGCGTCGACTACGACCGGCCCGAATCCCCGCTCGTGGGCACGGAGTTCACCGCGCACTCGGTCACGTCCGGCGCGTACTCGGCCGACTGGAACGCCGCCAACGGCCCGCTCATGGGCAAGGCCAACCCGCACCTCAAGTACTTCGAGGGCAACCGCTACGGCTACGACGTGTACGAGGTCACGCCCGAGCGGTTCAGCACGCACATGCGGGTGATCGGCGACCGGCGCGACCCGCGCTCGCCGGTGTCGACGCTGACCACCTTCCATGTGGACCGCGGCAAGGCGGGCTCCTACGAGGACCCGGGCACGAAGGGGTCCCCGGCGCAGTACCGCAGGGACTGACGGCGGCGGGCGGGGCGGGCGGCGGGCGGGTGCGGGGCGCGTCACACCGTGGTGCGGTTCCGCCCCGCCCCGCCCGCGCCCTATCGTCACCAGCATGTTCGCCGCCTATGCCGCACGCATCGACCGTGATCAGCCGCTCGACGGATTGGAGCTGGGCGAGCGCCCCGCTCCCGCCGTGCGCGAGGGCTGGTCGACCATCAACGTCAAGGCCGCCTCCCTCAACCACCACGACCTCTGGTCCCTGCGGGGCGTCGGCCTCGGCGAGGACAAGCTCCCGATGATCCTCGGCTGCGACGCGGCCGGCATCGACGCCGACGGCAACGAGGTCGTCCTGCACTCGGTCATCGGCCAGTCCGGCCACGGGGTCGGCCCCAAGGAGCCCCGCTCGATCCTCACCGAGCGCTACCAGGGCACCTTCGCCGAGCAGGTCTCCGTACCCACGTGGAATGTGCTGCCCAAGCCCAAGGAGCTCAGCTTCGCCGAGGCCGCCTGTCTGCCGACCGCCTGGCTCACCGCGTACCGCATGCTCTTCACCAACGCCGGGGTACGGCCCGGGGATTCGGTCCTCGTGCAGGGCGCCGGCGGTGGTGTGGCGACCGCGGCGATCGTGCTCGGCAAGGCCGCCGGCCTGCGGGTCTTCGCGACGAGCCGCGACGAGGCCAAGCGCAAGCGGGCGATCGAGCTGGGCGCGGTGGAGGCCGTGGAGCCCGGCGCCCGGCTGCCGCAGCGCGTGGACGCGGTGATCGAGACCGTCGGGGCGGCCACCTGGTCGCACTCCATCAAGTCGCTGCGTCCCGGCGGCACCCTGGTGATCTCCGGCGCCACCAGCGGCGACCGGCCCTCGCACGCCGAGCTGACCCGGGTGTTCTTCCTGGAGCTGAAGATCGTCGGCTCGACCATGGGCTCGAAGGACGAGCTGGAGGACCTGCTCTCCTTCTGTGCCGCCACGGGCGTGCGCCCCGTGATCGACGACATCATGCCGCTGGACCGGGCGCGCGACGCGTTCGTACGGATGGAGTCCGGCGATCTCTTCGGGAAGCTGGTGCTCTCCGTCTGAGGCGGCGGGGTACCGCCCGCGCGCCGTCGCGACTGTCAATCAAGGTTGACATCACTGTCTCTGTCAACCTACATTGACATCATGACCGAAGCGACGGATCTCGCCGAGCGGGCCGGAGATCGCGACCCCAGGGTCGGGCTGCGAGCGGTCGCCGCACTGCGGCGGCTGCTCGAACAGCTCGAAGCCGTCCAGGTGCGCAGCGCGCGCAACCAGGGCTGGTCCTGGCAGGAGATCGCCGCCGAGCTCGGGGTGAGCAGGCAGGCCGTGCACAAGAAGTACGGGAGGCAGTGATGTTCGAGCGGTTCACGGAGGGCGCCCGGGCCGTGGTCAAGGGCGCGGTCGGGCACGCGGAGCGGACGGGCGCCGCCGAGATCGAGCCGGGGCATCTGCTGCTCGCGCTGCTCGACGGCCGCGGTACGAAGGCCTCGTTCGCCCTCTCCGCGCTGGGCGTGCGCCCGGACGCGGTGATCACGGGCCTCGACGAGGCACGGCGGCGCGGCGGGGTGTCCGCGGCGGACGCCGAGGCCCTGGCCGGGCTGGGGATCGACGTCGGTGCGATCGTCTCGCGGGTCGAGGAGGCGCACGGCGAGGGCGCTCTCGCGCACGGGCGGCCACGCCGGCGGCTGTGGTCCGGGTCCGGGCACCGGCCGTTCACGCGGGACGCGAAGACGGTCCTCGAGCAGTCGCTGCGGGTGGCCCTCGCGCGCAAGGAGAAGTCCATCGGCGACGAGCATCTGCTGCTCGCATTGACGGCGAAGCCCGGTGTCGTACGGGATGTGCTCGCCGGGTGCGGAGTCAGCTTCGACGCCGTGGAGCGCGTCCTCGGCGGCGGGAACGGGAGCGGCGACGGGAACGGGCACGCGGTGGCGAGTTGAGGCATCGCCGCTGGTGAGCGGGATTGTCAGTGGCGAGCGCTAGCTTGGCGGGAGTTGAGTTCTCCGCGCCCTCCACCGACCCGTATCGCCGCTCACCAGGTGCACAAGGAGTCCCTCATGCCCGTGCCCGTCGAATTCGTTCCCGCGCCCGCCGCGGTGTGCCGGCCGGTCACCAAGGTCGGCGGCCAGCCCGTCTGGCTGGAGGAGCCGCAGTGGCCGCTCTCGCGGGAGAGCGGCCTGCCGATGGAGTTTCTGGGGCAGTTCGAGCTGGGTGACGGCCGGCTCGGCTATCTCTTCATGACCGCGTCGGAGTACGGGGACGAGGCGACGTTCGAGCCGGAAGGCGGGGAGAACGCGCTGATCGTCCAGCCCGGTGGCCGCGTCCCCGACTTCGTGGCGACGCGTGCGGACGGGGCGGGGCCGTCGGCGGGCGAGGACTTCGTGCCGCGGACCGTGGAGCGGGCGCCGGAGGGCGAGGAGTGGCAGTTCCTCGGCGGGCCCGGCGTGCAGCCCAACTGGCTGCAGGGCGGGGAGCATCCGGGCGCCGGCTGGGAGCTGATAGCCCAGCTCGACTCGGCGGGTCTGCCGTTCTTCGTCAACTTCGGCGACATGGGGGTGGGGTACGCGTTCCTGTCGCCGGACGGCAAGGAGGGGCGGTTCCTCTGGCAGTGCGGGTAAGGCGGGAGCGGGACCTGGTTACGGGTGTGGGCCGGGGCTGACGTCAGCCCCGGCCCACACCCGCAACCCAGGAACCCCAAGGGGCTCCGAAGCGCCTACTCCGACGCCCGCTTCCGGAGCACCGCCCCGATCCGTACCGCCGCGGCCGCCAACTGACGTCGTGCGTCCGCGACTTGCTCCGCCGTCACGCCGTGATCGCGCGCCGCGTCCCTGAGATCGTCACGGAAGCGGTCGAGCAGCCGGTCCAGGTCGCGGGCCGGGTCGCCGGTGGGCTCCTCGTGCACCCACGCGGGCTGGTCCGCGGCGGATGGGGGCTCGTCGTCCCGTACGGCATCGGACGTGGCATCCGACGTGGCGCCGGACGTGGCGCCGGACCCCGTACCGGTACCGGTACCGGATCCGGTACCGGTACCGGATCCGGTACCGGCCTCGGTCGACGGCTCGCTCGTGGCCTCGGGCTTGCCGAAGTCCACCACGACCTGCGGCTCGGACTCGGGAACCCCCCAGGTGCCCGGCTTCGCGAAGCGGCCGAGCTCCTTGGTGATCTCCGAGAGGCCCTCGCGCAGACCCGTCGGCCAGTCGCCGCGCTGGAAGTGGTCCTGGACCTTGTCCTGGACCGACTTGGCCACGCGCTGCATCTCCTCGCGCGCCTCCTCCTGGGCCTCACGCGTGGCGTCCTGCGCCTGCCGGCGGGCCCGCTGCGCGTCCTCGCGCGCCCGGCGTGACTCGTCCTTGGCGCGGCGCGCCTGGTCCTTGAGCTCCTGCTTCGCGCGCCGCAGCTCCTCCTTGGCGAGCCGCCACGACTCGGAGTCGCCGAAGGCGCCCTCCCAGTCCATGCCGGGCTTGGCCTTCCGGCCGGACGAGCGCGCCTCGCCGGCCGCGGCCCGCATCTCGCGCCGCAGGTCACCGGCCGCGCCGCGCACGTCGTCGCGGATCTCGGCGGCGAGCTCGGCCACGGACTCCCTGATCTCGAGTTCGAGGTCGGCCAGTTCGCCCGCGCGCTCGGCCAGTTCGGCCCGGCCCGCGTCGGTGATCGAGTAGACCTTGCGGCCGCCCTCGGTGGCGTGCGTGACGAGCCCTTCGGCTTCCAGCTTCGCGAGCCGCGGGTAGACGGTGCCGGCGGAGGGGGCGTACAGGCCCTGGAAGCGTTCCTCCAGGAGCCGGATCACCTCGTAGCCATGCCGGGGCGCCTCGTCGAGAAGGCGCAGGAGGTAGAGCCGCAGGCGGCCGTGGGCGAAGACGGGGGGCATGTCAGAGCACCTTCCCGGACGGGCCGTCGGAGGACGCGGGCGGGGTGTCGGCGGGCGGCGTGTCCCTGGGCGCCGGCGGGGCGTCCGCCGGGCCCTCGGGCTCCTCGCGTGCGGGGCGCCGCAGCAGGGCGATGGCGCCGGAGATCGTGGTCGCCTTGAGCTTGCCGCGGCCCGCACCGAGGCGGCCCGTGATCCGCTTGGCGCCCCACTGGCCCGAGACGCGCAGGTCCTCGAAGGCGTTGGAGACGGCGCCGCTCGTGGTGTTCGCCTCGACCTCGGCGTCCGCGGGGTGCGGGAGGCGGATGGCGATCTCGCCCGAGACGCTGTTCAGTGCGACGTCCGTGGCGCGGTCCGCCGGGTCGAGGTCCACGATCATGTCGCCGCTCACGGAGTCGGCCCGCACGGACGCGCCCGCGTCGACGACCGTGAGGTTGCCGGAGACGGAGTTGAACCGCAGCTCGCCCGTGACGGACTGGGCCTCGACATCGCCGGACACGGATTCGGCGCGCACCGGGCCGGTCAGCCCGACCAGGGCGGTGTCGCCGCTGATGCCCTTGACGGTGGTGGGCCCGTCGATGCCGGAGACCATCGCGCTCGCGCCGATCACGCCGACCTCGACACGCGTGCCGGTGGGCACGGTCAGGGAGACGACAGCGCTGCGGCGCCAGCCCTTGCGGTCGAGGAACTTGAGCCAGCCCTTCCAGGGCAGGTCGTCGTAGCCGACGGTGAGGACGCCGTCCTCGTGGACGACGGTGAGCTCCGGGCCGTCCACCTCGGAGATCTCGAGGCGGGCGGTGGTGTCGTCGGGGCTGTCGGTGCCGACGACGTTCACCGTTCCATTGACGATACGAACCTGCAGGGTCGTCACCGGGTCGTCGAAGGTGAGCTTCTGGGGCTCGGCGACGGTCCACGTCGACTCTGGCATGGCTGACCTCCTTCGGCCGGGGTGCGCGGTCCGGTGGCGTGATGCCCGTGACCATGACGTTGATGCAATGACGCGCCATATCGCGTCCCATCCCTAGACACGATATATCGCGGATGGCGGGAGTCAAGGCGCGGGCAACGGCCCGGTACCTGATTTCGGGGTCCGGGATGCCCCTAGGGGAAACGCGCCAATCAGGGCAAAGTGCCCTAGCGTGAGCTCATGGCTGACGATCACGGGCGCTCCGGAGTGCTGCTCCTGTGCCGCTCCGACCCCGCCGCGGTCGGGTCCATCGCCCAGGTGATGCGCGAGCGGATGCTGCTCGCGTCCGCAGGGCCGGAGTGGAGTGTGCTCGTTCCCGAAGGGCGGCCCTGGCGGACCGGCGACGGGCCCGTCGACCTCGTCGCGAACGGCTGGGCCACCGCGCTCGCCATCGGCGGCCCCTGGCCGGTGCTCGCTCTGTGGTGGGACGAGGACCGGGCCGGGTTCACGCTCGCGTCCGGTTTCCGGCGCACGATCGGGTACGTGTGGCTGGCGAACGGGACGCCGGCGGGGGAGGAGGAGGCGCTCAGCAGTTTCGTCGCACGGCTCGGCCTCGACCCCGTACTCGACATGCAGGCCCTCGACGTCCTGGCCCGGCCCGACGCGGCGGCGGACGCACGGGCGCGGCTGGTCGGGCTGCTCGCGGTGCTCGGGCGGGACGGCCTCGTCCTGCCCGAGGGTCTGACCCCCGGCCTGCCGCACGCGGACCTGCTGGCCGCGGCCGCGCGCGTGCCCGGGGTCGCGTCGGTGGAGTGGGCGGGCTGGCGCAAGGCGGTCAGCGACGAGCTGGACGTCATCGAACGCGGCCCGATCGGGCCCTGGGTCCGCGGGCCCCGCGTCCGGGCGCTGGCATGGGTCCAGCTGCTGGCCGGGGCGCCGGTCCTCGTGCTCGCCGCGCGGCGGCGGAGTCCGGGGTGGGCCACGGCCGGGGTGGTGCTGATGGTCAACGGGGCGCTGGGGCTCGCGTACGACTCGGTGCGGGCGCGCGACTGAGACGGGGGAGTCCTACTCGTCCTCGTCGTCGTCCAGCCGCGCAAGCCACGTGGCCAGACGCTCCACCGGGACCTCGAAGTCCGGGTTCAAGTCGACGAACGTACGGAGCTGTTCGGCCAGCCACTCGAAGCTGACCTCCTCCTCGCCGCGTCGCTTCTCCAGTTCCTCGATGCCACGGTCCGTGAAGTACATGGGTTCAGGATAAGGCGGTACGAGGGCGGGGCCGCACCCCCCCGAAGGGAGTGCGGCCCCGCTCACGTACAACCGATGATGCCGGGCCTTACGCCTCGAACACCTCGGCCATCAGCTGCTCCTGCTCGGCCTGGTGGCGCTTGGCCGAGCCGACCGCCGGGGACGAGCCGTGCGGGCGCGAGACGCGGCGCAGGCGCTCGTCGTGCGGGATGTCCGCGCCGACGGCCAGGTCCAGGTGGTCGATCAGGTTGAGGGCGATGAAGGGCCATGCACCCTGGTTCGCCGGCTCCTCCTGGGCCCAGATGTACTTCGCGGCGTTCGGGAACTTCGCGATCTCCGCCTGGAGCTCGGCACCCGGCAGCGGGTACAGGCGCTCGATACGGATGATCGCCGTGTCCGTGATACCGCGCTTGGCGCGCGCGGCCTCGAGGTCGTAGTAGACCTTGCCCGCGCAGAACACGACCTTGCGGACCGCGGCCGGGTCGACCTGGGAGTCGCCGATGACCGGACGGAAGCCGCCCGTGGTGAACTCCTCCGCCTTGGACGCCGCGGCCTTCAGACGCAGCATCGACTTCGGCGTGAAGACGACCAGCGGCTTGTGGTGCGGGTTGTGGACCTGCCAGCGCAGGAGGTGGAAGTAGTTCGACGGGAGCGTGGGCATCGCGACCGTCATGTTGTCCTGCGCGCACATCTGCAGGAAACGCTCCGGGCGGGCGGACGAGTGGTCCGGGCCCTGGCCCTCGTAGCCGTGCGGGAGCAGGAGCGTCACACCGGAGTGCTGGCCCCACTTCTGCTCGGCGGAGGAGATGAACTCGTCGACGACGGTCTGCGCGCCGTTCACGAAGTCACCGAACTGCGCCTCCCACATGACGAGCGCCTCGGGACGGGCCAGCGAGTAGCCGTACTCGAAGCCCATCGCCGCGTACTCGGAGAGCAGCGAGTCGTAGACGTTGTAGCGCGCCTGGTCGTCCGAGAGGTACAGGAGCGGGGTGAAGTCCTCGCCCGTCTCACGGTCGATCAGGACGGCGTGACGCTGGCCGAAGGTTCCGCGGCGCGAGTCCTGGCCCGCGAGGCGGACCGGGGTGCCCTCGAGCAGCAGCGAACCGATGGCGAGGGTCTCGCCCATGCCCCAGTCGATCGTGCCGTCCTCGACCATCGCCGCACGGCGCTGCAGCTGCGGCAGCAGACGCGGGTGCACGGTGATGTGGTCGGGGATGTTGACCTGGGACTCGGCGATCCGCTTGACGACCTCCTGGGAGACCGCGGTGGTGAGCGTCACCGGGAAGTCGGCCTGGGCACCGGGGACCTCGGCCGGGGCCGAGTGCGAGGTGGCCTCGCGGACCTCGGTGAAGACCTTCTCCAGCTGGCCCTGGTAGTCCTGCAGCGCCTGCTCGGCCTCTTCGAGCGTGATGTCGCCACGGCCGATGAGGGACTCGGTGTAGAGCTTGCGCACCGAGCGCTTCTTGTCGATCAGGTCGTACATCAGCGGCTGCGTGAACGCCGGGTTGTCCGTCTCGTTGTGGCCGCGGCGGCGGTAGCAGATGAGGTCGATGACCACGTCCTTGTTGAACGCCTGGCGGAACTCGAAGGCGAGCCGCGCGACGCGGACGACGGCCTCGGGGTCGTCGCCGTTCACGTGGAAGATCGGGGCCTCGATCATGCGGGCCACGTCGGTCGAGTACATGGAGGAGCGCGAGGACTCGGGCGCCGCCGTGAAGCCGACCTGGTTGTTGATGACCACGTGCACGGTGCCGCCGGTGCGGTAGCCGCGCAGCTGCGACATGTTCAGGGTCTCGGCCACGACGCCCTGGCCCGCGAAGGCCGCGTCGCCGTGGATCGCGACGGGCAGGACCGTGAAGTCCGTGCCGCCCTTGTTGATGATGTCCTGCTTGGCGCGGACGACGCCCTCCAGGACCGGGTCCACCGCCTCCAGGTGCGAGGGGTTGGCGGTGAGCGAGACCTTGATCTGCTCGCCGTCCAGACCGGTGAAGGTGCCCTCGGCGCCCAGGTGGTACTTCACGTCGCCGGAGCCGTGCATCGACTTCGGGTCGAGGTTGCCCTCGAACTCGCGGAAGATCTGCGCGTACGACTTGCCGACGATGTTGGCGAGGACGTTGAGGCGGCCGCGGTGGGCCATGCCGATGACGACCTCGTCCAGACGCGACTCGGCGGCGCTGTCGATGACCGCGTCGAGCAGCGGGATGACGGACTCGCCGCCCTCCAGGGAGAAGCGCTTCTGGCCGACGTACTTCGTCTGCAGGAAGGTCTCGAAGGCTTCCGCCGCGTTCAGCCGGCGCAGGATGCGCAGCTGCTCCTCGCGCTCGGGCTTGGTGGAACCGCGCTCGACGCGGTCCTGCAGCCACTTGCGCTGCTTCGGGTCCTGGATGTGCATGAACTCCAGGCCGGTGGTGCGGCAGTAGGAGTCACGCAGGACGCCGAGGATGTCGCGCAGCTTCATCATCGACTTGCCGGCGAAGCCGCCGACCGCGAACTCGCGCTCCAGGTCCCACAGCGTGAGCCCGTGCTCGGTGATGTCCAGGTCGGGGTGCTTGCGCTGGCGGTACTCCAGCGGGTCCGTGTCGGCCATGACGTGGCCGCGCACCCGGTAGGAGTGGATCAGCTCGAAGACGCGCGCCGCCTTGGTGACGTCGTCGTCGTGCGAGGCGTCGATGTCCTTGAGCCAGCGGACCGGCTCGTAGGGGATGCGGAGCGCCTTGAAGATCTCGTCGTAGAACTCGCCCTCGCCGAGGAGGTGGTTCGCGACGTTGCGCAGGAACTCGCCGGAGGCGGCGCCCTGGATCACACGGTGGTCGTACGTCGAGGTGAGGGTCATCACCTTGGCGATGCCCAGCTTGTTCAGGGTGTCCTGCGAGGTGCCCTGGAACTCGGCCGGGTAGTCCATCGAGCCGACGCCCATGATCACGGACTGGCCGGACATCAGACGCGGCACGGAGTGGACCGTGCCGAGGCCGCCCGGGTTCGTCAGCGAGCAGGTGACGCCCGTGAAGTCCTCCATCGTCAGCTTGCCGTTGCGGGCGCGCCGGACGATGTCCTCGTAGGCCTGCCAGAACTCGAAGAAGTTCAGGGTCTCGGCCTTCTTGATGCCCGCCACGACCAGCTGGCGGTCGCCGTTGGGCTTCACCAGGTCGATGGCCAGACCGAAGTTGACGTGCTCCGGCTTGACCAGGGTGGGCTTGCCGTCCTTGACCGCGTAATGCCAGTTCATGGAGGGCATGGCCTTGATGGCCTGCACCATCGCGTACCCGATGAGGTGCGTGAAGGAGACCTTCCCGCCGCGGGCGCGCTTGAGGTGGTTGTTGATGACGATGCGGTTGTCGAAGAGCAGCTTCACCGGGACGGCGCGCACCGAGGTCGCGGTGGGCACCTCGAGGGAGGCGTCCATGTTCTTCGCGACGGCGGCGGCAGGGCCGCGCAGGGTGATCAGCTCGGGGCCGGCCGGGGCCTCGGCCGCGGGTGCTGCCTGGGCAGCCGGCTTCGCGGCGGGGGTGGCGGGCTTGGCGGTGGCGGGCGCGGCAACTGCCGCGGGCTTCGCCGGAGCCGGAGCCGGAGCCGGAGCAGCGGCCTGGGCCGGAGCGGCGGCCGGGGCGGCAGGAGCGGCCGGAGCCGCGGCCTGGACCGGGGCGGCCGCGGGAGCAGCCGGGGCGGCCGTGGTGCTCGCAGCCCCCGCGGCTGCGGCAGGGGCGGGACTTCCGGCGCTCTCCGTCTTCAGCGGGGCGGCGGCGTTGCCCCCCGGCTTGTAGTCGGCGAAGAAGTCCCACCAGGCACGGTCGACCGAATTCGGGTCCTGGAGGTACTGCTGATAGATCTCGTCGACGAGCCACTCATTGGGACCGAACGCGGCGGCAGGGTTCTTGCCCTGCCCCGTTTGGTCGGTCGTGGTGCTCGAGTTACTGGGGGACTGTGGCGACACGGCGGTAACCGCCCTCTTCCGCTTCACAAGGTGATGGACAGCGGGAATAAAGGCTACGCCTCCCGGGCCGAGAGGTGCAGACCGGGCGGGCCTTCCGTCACGTAAGTCACATCACAAGACATCACAAGACGCGTTTCGGAGCGGGAAATGGCGGGAAACATGCGGGGTTCCGCGTCGTGCGGACAACAGAACCCGCGGCTGCGGCCCCCATGACCCGCGTCCGTTTCGAACCCTACGTCAACTCTGTGCCCGAGTGGTCCCCGGAAGACTGACCCGGATACGGCAGCCCCGAGCCGATTCGGCCACTCCGATCCGTCCGCCGTGCAGATCGACCGCCCAGCGCGCGATGGCCAGGCCGAGACCCGTACCGCCGTCGCTGGACTTCTTGCCCGGGGAATCGGTGTGGGTGCCCCGGTTGAAGCGTTCGAAGACCCGGTGCCACTCGGAGCGCGGGATGCCGGGGCCCTCGTCGAGCACTTCGAGATCCAGGGAGTCCGGGGACTCGCCGCGGCGGGCGCGGACCGTCACGCGGCCGTGCGGCGGGGAGTGCTTGACCGCGTTGTCGATCAGGTTCGCCACGACCTGGTGCAGCCGCTCCACGTCCGCGTGCGCGGTCAGCTCCGGCGGGGAGACGTCGAGCGTCAGATGCACGTCGGTACGCGTGTGCCGGCCCGAGCCGGAGGGCATCCCACGGCGCTGCGAGGCGACCATGTTGGCCTCCTTCAGGACGCCCGAGAGATACGGCCACACCTCGAAGCGCCGCGCGTGCAGCTGCACCACGCCGTTGTCGAGGCGGGACAGGTCGAGCAGCGTCTCGACGAGCCGGCCCAGACGCTCCGTCTGCTTCAGTGCCGTACGCATCGTCTCCGGGTCCGCCGCCGAGACGCCGTCGACCACGTTCTCCAGGACCGCGCGCAGCGCAGCGATGGGGGTGCGCAGCTCGTGCGAGACGTTGGCCACCAGCTCCTTGCGGTGCTGGTCCTGGGCCTCCAGGTCGTCGGCCATGCGGTTGATCGTCTGCGCGAGGTCGCCGAGCTCGTCACGGCGGTCGGCGCCGGAGACGCGGCGGGTGTAGTCGCCGTGCGAGATGGAGCGGGCGACCGTGGTCATCTCGTCCAGCGGCGCGGTCAGGGAGTGCGCCACGAACTGGGTGATGAGCAGGGTCGCGATCACTGAGAAGACCGTGATGAAGCGCAGCTCCGTCTTGGTCTGTATGGCGATCATCAGCAGGCCCGTGGTGATCAGCACGGAGATCACCACGAGGGTGCCCAGCTTGGTCTTGATCGAGAACGGCCGCAGATCCTGCAGCGACGCGACGAGCTTCGTCAGGACCCGGCCCTGGCGCGCCTGTCCGGTCGCCTCCGCCCGCTCCCGTACGTCCGCGGCCCGGCGCTGCAGCGCCTCACCGCGCCGGCCCTGGGCCTCCGCGCGGCGGCGCAGCGCGGCCGCGCCCCACAGGAGCAGCTGGGACCACCACAGCAGGGTGACCGCGAAGGGCCGCTTGACGATGCGGCGGACCACGGCGGCGCGGGCCGTACCGGACGCACCGCCCGTGCCTTCCGCGCCGCTCATGGCGTCGGCGTCTCCAGCGCGTAGCCCACCCCGTGCACCGTACGGATCCGCTCGGCGCCGATCTTGCGCCGCAGGGCCTTGATGTGGCTGTCGACGGTGCGGGTGCCGGACGCGTCGGCCCAGTCCCACACCTCGGCGAGCAGCTGCTCGCGCGAGAGCACCGCACGCGGGGTGTTCGCCAGGCAGACGAGGAGGTCGAACTCGGTCGGGGTGAGGTGTACGTCCTCGCTGCGCACGCGGACGCGGCGCTGCGCGTGGTCGATCTCCAGCTCGCCGAGCCGGAGTATCCCCGAGCGCGGGGTGGTCGCGGCGAGCGCGGCCCGCTCGACGCGGCGCAGCAGCACATGCACGCGTGCCGCCAGTTCCCGCATGGAGAAGGGCTTGGTCATGTAGTCGTCCGCGCCGACCCCGAGACCGACCAGCATGTCCGTCTCGTCGTCGCGCGCGGTCAGCATCAGGACCGGCACCGGGCGCGCGGCCTGGACGCGGCGGCAGACCTCGAGGCCGTCGAAACCCGGCAGCATGATGTCGAGGATCAGCAGGTCGGGCTGCCAGGCCTCGGCGGTGTCGACGGCCGCGGGGCCGTCCCCCGCCGTCTGCACCAGGAAACCCTCGGCCCGCAGCCGTGCGCTGATCGCGTCGACGATGGTGGCGTCGTCCTCGACGACGAGGACCCGTCGCTGGGCGCCTTGAGTGGCCGCCGTGCCGTTGTGGGAGGTGTGTGTCTGCTCCATGGCCCCGCCCCTGGGATACGCCTTCGTTGTCCGTGGTCCGACGCGTGGCTCTGCGTGGTACCGCTCGCCGAACCCCTCGCTCCGGAGTTCCGCGCGCAAAGATCCGCGTTGTCGGTCAGCAGCGTACGGGCAGTCACACCCCCTCGGCTATGCGGCCCTGATGGCGAGATGAACCACGTCGGGGACGCCGCGGACAACGGGGATCTCTTCCGTACGTACGTTGCTGAATCCGGCATTCCGCAACGACTCTTCAAAAACAGCGGACGGCTGCGCGGACCAAATCGCAAGAACCCCACCGGAGTTGAGCATCTCGCGGCACGCGGCGAGTCCTTGCGGAGAGTAAAGGGAGAGGTTTCCCTCGGTAACAGTCCAGTCCGGGCCGTTGTCGATGTCGAGGCAGAGTGCGTCGTATCTCTCATTTGCGGCGGAGGTCCCGGAGGGTGCCGCGGCGGGGGTTCCGGAGTGCGTTGCTCCGCGAATGACGGAGTGCGTTCCGCTGTGTACGTACGAGACGAGATCGGCCTGGACGATACGAGTCCTGTCGTCGCGCAGCGCCTCGCCCGAAATCTCCCGCAAGGGGCCGTTCTCATGCCATTCGATGATGGCTTCCTCGCGCTCGACCACATCGATCCGCCCCCACCGCGGATCGGCCGCCGCGTGCGCCAGCGAGAACCCGACCCCGAGCCCGCCGATCAGCACACTCGGCCGCTCCCGCCCCGGCGGCAGCGCGTCCCGCGCGGCATCCACGAGCAGCCGCTCCGACCGCCCGTCGGAGGTGTCCATCAGAAACGTGCCGTTGGCGATGATCTGCAGCAGGTCCCCGTGCCGCCGGAGCACCACCTCGCCGTGGGGGCCGGTGCGGCGGTCGAGGACGAGGGGCGGGGTGGGGTCGGTGTGCATGCGCCCATTGTGTCGGCCGGCGGTCGGCGGCGTCGGGGGATTTCGGCGCCGGCCCGGTCCCGCCCGGGTCGCGCCCCGCGCAGCGCGCCGTCCGCGATTCCCGGTGCGGCCCGGTCGGCAAATACGCTGGCCCCGTGACCCTCACCTGGACCCTTGCCGACGGCGAGGAGCGCACCGCCCGTTGGATCTCCGACTCCGGTGCGCCCGCGCCGCGCCGCGTCGTGCCCGCCGACAGCCGGATCGGTGTCGCCGCCGCGTACCGGCACATCTGTGAAGGCACCGCACTTCTGTGGACCGGCGACTACCCGTCGGCGCGGCAGCTCCTGACCTCGCTGGGGAAGCGGGCCGAGCCGCGGCGGCTGCCGAAGGCCCAGACGCTCACCGAGGCCTTCCATCTGCAGCGCCGCGAACAGGCCCGGCGGACCCGCATCCTCGGACTGCTGCTCGTCCCGTACGACGACGGCTGGACGATTCCGCTCAAGCGGGCGCCCGAGGTGGCCGAGGCCTGTACGCAGGCGTACGGGGAGTCCGAGGGCGCGGCCGTGGGGTCGCTGCGGGAGCTGCTCGGAGTGGTCGGCGCGTACGAGTGGCGCCGCAAGGGGGTCGAGATCCCGGCGCTCGGCGGTGACCGGATCCATCCGCACTACGGGGTGTTCTCGCCGGTGCGGGGGGAGTACCTGGACCTGGCGGCGGAGGCGGAGTTCCGTACGCCGGACGCCGCGGACCAGTCGTCCGGCGCAAGGGCGCCGCGCGTCGCGTTCGACATCGGTACCGGGACCGGTGTGCTCGCCGTGCTGCTCGCCCGGCGGGGCGTGCAGCGGGTGGTGGCCACCGACCTCGACGAGCGCGCGGTCGCCTGCGCGCGCGAGAACACCGAACGGCTCGGCGCGGGTGCCCAAGTCGACGTACAGCAGACCGACTTGTTCCCCGAGGGCCGCGCCGACCTGGTCGTCTGCAACCCGCCGTGGCTGCCGCTGCGCCCCCGCACCCGGCTCGACCACGCCGTCTACGACCCGGACAGCAGCTTCCTGCGGGGCTTCCTCGCGGGCCTGCCCGAGCACCTCACGCCGGGCGGCGAGGCCTGGCTGCTCCTCTCCGACCTGGCCGAACGCCTCGGCCTGCGCGGTGAGTCGGAGCTCGCCGACGCGATCGATGCGGCCGGCCTGAAGGTGACGGGCCGCGAGACCACCACGCCCCGGCACGGACGCGCGGCCGACCGCGACGACCCGCTGCACGAGGCACGCTCACGCGAGATCACCTCGCTGTGGCGGCTGGCGGTCCGGTAGGGCACCCCCGGCCCCGTCACCCCGGCCCGTCACGTCGGCCCCGTCACCCCGGCGCCCCCACGGCCGCCACCAGCGTCGCCGCCGAGACCCCGAGAAGCAGCAGCGCCCCGCCCAAATCGCGGTCCCCCACGCGCAGATGCGCGAGCACCGCGCCCACGAAGTACAGGACGAGTCCGGCCGCCGCCGCGATCCCGAGCGGGCGTACCGCCAGGCCCGCGAGCAGCCCCAGGGACCCTGCCCCCAGGCAGGCGCCCAGCGGGACCATCCAGGACACCGGCACGCGCAGCCGTTCCGCGATGGCCACGATCGCGGGATGCCCCGTGAAGTCGAGGTAGGCGCCCGCACCGGTCGCGGCGGCGGTCAGCAGAGTGAGCGTGAGGTAGGCGGCGTACATGATCAGGTCCCTTCCGTGGATCATCTCCACCGTCGCGGGGCCCTGGCCTGGCCGTCCAATACCTGCATCCATAGCCTGGCGGCATGGATGTGGACACCAGGCTGCTGCGCTACTTCGCCGCCGTCGCCGAGGAGGGCAACCTGACGCGCGCGGCCGAGCGGCTGTACGTGGCGCAACCCTCCCTGACGAAGCAGATCAAGCAGCTGGAGACGCTGCTCGGGGTGCAGCTCTTCGTCCGCTCCCGGTCCGGGATGGCCCTCACCGAGGCGGGCCGTGCGCTCGCCGCGCGGGTGCCGGACGTGCTCGACACCCTGCGCCACGCGGTGCGCGAGACAAAGGACGCGGCGAGCGGCGCGCAGCGCGTCCTGCGCGTCGGCATCATGGGCAGCGGCGCCAACGAGGCGACCCCGGCGATCATCGCGGCGTTCGGTGAGCGGCACCCCGGCCTGCGCGTGGAGATGCGGCAGGGCACGTGGTCCGAACCGACCGCGGGGCTCGCCGACGGCGAGGCCGACGCCGCCCTCCTGTATCTGCCGTTCCCCGGTCAGGAACGGTGGCGTACGGCCGAGTTGTTCACCGAGCCGCGCTGCCTCCTGCTGCCGTCCGGCCACCGCCTCGCGGACCGCGCGGAGGTCGACTTCAGGGAGCTGTGGGACGAACCGTTCGTGGCCGCCCCGGTCCAGGCGGGCGCCTGGCGCGACTGGTGGCTGGCGGCCGACGCCCGCGAGGGCCGCCCGCCAGTCGTCGGCGCCGAGACCCGTCACCCCGACGACTGGCTCAACGCCATCGTCAACGGCTACGGCATCGCCCTGGCTCCGTCCTCGGCCGCCCGTTTCTACCCGCGCCCCGGCATCACCCAGGTCGCGGTCACCGGCGTCGCCCCGTGCACCGCGGCCGTGGTCTGGTCACCGGCACGCGATGACGACCCGGTCGTACGGGGCTTCGTCGACGCGTGCAGAGTCGTGTGCGGGGCCACGGGGTGAGGGGCGTGGAGCCACGGGGCAACGGGGCCCACGGGGTGAGCTCAGCCTCAGGGCTCGACGAACCTCAACCCCAGGGCCCGACGAACCTCAACCCCAGGGCCCGACGAACCTCAGTCCCACCGCAGCACGAACGTCACGAACCCCAGCGCACCGCGATAGCCCTCGAGCCACGCCTCGCGGTGACTCTCCGCCTCCGCCAGCGCCTCGTTCGCCCCGCGGTGGGAGGGGTGGTCGAGGGCCCAGGCGGACAGGGTGCCGGTCCACGACCACTCGTAGTCGTCCCACTCGGCACGCGTGCTGACGTGCGCGTACACCGGGGTCCAGCCCGCCTCGGTGACCCGGGCGACCGTGCCCGCCAGATCCGTGTAGTCGTCCTTCTCGAAGCCGGCCGCGAGCGTACGGGCGTTGGGTTCGCGCTCCCAGAACGCCTCGCCCACGAGCACCCGGCCCTTGCGCGCCAGATGCCGTCCGCACGCGTCCAGCGTGGGCATCAGCCCGCCGAAGGCGTACGTGGAGCCGATACAGAGGACCGCGTCGTACGGCTCAGGGTCGCGGAACGTCATGGCGTCCCGCCGGTGCAGCGTGACGCGCTCGCCGAGCCCGGCCGCGTCGAGGCGCTCCTGCCCGCGGGCGAGCGCCGGTTCGCTGAGGTCGACCCCGTCGCCGGTGACGCCCGGCCGGCCGGCCGCGGCCCGCGCGAGCCACTCCGCCGCCCCGCACCCGAGATCGAGCACCCGCTCGTCGCCCCGCACCAGGGCCCGCCCGAGCAGCCGCTCCACCGAGGCGTCCTGCAGGGGCGCGCCGATGGGGTGCTCGCCGTGCGCGATCGAGCTGATCGTCTGCCGGTTCATGAAGGTCATGAGGGAATCCTGCCGGGGCGGTGTCGCGGGTGACCATGGTCCGGCCGGAGCCGCGGTATGTGGGGGACGGGGTTCTATCCCGTGGGCCCCACGAACCTCGCGTTCGTCAGCGGCGCGACGATCCGCCATCCCACCGCCTCGTAGAGGAGCCGCCCTTCAGGCGTGCACGCGAGGACCGCGCGGGTCGAGCCCTGGGCGCGGGCCGCGGCGTGCAGCGTGCGCATGACCGCCTTGCCCAGGCCCCGGCGCTGGTGCTCCTCGGCCGTCTCGATCTGGTCGACGACCGCGCTCGCGCCCACCGGCGCGATCTGCCCGCGCGCGGCGAACGAGCCGTCCTCGTCGGCGACCAGGACGCGGGTGACGCCGCCGCGCGTCCAGGTGTGCATCCGGTACCCGTCCGCGAGGACGACCTCCGGCTCCGGCCGCAGCTCCGTCGTCATCAGATAGTCGCCCGAGCCGTACGGTTCCCAGCCGGGAGCGAGCCACGGCACGACGCGTGCGGGGTCGGCGAACACCTTGAGGTGCCAGTTCACCCCGCGGCTCGACTCGGTGACCTTACGGACGTCCGCTTCGAGTACGGCGTCGTTGGTGGCGGCCAGGACATGGCGGCTGACGTGCGGGATCTGCCCGACGTGCACGGTGTAGCCCCACGGCTCCACGACGGGTTCCGAGGCACCGCGCGACACGACCCACCCGTCGACCCATTCCCTGACGTTGACGTCCTCGCGCGCGCTCTCCATGAGCAGGTCCCCTCCCGTGAGCTCCAGTGCCGTAATAGATGAACACGGCCATGGACCCTTACGCAAGGGGTTTCTGTGCGAGGCGGGGGCGGCGGATTGCTCAACGCCCGCGCCGCAGCCGGACCCAGCGGCCGAACCCCCAGTGGTTGTCCGGCGAAGGGGCGGGCGTCTTGCGTTCGGCCTCCGCCTGGATCTCCACGTACGCGTCGTGGGACGTGGCGCGGAACGCCTCCTCGTACGCCGCGAGCGCACCGCTCATCGCCCCGCCGCCAGTGCCCCGCCGCCGGATCCGCGCGGCCAGCCAGATGAAGGGGCCGAGCATCAGGGCGAAGGCGCCGGTAATGATCAGGAACGGTACGAGCGCACTCATGCCCACGAGCCTACGGGCCCGCCGGTGCCCGCCCGCGCAGACCGTGACGCCCGCCCGTCCGCCGAGTCCGTGACGCCCCGCTCGCGAGCCGATCGCTCACAGCGAACGCGTGCCGGGGAACATTCGGAGGCGCACAAGCATTGAGTCGGCATAGCTCAACTTGAATGCCGAAGGGGAGATCATGGCTTCGACGTCCTCACCGCTCACCCTGCCCGTCCTGCCGCTCGACGACGAGGTCGTCCTGCCCGGTATGGTCGTTCCGCTCGACCTCAACGATCCCGATGTACGCGCCGCGGTGGAGGCCGCCCAAGCCGCCGCACGCGGCCAGACCGGCAAGCCACGCGTCCTGCTGGTGCCGCGCATCGACGGGACCTACGCGGGCATCGGCGTCCTCGGCACCGTCGAGCAGGTCGGCCGCCTCGCCGACGGCGACCCCGGCGCCCTGATCCGCGCCCGCCGCCGTGTGCGGATCGGCGCGGGCACGACCGGACCGGGCGCCGCCCTGTGGGTCGAGGGCACGCAGGTGGACGACAGTGCGCCCGAGCCGCTGCCGGGCTCCGTCACCGAACTGATCAAGGAATACAAGGCACTTGCCACCAGCTGGCTCCGCAAGCGCGGCGCCTGGCAGGTGGTCGACCGCGTCCAGCAGATCGACGACGCGGGCGCCCTCGCCGACAACTCCGGTTACTCGCCGTTCCTGACCACCGCCCAGAAGGTGGAGCTCCTGGAGACCACCGACCCGGTGGCCCGCCTCAAGCTCGCCATCCAGTGGCTCGGCGACCACCTCGCCGAGCAGGATGTCGCCGAGTCCATCGCCAAGGACGTCCAGGAGGGCGTCGACAAGCAGCAGCGCGAGTTCCTGCTGCGGCGCCAGCTCGAAGCCGTACGCAAGGAGCTTCGGGAGATCAACGGCGAGGACGACGGCGAGGAGTCGGACGACTACCGCGCCCGCGTCGAGGCCGCCGACCTGCCCGAGAAGGTACGGGAGGCCGCGCTCAAGGAGGTCGACAAGCTGGAGCGGTCCAGCGACCAGTCCCCCGAGGGCAGCTGGATCCGCACCTGGCTGGACACGGTGCTCGAACTGCCGTGGAGCGAGCGCACCGAGGACGCGTACGACATCCAGGGCGCCAAGGCGGTCCTGGACGCCGAGCACGCGGGCCTCGACGACGTGAAGGAGCGGATCACCGAGTACCTGGCGGTGCGCAAGCGGCGCAGCGACCGGGGCCTGGGTGTGGTCGGCGGGCGGCGCGGCGGTGCCGTGCTCGCGCTCGTCGGGCCGCCCGGCGTCGGCAAGACCTCGCTCGGCGAGTCCGTGGCGCACGCGATGGGGCGCAAGTTCGTACGCGTCGCCCTCGGCGGTGTCCGCGACGAGGCGGAGATCCGCGGCCACCGGCGTACGTACGTCGGCGCGCTGCCGGGCCGTATCGTCCGCGCCATCAGGGAGGCCGGGTCCATGAACCCGGTGGTGCTGCTCGACGAGATCGACAAGGTCGGCTCCGACTTCCGCGGCGACCCCGCGGCCGCCCTCCTCGAAGTCCTCGACCCGGCGCAGAACCACACCTTCCGCGACCACTACCTGGAGGTCGAACTCGACCTCAGCGACGTGGTGTTCCTGGCCACGGCCAACGTGCTCGAAGCCATCCCGGAGGCCCTGCTCGACCGCATGGACCTGGTCCGGCTCGACGGCTACACCGAGGACGAGAAGGTCGTCATCGCCCGCGACCACCTGCTGCCCCGGCAGCTGGAGCGGTCCGGTCTCAACGGTGACGAGGTCACGGTCGACGAGGACGCGCTGCGCAAGCTGGCCGGCGAGTACACGCGGGAGGCCGGTGTCCGCAACCTGGAGCGGGCCATCACGCGCGTGCTCCGCAAGGTCGCGGCCCAGCACGAACTCGGCGACCGCGAGCTGCCGTTCACGGTCGGCGCCGACGATCTCCGTACGCTCATCGGGCGCCCGCACCATGTGCCCGAGTCCGCCCAGGACCCGGCCGAGCGCCGCACCGCCGTACCGGGTGTGGCCACCGGCCTCGCGGTCACCGGCGCGGGCGGCGACGTGCTCTTCGTCGAGGCCTCGCTCGCCGACCCGGAGACGGGCGCGGCAGGTCTGACCCTGACCGGCCAGCTCGGCGACGTGATGAAGGAATCGGCACAGATCGCTCTGAGCTTCCTGCGCTCGCACGGCGCGGAACTGGAGCTCCCGGTGGGCGACTTGAAGGACCGCGGGGTCCACATCCACTTCCCCGCGGGCGCGGTGCCGAAGGACGGGCCGAGCGCGGGCATCACGATGACCACCGCCCTCGCGTCCCTGCTCTCCGGCCGCCAGGTCCGTACGGACGTGGCCATGACCGGCGAGGTCTCGCTCACCGGCCGGGTGCTGCCCATCGGCGGCGTCAAGCAGAAGCTGCTTGCCGCACACCGGGCGGGCGTCACCACGGTGATCATCCCGAAGCGCAACGAGGCCGATCTGGACGACGTCCCCGCGGAGGTCCTGGAGAAGCTGGAGGTCCACCCGGTGACGGACGTACGGCAGGTCCTGGAACTGGCCCTGTCGCCGGCGTCGAACGGGGCGCCCGCGGAGGTTCCGGTCGCGGCGTGACGGACGCGTCCGGATGACGAAGGCCCGGGTCCCCTCCCAAGGGGGCCCGGGCCTTCCGCACGCCACCGCACCCCCGGCATACGCTTCCCCCATGCTCAACGACACCGACCTCGCCCACCTCCGCCGCTGCGTGGAACTCGCCGAGGAAGCCCTGGACGCAGGCGACGAACCCTTCGGCTCCGTCCTCGTCGACGCCGACGGGAACGCCCGCGCCGAGGACCGCAACCGCGTCGCGGGCGGCGACCACACCCGCCACCCCGAGTTCGAGCTCGCCCGCTGGGCCGCCGCCCACATGACCCCCGAGGAGCGTGCGGGCGCCACCGTCTACACCTCCGGCGAGCACTGCCCGATGTGCTCGGCCGCCCACGCCTGGGTCGGCCTCGCCCGCATCGTCTACGTGGCCTCCTCGGCCCAGCTCACCCGGTGGCTCACCGACCTCGGCGTTCCGACGGGCCCGGTCGCGCCCCTCCCGGTGAACACGGTCGCCCCGGATGTCGTCGTCGAGGGCCCGGTCCCCGAGCTGGAGGACGAGATCCACGCCCTGCATGTCCGCCTGCACACCGGCAAGTAGGGGCGCGTAGGGGACGTACGGGCAGGCTGCGGCCCACTTACACCGTCAGCCACCCCCGCAGCGTGGCCTGCACCCCGGCCTGGAACCGCGTCTGCGTGTCGAGCACCTGCATCAGCCGCGTGATCCGTCGCCGCACCGTATGGACATGGACGTCCAGACGGCGCGCGATCGCCTCGTCCTTCAGGCCCGACGCGAGCAGCGTCAGCAACTCCCGGTCCTCCTCGGTCACCTGGCCGTCCGGGTCCGAGCCGATCGGCACCGCCCGCTCCCACACCGCCTCGAACAGCGGCACCAGCGCGTGGCTGAGCAGCGCGTCACGGATGACCAGGGCCGAGGCGGTCGGGTCGGCCGCGTCGGTCGGCGGCAGCAGCGTCACCCGCCGGTCCACCATGAACAGCTTGGTCGGCAGATCCTTGCCGACGCGGATCTGGACGCCTTGCGCGGCAAGGTCGTTCAGCCCCCGGGCGCGGCCCGCGAACGTCATGCCCTCGCCGTCCACGACCACCCGCACCCGGGCGCCGCGGCGCACCGGCGCGGCCACGTCGAGCGGGGCGGGCATGCCGTTGGGCGTGCTGGACGCGTACGGCGGGCGGTCGAGGAGCGCGACCTCCTCGGTCGCCGACGCCAGCATCGTGGCCACCCGTTCGGCGATGGCCGCACCGCCGCGTACGGTCTCGACGCCGAGCATCGGCGCACTTGTGTCGGCGGTGCTCATCAGCTGCGCCGCGAGCCGGTCCACCGAGCCGGTGAGCTCCTCCAGGTCGGCCGAGCGGCGCAGCAGCTCCGCCTGGTGCCGGTGCAGTTGATGGCGCAGGGCCGTCGCCGGCGGGACGGCGACGGGCAGCTCGCCGCGGCGGGGCGGCGGCAGCGTGAAACCGTGCTGGTCGAGGTGCCGCAGGGCGCCCAGGACCCGCCGCGGCCCCAGCCCGACCGCACGCGCCAGCTCCGCGCGGGAGCCGTGCCCGGCCCCGCCGAGCAGCGCTTCGTACACCCTCAGTTCGTCCGGCCCGAGCCCGAGAGCCTGCCATTGCGTGTCGTCCCCACCCGATGTCACCGGGCGATTCTCGGCCGATAGATGCAGGCCACACAAGTGTGCACGTCCACAAGTGACCACCGGCAGCACATTGTTCGCGGCCGCCGTCCGGCCGTTGCATGTCCGCATCCGGATTCCGTTTACCCGTCCGTCAGGGGCCGTCCCGTACAAGGGGCGGTCCCCTGCAGGTCGGTCCCGTGCAGGGACAGCGAAGGGAAGAGTCGTGCGGACTTCAGCGAACAGACGCGGAGCAGACAGGCCGGGAGGCATATCCGTCGGCCACGGAGTGGCGGCGCTGCTCGCCGCCGCCGGTCTCCTCGTCACCGGGGTGCCGGCCGCCCACGCGGCGGACGCACCGGCGGCCGCGGTCACCGAGCCGGACCCGGGCACGGACACCCCGTCGCTCGTGACCGGCCTGGACGAGGAGGTCTCCGCCGCGCAGAGCCCCGCCGACGCGGCGCGCGGCCACCTCAAGGCGAAGAAGAGCCGCTACCACATCGCGGACACCTCGGCGAAGGACCTCACCTCGCTGGGCACGTCCACGGCCAAGGGCGGCAAGGAGACCGTACGGCTCCAGCAGAAACACCAGGGCATCCCAGTACTCGGCGGCCAGTACCTGGTCCGGATGACGAAGAAGGACGGCAGGCGCACCGTCACCGGCACCTCGGGCAGCTACTTCACCGAGGTGCAGCTGGACTCGGTCACCCCGAAGGTCTCCGAGAAGACCGCCGTGGAGCGCGCGGTCAGCGCCGTCACCGCGCAGCTGGGCGGCGGGCCGCTGCGCGCACCGGCCAAGGGGGAGAAGCCGGGCTCCGGTCCGCTGACCGGCGAGGCCGTGGACCTGGCGATCCTGCCGCAGGGCAGTGGCGTGCTGACCCGGCACATCACGGTCACGGGCGTGAACCCGGCGGACGGTACGGCCGTCAAGCAGGAGGTGTACGTCGACGCCCACTCGGGCTTCCCGGTCCTGCAGTACAGCAGCATCCGGACCTTCGGCGCGTCCGCCCCGGCCGCCGCCGCAGGCGCCGCGGACGCGACGGAGCCCGCCCCGGAGGAGGCCGCCACCGCGGACGCGCCCTCGTTCGTGGTGAAGGGCACAGGAACCCGCTACAACGGCGAGAAGGCCGACCTCAACCTGTACAAGGGCGGTGACGGCACCTACCAGATGTACGACTACGGGTTCCGCGACGCGGCCGACCCGTACAACGGCCCCCTGCTGCAGACCTGGGACGCCCGCGGCGCCGATGTCTCCCAGGCGTCGGGCGTCTGGCCCAGCAATGCGCAGATCTTCAAGTCCGCCACGCCCGACCTGGGCGCGGAGTTCACCGACTCCGGTGCGGTGGACGCCCATTGGGCCGCGAACAAGGTATACGCGTACTACAAGGACCACTTCGGGCGGAAGGGACTCGACGACAAGGACGGGTACATGTACTCGCTCGTCGGCGTCACCGCCAACGGGCAGCCGTACAACAACGCTTTCTGGGACGGCACCAAGATGGTGTACGGCAAGGGCGGCGGCGACTACCGCACCCTGTCCGCCGACGCCGACGTCGTCGGCCACGAGATGACCCACGGCGTCGTCCAGCACACCGCGAACCTCGTCTACGCGGGCCAGTCCGGCGCCATGAACGAGGCGCTCGCCGACTACTTCGGCAACGCCATCGACCTGGAGGCCAACGGCCAGTCCATGGACGACCCGGACGCGGGTCTGCTCGGCGAGGACCTGTGCACCACGCTGAGCCCGCGCGAGTGCGCGCTGCGCGACCTCAACGACGGCGCCACCACGTCCGAGGACTTCATCGGCGTCAGCTACCGCGGCGACAACGGCGGCGTGCACCTCAACTCCACCATCTTCTCGGGCGCCCTGTGGGACCTGCGCGAGGACCTCGGCGCCGAGTTCGCCGACCAGATCGTCTACCGCGCCATGTCCGCGTACATGACGCCGCTCGACGGCTTCACCGAGGGCCGCGCCGCCGTGCTCGCGGCCGCCAAGGAACTCGGCGCCACCAAGGCGCAGTTGACGGTGGTCAAGCGCTCCTTCGACGCCCACGGCATCGCACCGGGCTGGGAGAAGGCGCTCGGTGTGGACACCGACACGCTCCTGTCCACGGTCAACGTGGCGGGCACCGGCGTCTCCGCGGCCGGCGGCAAGTACGCGCTGTCGCGCTCCAACGAGGAGGGCAGCGAGCCGTACGCGATCTGGACGGGCAACACGAACGGCAAGGGCACGCCCCAGCTCCTGAGCCCGAACAACGGCAACTACAACGTCTACGCGAGCACCGACGGCAAGAACGTGGCCTGGGCCGAGTTCACCTACGGCGCGGTCAACATCCACGTGCGCCCGATCGGCGGCGGCCTCGACAAGGTCGTCGACGCCCTCGGCGCCCAGGTCACCTCCGTCAAGCTCGACGGTGACGTCCTCGTGTACACGTACATCAACCCGAGGTCCGGCTTCGAGCAGGCCCGGTACGTCAACATCAAGACCGGCGAGACCAAGGAGCTCGCTCCCAACCCCGTCAGCGTCACGGCACTCACCTCGGTGCGCGACGGCAAGATCGCCTACGCGAAGCTGTGGGCCGAGTCCGACGGCTACAAGCTCGGCGTCGAGGTCTACGACACGGCCACCGGAACGAAGACGCTGATGCCGATCGACAAGAACACGGTCGCCGGCGTCGGCCAGACCGAGATCACCGACGACGGCGTCTTCTGGATCGAGGACGGCGACGGCACCGACACCGGTCGGGCCGCCGTCATGCGCGCGGCCGCCGACGGCACCGGACGCGCCACGATCACCCCGGAGTCCGGCGACGGCGCCCTGCACGCGTACCAGCTCACCGCCTCCGACGAGGCCGTCACCGTGGTGACGCTCCCGGCGGCCACGTCGTGGGCCAACGCGACGCTGCCGAAGCTGTACCAGGCCGCCCCCGACGGCAAGGGCGGTGCGCAGCGCATCTCCTGCAACCGCGGCGACCAGGTCTACGCGTCCGCCGACACCGGCACCCGCGTCCTGTGGCTCGACGGCACCACCGGCTACACGAACCTCGTGAAGCGCGACCGCCCGGCGGGCCGCTGCTGATCCTGCACATGTACGAGTGGAGGCCCGGCCACCCCCACAGGTGGCCGGGCCTCCACGTTCAGGGACGGGGCTCAGCCGTTGGCCAGTGCGACCACGCGGTCCAGCGCTCCGTTGAACTTGTTGTGGTCACCGACGATCGGGCCGGACGACGTGTACTGCCACATCGTGTAGAAGCCCCAGCCGGCCGGCAGCGTGCCCGGTGTGGTGTTGTAGCGCGCGATCCACAGCGGGTTGGTGGAGCCGAAGCCGCCGTAGTTCCCGGTGCACTGGGTCCACCAGCTCGTCGCCGTGTAGATCACCGCGTCGCGCCCGGTGCGCGCCTTGTAGCGGTTGAGGAAGTCGCGGATCCAGGTCACCATCGCCGACTGCGACTTGCCGTAGCAGGCCGCGCCGTACGGGTTCCACTCGATGTCGAGGACGCCCGGCAGCGTCTTGCCGTCGCGGGACCAGCCGCCGCCGTTGTTCACGAAGTAGTCGGCCTGGGCGGCGCCGGTCGTCGTGTTGGGGGTCGCGAAGTGATACGCGCCGCGGATCATGCCGATGTTGTACGAGCCGTTGTACTGCTGCGCGAAGTACGGGTTCTTGTAGTACGTGCCTTCGGTCGCCTTGACGTAGGCCCACTTCACGCCGCTGGTCCACAGGGCCGACCAGTTGACGTTGCCCTGGTGGCTGGAGACGTCGACGCCCTCGGTCTGGACGGCGCGGGTCTCGCGGGGCAGCCCGCCCTGGCCGTCGTGGGCGACGACGCCCATGCCCATACGGGCCTCGCCGCGTTCGGGCTTGTCGGCGCCCTGGGCGGTGGCGGGGAGGGTGAACAGGAGGGAGAGGACGGCGAGCAGGACGCCGGCGGCTGTCAGTCGTGAGCGGGGGCTCACGCGGCGCGTGGTACGGGGTCTTCCGGGTCTGTGCACGGACATTGCGTGCCTCCGAAGGCCTCGTGGAGTCCGGTGGACAGGGGGGACTCCAGGGTGGGGGGATCTGTCGACATGTCGCTCCGGTGACGGCGTGGACATGTCACTAAGAAGCTACGCACAGCGACTCGCGTGGGGGAAGAGGGCCATGGGGCTGCCGTTGGTCTACGCCTGCGAAATACTGGCCGAGCTGCGGCAACAGCCGCGGCCGGCAGAAACTTTCAGCATCCGGAAAGCGTTTCATGGCCTCTGAAGTGCACGACCGCCCCGACGACAACGCGCGTCCCGGCGCGCCGGAAAATGGTGTGGACCACGAATTCCTGGCTCTGGAGCGGGAGTTGACGGTGCTGCTGCGGCGCGCACGGGCCAGCTCCGGCGAGATGGCGCGCGCGGTCCACCCCGATCTGGAGCCCGCCGCGTACGGACTGCTCGTCCGCCTGGAGGAGACGGGGCCGCAGCGGGCCACGGACCTCGCCGGTTACTTCGGCGTCGGCAAGGCGACGATGAGCCGTCAGCTGCGCGCCCTGGAGGACCTCGGCCTGGTGGCCCGCGACCCCGACCCGGCCGACGGCCGCGCGGCGCTGCTGCGCCTCACCGACGAGGGGCGGGCCCGCTTCAGCACGGTCCGTACGGCCCGCCGCGAGCGCTACGTACGGCAGCTGGCCGACTGGGACCGCGGCGAGGTGGCCGAACTGGCACGGCTGCTGCAGCAGTTGAACGCGGGCGGCGAGCAGTAGAACCGGCCGCGCCCGGTCCGCTGCGAGCCGCAGCCCCGGCCTACAGCTCGACCCACACGACCGTCGCGTCGTCATGCGCCTTGCCGCGGGCCCGTACGCCCGCGGCTTCCCGCTCCCGCTCCAGGACGCGCACGCGGTCGATCAGGCCCTGCGGGCCCGCCTTGCGCACGAAGGCGAAGCACTCGGACCAGTCGCCCTCGCCGAAGGTGTCGGACCAGCGGCCCGCGCCGTCGGTCAGGCCGACGAGGGTGCGGACGGCGGTGCGCGGCCAGGTGCCCGTGACCGCGCGTGCGGCGGCCGAGGGGTCCGCGGCGGCCGTGAAGAAGCCGTCCTCCGCATTGCGCAGCGACTCGACGGCGGCCACGTACTCCCGCGCCGCCGCGTCCCGTTCGGGCGAGCCTTCCGGCAGCGCGCGCACCGCGTCACGGGCGTTCGTCACCCGCGCCGGCAGCGTGTCCAGTCTGCGGTCGGCCACCACGGTGACGTCCCCGGCGGGTGACTCGGCGAGCAGCAGGGAGTCCGACAGGACGAGGTGTTCGACCCGCTCCGCGTCCCACCGCGCGAGGACCACCGTCGCCTGAGGCGTACGAGGGTGAGAAAGGTCACACGTGGAGCGGTGGGCTTCGGCGGTGCGGGCGATGGCCAGGGAGAGGATCCCGGCCAGGTCCATGTCCCGCCGTGAAACGGACAGTTCACCCAGGGCGCCGCCGAGACTCGCCACGAACCAGGGCACGTCGTGCACACAACCGTCGTCCCCGGCCGGTGGCGTCACCCCGTCCAGGACGACCAGCGTCCCGCCCTTTCCCGAGGCGGGCAGGGCCACGGACGCGAAGTCCTCGTTGGGGCGTGCGGGGTCACCGGGGTCCGTGGAGAGTTCGACGCGCATCCATGCAGTCTGCACGAGTGTGGACGGGACCTTCACAGAGGGCGAGTCCGACGGGAGTTGGCCCGGGGGCCCCGTTCCTGGCCTGGACCAGACCCTTCTGCGCCGGGAGGGCGGGGCATCTTGCCAAAGGCCGGGCCCGCCGTCCAACCGGCGCCGCGCACGGTCCCGTATCGATGTCGAACCGGAACTTGATCCCTCAACTCCCGGCGATGTTCACTCCTTCGGGTGGCCCGCCCGATGATGGGCGACCGCCACACAGGCGCGCTGGAATGGTCATAAGCCGTACCAGAGAGGGCACGTCACCACACCGGACCCAGAAGGTGGACGACGCGACACACCAAGCAGCCCCCGCGCCCCGCAGCACACCCAGGGCGCACGACGCGACAGAACAAGAACATCGAGAGCAACGAGGATGCGAGCACCGGTGCAGAGCAAGCCGACGGCTCCTCAGGCCCGTCAAGGCCGTACGCCAGACCGTTCTCCGGGCGGGAAGGCCGACCCGGCGGCGAAGGGCCGCAAGACGGTCCGGGTACGCAGCCGTCTGATCGTCGCCGTCGCGGTCGTCACCGCGGCCGTCGCGGGTGCGGGCGCACCCGCCGTGCTCGGCGCGTCCTCCCAAGTCGCACAGACGCAGCGCCTGGTGGAGCTCGCGGAGCTCACCCGGCAGACCACCACCCTCGCGCACGCGCTCACCGACGAGCGGGACGAGATCACCGCGTACATCGCGGCGGGCCGTCCCGAGGACAAGCGTCCCGGCAGCGGTGAGCGCATCGACCGGCAGATCGCCGAGCTGCGGGCCGAGGCGCCCGCGGACCTGCGCGCCGACCTCGCCGAGTTCGCGGGCATCCGCAAGAAGGCGCTCGGCGGCAAGGGCTCGGCGCTCGACGCGCACAAGGCGTACACGGTCGCGCTCACCGAACTGCACCGCCTCACCGAGCACCTCGCCGACCTGCTGCCGCCGCGCGCGGGCGCGGGCCGGCACGCGCTCGCCGACCTCGACCGGGCCGTCTCGGAGGCCGCCGCCGTCCGCGGTCTGCTGCTCGCCGCGTACGCGACGCCGCGCAGCGTCCCGCAGACCGTGATCGACCCGGTGACCGGGCTCGCCGTCACCACCACGGCCCGCAGCGACGACGACAAGCGCCGCGACGCGCTCACCGCCGCCGCCCAGGAGGCGCAGCGCTCCGAGCAGGCCGCGCTCGACGCGTTCACGGTCGCCGCGCCCGTGGAGCAGCGCACCAAGCTCAGCACCACCGTCTCCGGCCCCGAGGTCTCCACCGCGGAGCGCTACCTCGCCCGGCTGACCGACCGGCCGACGCTCAGCCCCACCGAGCTCGGCTACAACCGCGAGAAGATCGAGACCGCGCTCACGGCCCGGATCGACCAGCTCCGCAGCGTCGAGAACAGCCTCGCCACCGACCGGATCGCCGAGCTCTCCGCCCTCCGCGACGACGACGTCACCGCCCTCGAACTGCGGATCGCGCTGGTCGGCGCGCTCGCTCTGCTCGCGCTCGGCGTCGGGATCGCCGTGGCGCGCACGCTCACCCGCCCGCTCGCGGTCCTGCGCCTGGGCACGGCGCGCCTCGCGGCCGGCGCGGGCGGCGAGGAGCCGGTGCGGTTCACCGGGCGCAACGACGAGTTCGCCGCGGTCGTACGGTCCGTCAACGCGCTGTACGAGCGCACCGCCAAGCTGCACGAGCGGACCGGGGTTCTGGAGGCCGACCGGGCGCATCTCGTCGGGGAGCGCGAGAAGCTGGCCTGTGAGCGGGTCGAGCTGCGCAAGGAACTCGCCGCGGCACGCGATGCGTTGCACCACGCCGAGGAATCCGTTCAGCACACCTTCGTCAACCTCGCGCTGCGCACCCTCGGGCTGGTCGACCGGCAACTCGCCGTCATCGAGGGCATGGAGGACCGCGAGGAGGACCCGGAGCGCCTCGCCACGCTCTTCAAGCTCGACCACTTCGCGACCGTGATGCGCCGCCACAGCGAGAACCTGCTGGTCCTCGCGGGCGCCGAGCACAAGCACACGCATCCCGGTCCGGTGCCGCTCGTCGACGTCGTACGGGCGGCGGTCAGCGAGATCGAGCGTTACGACCGCGTCCGCATCGGCTCGCTGCCGCCCCACGCCCACCTGGCGGGCTTCGCGGCGGACGACCTCAGCCACCTCCTGGCCGAACTCCTGGAGAACGCCACGTCGTTCTCGCCGCCCGACGCTGCCGTCGAGGTCTCCGGGTGGCTCCTGGAGAGCGGCGAAGTCATGCTCTCCGTGCAGGACGAGGGCATAGGACTCGCCCCCGAACGCCTGCACGCGGTCAACGTGCTCCTCACGGACTTCGACCCCGAGGCGCTCCACACGGCCGACGATGAGGGCCTCGGCCTGGGCCTGCACGTGGTCTCCCGGCTCGCCGCGCGCCACGGCGTCCGCGTCGAACTCCGCGACCAGCCCACGACCTCCGGCACGACGGCCACGGCCACCCTGCCCAAGCCCATCCTGGCCGCGGGCCCCGCCACCTCCCACACCCACCACCTCACGTCCCCGTTCCCGACGTCGCCGGTCCACCTGGCGGGCGCGGAGGCGGAGGCCAACTCGAACGAGCTGGGTGGGCGGGCTCGGGGGGTTGTGGGGGAGCCACTGGAGTCGGGCGCGGCGGCGGCCGAGGCACCGGCCCCGGAGCCGGCGGTCCAGGAGCAGGTGGCTGCCGATGCCGAGGCGTCGGCTGCTGATGCCGTACGGGATACGGCGGCTGATGCCGTACAGGACGAGGCGCTCGATGTCGTACGGGATGCAGACGGTGACGACGACGCAGACGCCCAGGTCGTACGGGTATCCGTAGCCGAATCCGCGGCGGAACCCGCCGACGCTGTCGAGCCCGAGCCCGAGCCCGAGCCCGAGCCCGAGCCCGGGGCACGGCAGACGGCCGGTGACGAGCTGTCGTCCGCCGGCCAGGAGGCGCCGCTGGGCGAGGACTTGGTCGCCGCGGCCTTCGGTGCGCGAGCGCCGCGCGATGACGTGGCGGAGGCCCACGAGGCCGAGGAAGACACGGCCGACGGTGCCGGGACCGTTCCCGGCACCGAAGACCCGGCCGTCACCTCCGAGACCACCCTCGAACTCACCCTCCCTGTCCCGGAACCGGCCACAGAACCGTCTGCCGAACCGGCCACAGAACCGGCCGCAGAACCGGCGGCCGCCCGCATCCCGGCCCCGTCCCCCGAGCCCACCCCGCCACCCGCCGCCCCCGCGCTCACCCAGCCCATCCCCGACGACCACGCGCACGAGCGGGTCGCCGATGAGGTGCCGCAGGCGGAGGACGCGGCGCGTGCGGGTAAGTGGGAGCGGGTCACCGAGAAGGGGTTGCCCAAGCGCACCCCCAAGGTCAGCGCGCCCAGTGCGACGGCCGCGCCCCGGCGTCCCCAGGGTGTGGACGCCGACGCGCTCCGCCGCCGTCTCGCCCACTTCCGCCAGGGCGCCCAGGCGGGCCGCCGCGACGTGGAGGCCGAACTCACCGACGGCCGGCCCGAGTCCGTCGGCCGGCCTGAGTCCGTCGGCCGCCCCGAGCCCGAGGCCCGGACCCACCCCGAGCCCGAAGCACGGCCCGAAGCGCAGCCCGCCCCGGGCACCGAGCCCACCCCCAACGCCGCGCCCGCCCTGGGCACCGAGCCGACCCACAACGCGCAGCCCGCCCTGGGCACCGAGCCGACCCACAACGCGCAGCCCGCCCCGGGCACCGAGCCCACCCCCAACGCCGCGCCCGCCCCGGGAACCGAGCCCACCCCCCGCGCACAGCACGGCACACCCCCCACGCCCCCCATAGACCCTCAAGTCCCACCTCAGCGCACCCAGTCCGCGCACCAGACGAAGACCGACCCGCAAGAGACCACGGATCCGGGGGACTCACTCAAGGAGGCCCGCAGTTGACGGTGTCCAGCACGCCCGGTGCGCTCAGCACCGAGGCCCGTAACCTGCACTGGCTGCTGACGAACCTGGTGGAAGAGGTGCCGGGACTCCTCTCGGTCGCCGTCGTGTCGTCGGACGGACTGCTGCTGCTGTCCTCGGATCCGGGGCAGCACCAGGAGCGCACCCCTTCCCCAGCGAGCCCCCGCGGCTCCAGCGCCGACCTCGCCACCATCGTCTCGGGACTCGGCAGCCTCACCGTCGGCGTCGCCCGGCTCATGGAGGGCGGCGGCGTACGGCAGACCATGGTCTCCATGGACGAGGGCAGCCTCTTCGTGATGGCCATCAGCGACGGCTCCCTGCTCGGTGTGCACGCCACCCCCGACTGCGACATGAGCGTGGTCGCGTACCACATGGCCCTGTTCGTGGGCCGTGCCGGCCACGTCCTGACCCCCGAACTCCGCAGCGAGCTGCGCCAGTCCAGGGAACGGGACCAGCAGGCGGAGGCGGGCCTCCGGTGACCCCCGCGAAGCTCCCCGTGCGCGGCGCGGACCGGCGCCCCGCGCGCGTCCGCCCGTACTCCCTGACCGGCGGCCGAACGCGCTTCGGCCATGTGCTGCTCGTCGAGACCTTCGTCGCGGCCGTCCCCGCCATCGAAGGCGGCGACGAGCGCCCCGAACTCCCGAACGGCAGCCTGCACACGAAGGTCATGCCGGAGCTGCGGGCCATCGTGGAGATCTGCCGCAGGATGCGCACGGTCGCCGAGATCGCCGCGCTGCTCAAGATGCCTCTCGGCGTGGTGCGCGTGCTGCTCAGCGACCTCGCCGACCAGGGAAGGATCCGTGTGTACGGGACCGGGCACGGCCCCGGCCGCCCGGACCGCGCTCTGCTCGAAAGGGTGCTGGGTGGACTCCGCCGTCTCTGACCCGCGGACCGTCGCGGACGGTCCCATACCCCTGGCCGAACCGGCCGAAGAGGGCGCCAAGGCCTGGCAGCTGGACCGCACCCGCGCCCCCGTCGCCACGAAGATCGTGGTCGCGGGCGGCTTCGGCGTCGGCAAGACGACCCTGGTCGGCTCGGTCTCGGAGATCACTCCGCTGCAGACCGAGGCCCTGATGACCGAGGCCTCCGCCGCGTCCGACGACCTGTCCGCGACCCCGGACAAGGCGACCACCACCGTCGCCATGGACTTCGGCCGGATCACGCTCGACGACGACCTGGTCCTGTACCTCTTCGGCACTCCGGGCCAGCAGCGCTTCTGGTTCATGTGGGACGACCTGATCCGCGGCGCGATCGGCGCCGTCGTGCTGGCCGACACCCGCCGCCTCGACGACTGCTTCCCCGCGCTCGACTACTTCGAGAGCTGCGGACTGCCGTACGTGGTGGCCGTCAACCACTTCGAAGGCACCGAGGAGTTCGCGGCCGAGGACGTGCGCGAGGCGCTCACCGTGCCCGACCGCATCCCTGTCCTGATCATGGACGCGCGCCGCCGGATCCCGGTCGTCGAGACGCTGCTCGCCCTCGTGGGCCACGCACTCGATCTCACCCCTGCCTGAACCACTCTTATTCCACCGGGGAGTTGCCCATGCGCAAGATACTCATCGTCGGAGCCGGCCAGTCCGGTCTCCAGCTCGCCCTCGGCCTGCAGTCGCAGGGCTACGAGGTCACCGTGATGTCCAACCGGACGGCGGACGAGATCCGGGCCGGGCGGGTCATGTCCACACAGTGCATGTTCCACACGGCGCTGCAGCACGAGCGCGATCTGTCGCTGAACTTCTGGGAGTCCCAGGCCCCGCGCATCGAGGGCCTCGGTGTCTCGGTCGCAGGGCCGGAGTCGCAGCGGGTCATCGACTGGGTCGGCCGCCTCGACGGCCACGCGCAGTCCGTGGACCAGCGCGTGAAGTTCGCCGGCTGGATGGAGACCTTCGCGCAGCGCGGCGGCCAGCTGGTCATCCACGGCGCGGCCGTCTCCGACCTCGACTACTTCTCGCGGACCTACGACCTCGTCCTGGTCGCCGCGGGCAAGGGCGAGCTCGTCTCGATGTTCGGCCGCGACGCCGCCCGCTCCCCGTACGCGGAGCCGCAGCGCGCCCTCGCCGTCTCGTACGTGCACGGCCTGGGCACCCGCCCCGAGCACCCGGACTTCGACGCGGTCCGCTGCAACCTCGTGCCCGGCGTCGGCGAGCTCTTCGTGATGCCCACGTTCACCACGTCGGGCCGCGCCGACATCCTCTTCTGGGAAGGCATCCCGGGTGGTCCGCTCGATGTCTTCCAGGGCGTGAAGGACCCCTCCGAGCACCTGGCGCTCACGCTGGAGCTGATGGAGAAGTTCACCCCGTGGGAGTATGCGCGCGCCACGAAGGTCGAGCTCACGGACGCGGGCGCCACGCTCGCGGGCCGCTATGCGCCCACCGTCCGCAACCCCATCGGCCGGCTGCCCGGCGGCGGTCTGGTCCTCGGCGTGGCCGACGTGGTCGTGGCCAACGACCCGATCACGGGCCAGGGCTCCAACTCGGCCTCGAAGTGCGCCGCCTCGTATCTCTCCTCGATCGTCGAGCACGGCGACCGCCCCTTCGACGAGGCCTGGATGCAGTCCGCGTTCGACCGCTACTGGACGACGGCCCAGCACGTCACCAAGTGGACGAACGCGATGCTGTCGCCGCCGCCGGAGCACGTCCTGAACCTGATCGGCGCGGCGGGCGAGCTGCAGCCGGTGGCGGACCGTTTCGCGAACGGTTTCAACGACCCCTCGGACTTCGAGGAGTTCTTCTACGAGCCGGAGAAGGCGGGCGCGTACCTGACGTCCGTTGCTCCGTAGCGGTCCTTCAGGCCTTGGGGGCGGGTCGTACCGCCCCCAATACGGCCCGCCCGCCCAGTGGTTGCACCTCCACCCGGCCTCCGGGGCGAGGTGCGACCACTTCGCCGTTCCCCGCGTACAGCGCCACATGTGCCGCGGACGGTCCGTACACGATCACGTCGCCGGGCCGCACCGCCTTCAGCGGCACCCGCTCCAGCTCCTCCCACTGCCCGCGCCCCGTCCGCGGCAGCTGCACACCGGCTCGCTCCCACGCCGCCCCCGTGAACCCGGACGCGTCGAAGGCCTTCGGCCCCCGCGCCCCTGTCGCGTACGGCTTGCCCACCTGGGCCCGCGCCCACCGCACCGCCTCCGCACCGCCACGGGACGCCTGCGCGCCGCCCGGGCCGGGCAGCGCGCCCGACGCGAGCAGCTCGTCGCGGTCCTCGGCCGCGTCCGTCTTCTCCAGTTTCCGCAGTTCCGCGAGCTCCTCCGCGCTCACCGAGGCCAGCCGTCGCTCCACGGCGTCCAGCTTCTTCACCGCCGTGTCCCGCTGCTTCTTCTGCTTCCCCGCGAGCACCTGCTGCTGGTCGAGGGCCTTGCGCGCCGCGGTCGCCAGCCGGTCCGCGGTCCGCTCCTGCGTGCTCAGCCGCCCCACCGTCTCCACCCGCTCCCGCGCGAGCCGCGCGATCACATGCTTCTGGTCGAGCGCGGTCCGCGGATCGGCGGAAAGCAGCAGCCGTACGTAGCCGTCGAAGCCGCTCGCCCCCTGGTACTGCTGCCGTGCGAGCCGCCCCGCCGCCAGCCTGCTGTCGATCAACAGGAGCCGTGAGCGGGCGAGTTCGGCGTTCTTGCGGCGTGTGTCGGCGGTCTGCCGCTTCAGCTGCTCGGCGGTCGTGTTGTACGTCTCGGTGGCCTGCTCGGCCGCCCGGTACAGCTTCTGCAGATCGGCGAGGAGCGCGGCCACCGGCTTCCCGGCCGCCGCGGCGGGGACATCGGGCTCGGGCGCCGAGTGCGCCGCACCACCCGCCGGCACCACCACCGAGGCCGCGGCCACCGCGGCCGCGCAGACCAGCCGCAGTACACGCCCTGACACGCCATCACCTCCGGTCGCGGGGCGGGCGGCCCCCTCCGGGCGGCCCGACAGCCCACGAGGAGCATGCGTCGACGGCAGGCTGAAAAGCCTACAACTGGGCGGTATGGGTCCCTTCGCTCACCCGATCAGGGCAAGCCCGGGCCCCGCCTACGCGACCGGCAGCGCGTACAGGAGCCGCCCGAGCCGCAGCACCGTGACGCCCTTGCCCGCGTACGCCTCGTACCCCGAGGAGCCAAGCCCTTCCTCGTCCCCCGCGCCCTGGAACTTCCACAGCCGCCGTCCGCTCTCCGCCTCGAACGCCGTGACCTGCACGGAGTCCAGGGCCAGAAGCGTCCGCCCGGAGGCGCTGAGTGCCACGGCCTGCGAGCTGACCTCCGGACCGGACAGACCCGTCGCGCTCTCCCAGCGCACCTCGCCCGTCGCGGCGTCGAGGGCGTACGCGGCCTGCCCCCGGCAGGAAGTGAACAGCGTGCGTCCGCGTGCGCCGAGGACCGGGGTGCTGTGGTGCTCGTCCGGTTCCGCCTCGCCGGCGACGCTCACGTCGCGCGTCCACAGCTCCTCGCCCGACGCCACCGCGTACGCCCGCAGCTCACCCTTCGCCGTATGGAAAAGCCGCCCACCCGGCCCCAGCGCCAGCGCGCCCGCCAGCGGATCGACCCCGTCGAACGAGCGGCGCCACAGCTCGGCACCCGTCTTCCCGTCCCGCGCGTAGAACTCGGGCTCCCACGGCGGCTTCCGGCCCGCCTTGCCCTTCCGCTTCTTGCGGCGGGCCTCCTGCGCGGCCGTCTCGGGCCGCTCGTCCGCCTGCCAGGCGAGCAGGTCACCTCGGTATACGCCTGCCCACTCGGATGCCGTGAACTCCCGCCCCGGCGTCCAGTACGGCTGGGCCCACAGCAGCGTGCCGCGCGCGATGTCGTGTGCGAACACGCGCTCGCGCTCGGGCGATCCCGCGACCTGACCGTGCCACCAGGCCGCATCACCGTTGCGCGCGAGCAGCGAGACCCGGGCGAACTCGTCGCCCACCCGCGAGTACTTGCTGTGCGGGACCGTCAGCTTCACCTTGCCGTCGCTCAGCGACCGCCACCGCAGGGCGTCGCGGCCGAAGGTGAGGAAGGTGCCGTCGGACGCGAGCAGCGGCGAGGACTCGTCGGCGTCGCTCGCGACCTTCCAGAGCGTTCTGCCCGTGCGCAGATCGAGCGCCCGCAGCCCGCCGGCCGGGAGCACCAGCACCCCGTCGTGGAGCAGCGGCGCGCCTAGGACCGCATCGGTCGGCAGTTCGTGCGCCCACCGGGGATACGGGGCCACACCGGGCAGCCGCCGGGGCGCCTTGGGGTCCTCCCTCCCCTCACCGGTCGAGAACGCCGCCACGCCGCCTCCGCCGAGCGCGAGCCCCGCCGCCCCGGCGGCCAGACCGGTGAGCAGCGCGCGGCGGTCGAGGGGGCGCCGGGGTGGGGTGGGCGGCTTCGCGGGAGGGGGTGGGGCGGACGCCGTGGTGGGCGGGGGCGTGAGGGGAGGAGCAGAAGCAGAGGTCGGCGGGGGCGTGAGGGGAGGAGCGGAGGACGCGGTGAGCCGGGGCGTGAGGGGAGGCGGGCCGGCGTCCATGGTCGGGCCGCCCCCGTGCTCCGCGCCCACCAGCCCCGCCACCTCCGCCGCCTGCTCCGCCAGCGCGTCCACCAGCGGTCCGGGCAGCCACCCCGCCCGTACCGCCCCCGCCGCGCCCTCCGGCGCGAGCTCGGTTGCGAGCGCCGAGGGTGTGGGGCGGGCCGCGGGGTCCGGGGTCAGACAGCGCGCGAGCAGCGGGCGCAGCGCGTCCGGTACGCCGCCGAGGTCCGGCTCACCGCCCGCGATTCCGGCGCTCTCGCCGAACGGGGCCCGTCCCGTCGCCGCGTGCGTCAGCAGCACCGCGAGCACGAACACATCGGCGGGCGGCCCGACTTGGGCCCCTTCGAGCTGCTCCGGCGTCAGATACCCGAGCCGCACCGAGAGCCCGCCGCTCTCCGCCCGCACCGCCCGGCTCGCCGCGCCCAGCGGCCCGAATGCCGCTATGCGCGGCCCGTCCGCGGCGATCAGGACCGTGTGGGGCGCGAGGCCCTGCAGCGCGGTGCCCGTCACTGCGTGCACCCGCGCCAGCGTCTCCGCGAGCGCCGCGCCGAGCACGCGGACGGTGCGCTCGGGCAGCGGCCCGTACCGGGTGACGGCCTCCGCGAGCGACTGGGCGGGCACGAACGGGGCGGCCGTCCAGGGCAGTTCGGTGTCGAGCCGGGCGTCGGTCACCGGCTGCACCCACGCGCCGGTCAGCCGGCCCGCGGTCCGCGCCTCGGTACGGAATCTGCGCCGGTACGCGGACAGCGCGGCCAGCTCCGGCACGGCGGCCGTGACGGTCAGTGGCCGCCCGTCGTCGGTCCGCGCGAGATAGCTGCGCGCCGACGCGGTCTCCCTGAGCCGGCCCAGGACGTGATACGGCCCGAGCTCCCGCGGCTCCCCGTCCCGCAGTGGCTCCACGGCGGCGTCCCCCTCGAACATCCCGGTGCGCTGGGCCTACGGCAGTTGTGCTCCAGGCGGTCAAACGAGCAACGCACTCCCGCTGTCACGGGCGCGCGCGGGTGGGTCCACCAAGATGGGTACCCACCCGCCGAGCCCACGACCCGCTCAGGAACGCTCGGGCCCCGCATCCGGACCTGCTGACGGCCCCGCATCCGCCCCGTCTCCCGGCCCCGCCCCCGGCCGCGGCTTCGACCACGGCCACCGCAGCCGCCCGGTGTCGGCGTTCCCCTCGGGGTCGTACTCGTACCGCCACAGCTGCTGCACCCCACGCCGCCCCGCGGCGACCCGCCGGTAGACGACGGTCAGGGCTGGGGAGTCCTCGGTGGCGGGCACGGGGATCTTGTACAGCTTCGGGGGATGCCCGGTGGGTCCGGTGAGCACATCGAGGCTCCGGCCGTCGAGCGGCCCACCGTGGAAGGAGATCGGATCGCGGTTCACGGGGCCAGTGTCACAGGTGGGCCCCTTACAGCAGGTGCCCCGCCACCCCCACCACGGGAACCACCCGCCGCACCAGCACCCCCGCGGGCCCCTCCGCCCGCTCCAGCGCGAGGGCCGCCCGGAGCACCCCGGCCGTCTGCTCGTCCGACGCCGCCGTTGCCGTGAGCTGGGCGATGAACTGGTCCAGGAGCCAGTCGCGCAGGTCGGGGGCGGTCGGATGCTTGCCCTCGTCCAGCCAGATCAGGGAGGCCGCCTCGACCGACGAGATCCACGTGCGGACCAGGAGATGCAGGCGCGGACCGGGAACCGTCACCTGGAGGTGGCCGAGGATGCTGGCCGCCGCGGTGCGCCGTACTTCGTCGACGATCGCGGAAGTACGGGACGTGGAGGCCGCGCTGCCGCCCTGGAGCAGCGCCGCGAAGCCGGTGTCGTGGGAGTCGACGAACGCGAGATACCGGTCGAGCGCCCGCGCGAGCCGCTCGGTGAGCGGCCCGGTCGGCGGCTCGTCGAAGCACTGCTCCAGCTCGTCGGCGGCCGAGCGCAGCGCCGCCTCGTACAACTGCTGCTTGCCGCCCGGGAAGTAGCGGTAGACGAGCGGCCGCGAGACCCCCGCCGCCTCGGCGACGTCGTCGAGCGAGACCTCCTCGGGCGCACGGTGCGCGAAGAGCCCGAGCGCCGACGCGAGCAGCTGACTGCGCCGCTCGGCGACGCTCAGCCGCCGGTACGCACGCGGCGACGGCGCGCTCGGTTCAGGCGTGGACCGCGAGCCGGGCGTGGACGGCGTGCGGGAAACGGGCGCCGGGGACATGCCCGAAGCGTAATCCGCGCCCGCCCGCCGCAAGGGCGCGCTCAACAAGACCGCCCTACGCCAGCAGCCCGGAGCTCCGCCACAGCTTCCGTCCAACCCCCTGCAGCACCCCGATGTCGTCGAGGAAATCCGTCAGCCGCTTGGCGCCCGTCTGCATCACCTCGCGCCGGTGCCCGCTCGCCTTGACCTGCGCGAGCGCCTCACGCCGGTCGAGGCCGACGTCCGTGTACACCTGCGGGTTGACGAACGCGACCGAGAACACCTTCGCGGCCTGCCCGGAGCTGACCCGGGTCAGCTCCCGCTCCCAGCGCGGGGCGGTGACCATCTGCCGCCGCAACTCCTCGCGCGCGTACCGCACATGGCGCGCCTCCTCGACGACATGGATGCGCGTCACCCCGCGGACGAGCGGCTGCACCCGCTCGTCCGGGAACGTCAGCCGCTGCATCCAGTCGAGGATCTCCTCGCCGAGCAGCGTGCACGCGAACGAACCGGGCGTCGTGGACACGGTCTTCAGGATCCGCGCCAGATTGTGGTTGAGCTTCGTGACGGGGTAGACGCGCGCCCCGCCCTTCTTGATCATGCGCGCGAACATCATGGAGTGCCGGCACTCGTCCGCGATCTCCGTGAGGGCGTAGCGCACATGCGCGCTGTCCATCGGCTTGTCGTAGATGTGCCGGACGAGCAGCTGCATCAGGATGATCTCGAACCAGATCCCGAGCGAGGCGAGCGACGCTGCCTCGTGGCGCGCCAGCTCCATCCGCTGCTCCTCGGACATCCGCCGCCACAGCGGCGTGCCGTAGAGGGAGACGAGCTCCGGCGGCCAGAACCACTTGCCCTCCTCGACCGGCGCGTCCCAGTCGAGCTCCTTGTCGGGGTCGAAGGAGTTCTTGGCGGAGGCGACGAGGAGCCGCTCGGCGACCTGTTCCCGGTCCTTGAGCAGACCGAGCGCGTCCCTCAAGGCCGCGTGCGAGCCCGGGTCCGTCATCGTCATGGCGGCTGTCACCTCGTGCCTCGGTTACCGGTGGTCACGACTTATGAGACTCCCTGTCAGCAAGCCCGTCAATCCCCCGTGCGCGACTTGTTGACGATGCATCTACCACCGTGTGAACCTGCCAACTGCCCGGTCCTGCAAGGCGATTCGGGGCCCGCACCGGCGCCCCGTATGCGAGCAGAAGGAGCCGTCCGTGTCGACGTATGACCGCTATGTCCAGCCGCCCGCCGCGCCTCTCTGGGAGGTGCAGGCCACCGGATCGGCCCGCTTCAGCTGGGAGTACGAGGACGGCCGCGAGCGCCTCCTCGCCCTCTACCAGAAGGGCAAGGACAAGCAGTGGGACGGTGCCAAGCGCATCGACTGGGACCTTGAGGTCGACCCGTACGACCCGCTCGGCACCCCGGACGAGTCCCTCTCCCTGTACGGCACCCGGCACTGGGCGAAACTCACCGAACGCGACAAGGGCGATCTGCGGCAGCACTTCGCCTCCTGGCAGTTCAGCCAGTTCCTGCACGGCGAACAGGGCGCGATGATCTGCGCGGCCCGCATCGTGGAGTCCGTCCCCGACCTGGACGCCAAGTTCTACTCGGCGACCCAGACGATGGACGAGGCCCGCCACGCCGAGATCTTCGGCCGCTTCCTGCACGACAAGGTCGGCATGGCCTACCCCATCAACGACAACCTCCAGTCGCTGCTCGGCGACACCCTGCGCGACTCCCGCTGGGACATGCCCTACCTGGGCATGCAGGTGCTCATCGAGGGCCTCGCGCTCGCCGCGTTCGGCATGATCCGCGACACCACCGACAAGCCGCTGCCGCAGCAGATCCTCGCGTACGTGATGCAGGACGAGGCCCGCCATGTCGCCTTCGGGCGGATGGCCCTGCGCGACTACTACAAGCAGCTCACGGACGCGGAGCTGCGCGAGCGCGAGGAATTCGTCATCGAGGGCTGCTACCTGATGCGCGACCGGCTGCGCGGCGTCGAGGTCCTGGAGAACTTCGGCATCCCGAAGGCGGAGGCCGAGGAGTACTCCGAGCAGTCCGAATTCCTGGCGCTCTTCCGCCAGTTGCTCTTCTCGCGCATCGTCCCCTGCGTCCGCGACATCGGCCTGTGGGGCAAGCGCCTCCAGGAGGCGTACGTGGACATGGGCGTCTTCGAGATGGGCAACCAGAACCTCGACCTCCTGATGGCCCAGGACGAGGAGATCGCCGAGAAGCTCGACGCGGAGCGCTTCGCGGCCGAGGAGGCGGCCCGCGCCGAGGAGGTGAGCGCGACGATCGCTCAGGGAGCGGAGGGCTGACCGCCGCTCAGGGCGCCGAGGGCTGAGCCCTCCGGGGACCCTGACCGAAGCCCGGCGACGCGGACCCCCGCCCGAGCCCCGCCTCCATCACGGCCCGCGCGATCGGCGCCGCGATCCCGCCCCCGCTGATGTCGTCCCGTACCGCCGAGGCATCCTCCACGACCACGGCCACCGCCACCTCCGGCACCCCGGCCGAAGGGCTCTGCGCCCAGGAGATGAACCAGGCGTACGGGAGGCCGGTGTTGCCGTAGCCGTGCTGGGCCGTGCCCGTCTTGCCGCCGACCAGGGCGCCGGGGATGGCCGCGTTCTTGCCCGTGCCCTCCTCGACGACCCCGACCATCAGCTCCCGCAGCAGCGCGGCCGTCCGCGGATTGAAGGCGCGGTTCAGCGAGCGCGGCCGGGTCTGCCCGACCGTGTCACCGGAGCCGTCCGTCGTCCGGTCGACCAGGAACGGCGCCCGCACGTCACCGCCCGACGCGACCGCCGAGGCCACCATCGCCATCTGCAGCGGAGTCGCCGTCGTGTCGTACTGCCCGATCGAGGACAGCGCGAGCTGCGGCTGGTCCATCGACGTGTCGAAGTTGCTGGTGGCCACGGGGGAGGGGATCCGCAGCCCACGCGTGTTGAACCCGAAGCGCTCCGCCGTCCCCGCCATCGAACCGAGCCCCACCTCGACCCCGAGCCGCGCGAAGACCGTGTTGCAGGACCAGGTGAACGCATAGCGCAGCGAGGCGTCCTCGCAGCCCTCGACCTCGTTGCCGAGCGACGTGGAGGTGCTGGGCAGTTGGTACGGGTCGGGCGAGTCCGTCGGCGCGTCCACATCGCCGATCACCCCGGAGTCCAGCGCCGCCGCCGCCGTCACCACCTTGAACGCCGAACCCGGCGGATACGTCTGCCGGATCGCCCGGTTCAGCATCGGCTTGCTCGCGGCCGAGTTCAGACGCGACCAGTTGCGGGCCTCCAGGACACCGTTGCCCGACAGGAGTTCGGGATCGTACGACGGCGTCGACACCAGCGCCAGGATCCTCCCGGTGGACGGCTCCAGCGCCGCGACCGCCCCCTGCCGCCCGCCGAGCCCCTCGAACGCGGCCCGCTGCATCTGCGGCACGATCGTCGTGTGCACCCGCCCGCCCGGCTGCAGGTCCCGCGTCAGATCACCGACCAGCGGCAGCGGCGACAGGAGCGGCGAGGTGCCCGCGAGGATCCGGTCCTCGCTGCTCTCCAGGAGCGTCGACCCGTACACCTGCGAGGCGTAGCCCGTCACGGGCGCGTACAACGGCCCGTTCTTGTAGGTGCGTTCGAAGCGGAGCTGCTCCCCGGTGTCCTTGTTCCCGGTCACCGGCCGCCCGTCCACGAAGATGTCACCGCGCGGCTGCCCGTAACGCGCGATGTCCTGACGGCGGTTGGCGGGATTGTCGTCGTACGTCGCCGACTGGACGAGCTGGATCCGGGCCGCGTTGAGCAGCAGCAGCCCGGTCAGGAGCAGACAGAAGGCCGCGGCCCAGCGGATCTGACGCGTCATGCCGCCACCTCTTCCCGTGCACCGTGCGCCCGCGCCGAATCGCTCAGCCGGATCAGGAGCGCCACCATGATCCAGTTGGTGACCACGGACGAACCGCCCTGCGCGAGGAAGGGCATCGCCATACCGGTCAGCGGGATCAGGCCCGTCACACCGCCCGCGATCACGAACACCTGCAGCGCCAGGATCGACGCGAGCCCCACCGCGAGCAGCCGCCCGAACGCATCCGGCAGCGCGAGCCCCGCCCGGTAGCCGCGTGCCACCAGCGCCGCGTACAGGACGAACACCGCGGACAGGCCGACGAAGCCGAGCTCCTCACCGGCCGTCGCCAGGATGAAGTCGGACTTCGCGGCGAAGCCGATCAGGACCGACTCGCCCCGGCCGAGCCCGGTGCCGAGCATCCCGCCGGCCGCGAACGCGAAGAGGGACTGGGCGAGTTGGTTGGGCCCCTCGCCCGCCTCGATCGACGCCAGCGGATGCAGCCAGTCGGCGACCCGGGCGTGCACATGCGGTTCGAGCCGCGCGGCCGTGTACGCACCCGCGGCCCCGAGCAGCAGCCCGACCGCGAGCCAGCCCTTCCGCCCGGTCGCCACGAACAGCAGGATCACGAAGAGCCCGAAGAACAGCAGCGACGTGCCCAGATCCCGTTCCAGGACGAGCACCGCCACACTGACCAGCCAGATCACCACGACGGGCCCGAGCACCCGGCCCGTCGGCAGCCGCATCCACAGCAGCCGCCGGCCCGTGTACGCGAGCGCGCCGCGGTTCGCCGCGAGATACGCCGCGAAGAACACGGCGAGCAGGATCTTCGCGAACTCGCCCGGCTGCAGCGAGAGCCCGCCGATCCGCACCCACAGCCGCGCCCCGTTGACCGGCGGGAAGAAGATCGGCACGGCGAGCAGCGCGAGCGCGGCCAGACCCGACAGATACGCGTACCGCTGCAGCGCCCGGTGGTCCCGCAGCGCCAGGACGACCACGATGAACAGACCCACCCCGACCGTCGACCACACCAGTTGGGCCAGGGCCGCCTGGTCCAGCGGGGTCTCCTGGTCCAGACGGTAGATCAGCACCAGGCCGAGCCCGTTGAGCAGCACGGCGATCGGCAGCAGCAGCGGATCGGCGTACGGGGCCCGCAGCCGCACCGCGATGTGCGCGAGCAGCGCGAGCACCCCAAGACCGGCCCCGTACCCGGCCGCGCCCTGCGGCACGGAGCCGTGCCGCGCGAGCCCGACCGACAGATACCCGCAGACGCAGAGCCCCACGGCCAGCACCAGCAGCGCCAGTTCCACCCCGCGCCGCCGCGCGGGCCCGGTCGCGACGACGGCGGCGTCCCGCGGGTCGGTGAGCTCCGCCAGGTCCTGGAAGTCCGCGGTCGGTCCGGGTCCGGTCATGCGCGGACGGTAGCAATGGGTGGGCGTGATGTCCGGCTATGTCAGGACGTCGGGGTGCCGCGGCATCCGGCGCGGGGCCCTCAGCACCACCGCGGCGCGGGCCCGATGTTGTCGATGAAGGCCGCCGCGCCCCAGGCCCAGGTGCCGTCGGTCAGCAGATACCAGCGGTCGTTGTTCTCGACGCTCTCGCCGCGCGTCTTGCAGAAGATGTGCACATACGCGCCGTACGGCTCGGTGCGCACGATCCGGCTGCCGCGCGTGGGGGAGTCCCGCAGGAGCAGACCGTTGCGGGCGTTGACGCGCCCCTTGTAGATCGGCGGCGGGTCGTTCCGGTCGGGGGCGGTCCGGGGGGTGGGTGCCTGCGCTTCGGCGTGCGACGCGTGCGACATGTGCGATGCATGCGACGCGTGCGACGCGGTGGCGGTCGTGGTCAGCGCGGCGGTCGCGGTGAGCGCGACAGCCGTCGCGGATATGCCGAGACGCAGGGTGGTGGACCGGAGCGACATGGGTCTCCTCAAAGGCGTGTGCCAATCCCCGAGGCTGTGATCACGCTAGGAGCAGCCCCCGCACTTCGCAAAAGGGGCCGGAGGCCTCACGCCCCCTCGGACACCCCGTCCTCGTACGGCAGCGTCAGCCGCGCCACCGCCCCGCCCTCCGGATCGTTGGTGAAGCTCAACTTCGCGCCCAGGACCCGCGCCTGGCCCACCGCGATCGTCAGCCCGAGCCCGTGCCCCTTCGCCCCGCCCTCCGTACGGAAGCGCTGCGGCCCGTGCTCCACCAGATAGCCGGGGTAGCCGTCGCCGTGGTCGCGCACGGACACCGAGGGGCCGTCCACGGTGACCACGACCGGCGCGCGCCCGTGCTTGTGGGCGTTGGCGATCAGATTGCCGAGCACCCGCTCCAGGCGCCTGCGGTCCGTCTCGACCCGCACATCGCGTACGACCTCGACCCGGGTGCCCGCACCCTGCGCGGCCCGCTCCACGAGCGGCCCCAACTGGTGCGAGTCCAGATCCACTTCCTCGCGCCGCGAGTCGAGCCGCGAGATCTCCAGAAGGTCCTCGGTCAGCGTCCGCATCGTCTGCACCCGCTCACGCACCATCTCCGCGGGCCGCCCCTCCGGCAGCAGCTCCGCCGCCGCGTGCAGCCCCGTCAGCGGGGTGCGCAGCTCATGGGCCACATCGGCCGTGAACCGCTGCTCGCTCTCCAGCTTCCCCTGCAACGAGGACGCCATGGTGTCCAACGCCCCCGCCACGGTGGCCACTTCGTCCTGCGCCCGGCCGGGATCCTCCGTACGCGGATCATTGACCCGCGCGTCCAGATCACCGGCGCTGATCCGCCGCGCGACCGTCGCCGTCTGGTGCAGCCGCCGCGTCACCCGGGTCACGCCGAACGCGCCGACCAGCAGCGTCGCCCCGATCGCCAGGACCGAGGAGACCGTGATCGCCCGGTCGAGTCCCTCGATGGTCCGCGCGCCCTGCGCGTAGTCGATGCCCGCCGCCACCACCTGGCCGCTGTCCGCCGGGCCCGCCGCCCACATCATGGGCCGGCCCGTCGACTCGCTGACCATCGTGCCGCGGCTGCCCTGCCCGGCCAGTTCCCGCAACGACGCGGGCAGGCCCGGCGGATCGATCCCCGAGTCCGGCGGAAGCCGGTCGCCCGCTTCGTACAAACGGGTGACGTCCTGCAGCTTGGTGAGCGCCTTCTCGCGGTGGTTGTCCACGGTCTGCCGGGTGACCGCGACATGCACGAACGTCCCGAGCATCGCGGCAAGGGCGCAGCACATCACCGTGATGAAGACCGCGGCCTTCCAGGTGAGGGTCGCGGTCCAGGCGGGCAGCCGGGGTCTCATGGGGTGGCCGCCGACGGCGAGGGGGCACGCGGTTCGGCGGACGGCGAGGCCGGACGCGGCTTGGCGCTCGCCCCGGGCGCCCGGACGATCTCCATCCGCGTCGGCAGCATCGAGCGCGCCGTCGCGTCCCACGACCACACGTCACGGAACTCGTACCCGGCAAACTGCGCCGGCGAGCGCACGATCAGATCCCGCCCCGCCAGCTCCGCGCTGATCACCGGCTGGCTCGTCGACATGATCCGTACGAGCCGGCCCTCGTCCTGCGTGTAGATGCGGATCCCGATCCCGAACTCGTCCTTGTTCCCCAGGTCGATCCCGACGATCAGCTCGTCCTTGCCGCTGCCGGTCAGATCCCGGTAGTACGCGGTGAGCACCGGGCAGCCCTTGTCCCCGGCCTTCCCCTCGCAGCCGAGGATCTTCGTGCGGATCTCCGCGGGCATCGCGTCCTGCCCGCTCGCCTCGTCCGGGTTGGCCCGGACCTCGGCCCGCACGACGGCCAGCGCGTCGACCTTGCGCAGATCGCCGCCCGGCACCTTGATGCCCGGGACGACCTCGGGCTTGGCGTCGCCGAGATCGTCCTGCGTGTCGTTCCTCGCGGGCGGCAGCTCGGGCCACAGCCGCGCCGGACCGACCGCGCTCGGTGTCGCCCCCGCGCTCTCGAGCCCGCCCGCACTGCCGCAGCCCGCCGCGGACGCGACGAGCACGGCGAGGACGGGGAGCACCAGGGCGGTGCGCACCGGACGGGGCATCGGCACTCCGGGGTTACGGCACGAGGTCGGCGTAGAGAATGATGTTGTCCGTACGGTGGCCGTCCTTGAGGCCGCCGCCGCAGGTCAGGATCCGCAGCTCGGCGCGCTGCGTCTCCCCGTACACCTTATGGGTGGGGAAGTCCTTCTTGTTGACCTGCTGGATTTCGCGGACCTTGAAGTGCGCCGTGCTGCCGTCCGCCCGCGGGACGTCGACGGCGTCCCCGACCTTGACGTCCTTGACGTTCTTCATCAGCGCCGGGCCCTTCGCCGTGTCGTAGTGCGCGACCAGCACGGACGCCCCCTTCTCGCCGGGCGCGGGCCCGTCCTTCCACCAGCCCGGCAGTCCGGCCTGCTCCACGGAGGGCACCTCCAGCTCGCCGTTCGCGTCCGTCGTCAGATCCAGCATCGACTTGGCGTCGACACCGGCCGACGGGATCTTCAGCCCCGCGGGCTTCGACCGCTGCAGCGGCTGTGCGGCCTGCTTGGCCTGCGTGGTCGCGGTGTTGGCGACCTTGACGTCGGGCCCGGGCTGCGCACTCTGCCCGCAGGCCATCAGCCCGGCTCCGAGGGAGACGGTGAGGGCGGTGGCGGCGGTGATACGGGTGGTGCGGCGGGTGCGCGTGAGGGTGGGGGTGGTCATGGGGTTCTCCTGGGCAGGTGGGGCTGCTGAGGGGGTGGGGGAGGGAGGTGCGGTGAGGGGGAGGCTCTGAGCGGGGGAGGCTCAGCCGTCCGTACGGCCGCGGCGGAGCATCGCGAAGCCGAGGCCCGCGGCACCGGCCGTCGCGATCCCGCCGCCCGCGGCGAGCGCGAACGGCGACCCGGCGGCGTGCACGGCGGGCTCCGCGGCGGGCGAGGCCGCGAACGAGGAGGCCGCCGGGATGAGCAGGGCGCCTCCGGCGATCACGGAGACGGCGAGGCTGCGGACGAGGTTGCGGCGAGGAGTGCGCATGGTGGGGTCCTTCCGGCTCGGGCCGGCGGTTTCGACGTACGGGATGTATCCGATGTATCCGACGTATTCGAAGCTATGGGTCCGCCATTGCGGCAGTTCGGCAGCTGTGTAACAGCAGCCCATAGCTGTCCGAACAGAGCCATTACTGATCCAGCCTTCAACCGCCCGGGTTCGTACCGTGGGCACGTTTGGGCCGTGCCAAGCGGTGCGTTCCCCTACCGGGTTATTGCCCGGGCCGTCCCGACCTGTTCCCATGGTCCGTGGGGTGATGCGGCATGACCGAACTGCGGGTCGTACCCACATGGCGACACGGACATGAGCGCTACTACGTACTTCTCCCGGACGGCCGGAACATCGCCTGGTACGACCGCGAGGCCGGCCGGGTCAACGTCCTCAAGGACGCGCGCAGACAAGAGGTGCTCCGGGCCCTCGCGCCCTATCTGACCGGCCCGGTCACGGTCGGCGCCCCGCCGGTCCCGACCGGCGCCGAGCTCGCGCGCCTCGCCCTCCACCCGGACGACGACCTGGCGCCCAACCGCCCCGGCGAGGCGCTGATCCTCGCCCTCGACCGCGACCCGACCCCGGTCCGCCGGCTGCGCACGGACCAGCGCCGCCGCGAACTCCTCGCCGAACAGGCCGTCGGCGACGCGCTCGACCGCATGGAACCGGCGGGCTGGCGCACCCTCCACTCGGTCCCGCTGCCCGGCGGCGGACGGCTGCACCACCTCCTGATCGGGCCGGGCGGCGTCTTTGCCTTCCACGCGCTGCACGCCACCAAGCACCGCGTCCGCGTCACCGACCCCCAGGTCACGATCGGCCGCACCCCGCCCGAGCCCGTCCTGGGCCGCCTCCGCCACGCCGCCGACCGCGCCTGCCTGGCCCTCACCACGGAGGTTCACGCGGTCCTTGCGGTGGTCGCGGCCACGGCCATCGACATCCGCGGCGCGCTCCGCGAGACCCGCGTCCTGGACGACACCGACGTCCCGTCCCTCGCGTCCCTCGCGGGCGTCTGCAAACCGACGGACATCGAGACGCTGTACGCACTGGCCCGCGACCGGCGGACGTGGCTTCGGACGTGACGGGAGTACGTGCCCGAGCCCCCGGACCACCACCCGCTCACTCACCGAAACCGGCACCTCCACCCGCTCACCGAAACCGCACCACCCCCACCGTCTGATGCCGCGTGACCTGCTGCCGCACCTCCACCACCAGCCCGCCGCCCACCCTCCGGTACGTCACGTCCCCGAGCCCGACCGCGTTGAGCTCACCCTCGCCCTCCGCCGCGGGCAGCAGCTCCGCCGCCCGGGCCCGGACCCCGGGCGTCAGCGGGCTCGACAGCACGGGCGCGTCGTCGTCGGGCAGCACGAGCACCAGCGCCTGCGGCCGCGCGGGCGGCCCGGTGAACCCGACCACCACCGCGTCCCGCGTATCGCTGTGCCGCAGCTTCAGCCATGACCGACGCCCCGCCCGGTACCCCTGATCGAGCCGCTTGATCACCAGCCCCTCGATCCCGGTCTCGCGCAGCCCCTCGTACCAGCTCTCCGCCAGCGCCCGGTCCGTGGTCATCGGTACGGCCTGCAGCGGCGGCCCGAGTGGCGCGAGCAGCGCGACGAGCTCCTCGCGCCTGCGGGTGTACGGGGCCGCGCGCAGATCCTCACCTCGTACGGCGAGCAGGTCGAAGGCCGCGTACGAGGCGGGCAGCGCCCGCGCCAGCTCCGCGGCCCGCGCGGGCGTCGACATCGCACGCGCCTGCACGGCCGCGAAGTCCACCCGCCCCTCCGTCCACACGACGACCTCCCCGTCGACCACGGTCCCCTCGGGCAGCGCCCGCGCCGCCTCCGCGAGATCCGGGAACGAGGAGGTCACGATCCGCCCGGAGCGTGCCTGCAACTGCACCCGCCCGCCGACATGGAAGACCACCATCCGGTGCCCGTCGAACTTCGGCTCGTACGCCCACCCGCCCGCCCCCTGCGGCAGCGCGTTCACGGACTCGGCGAGCGCGACCTTCACGGGCGGCCTCACTGGCACTCCACGCGTACGGGCGGCTTCACCGGAACCCCTTAGGCAGCTTCCCGGCCCGGTTCAGATTGATCAGCGGCCCGAGCAGATCCCCGTGCTCCGCCAGCCGCGGCGGAATGTCATCGGCGAGAAACACCAGGTCATCAGCGTCCTCACACGCCTCGATCTCCTCCCAGGTCACGGGCGCAGAGACGGTCGGCAGCGCCCGCGCCCGCAAGGTGTACGGAGCAGCGGTCGTCTTCGCCGCCGCGTTCTGGCTGTAGTCGACGAAGACCTTCCCCGGCCGCAGCGCCCGCGCCATCCGGTGCAGTGCGAGCCCCGGCAGCTCCTGCTCGGCCTCGACCGCCAGCTCCTTCGCGTACGCGGACACCTTCTCCGAAGGCGTCGGCTGCAACGGCACCAGCACATGCAGCCCCTTCGAACCGGACGTCTTCGCGTACACGTGCAGCCCGTCCGCCTCCAGCCGCTCCCGCAGCCAGAGCGCCACCTCGCAGCACTCCACGATCGTCGCGGGCGCCCCCGGATCGAGGTCGAACACCATCCGGTCCGCCTTGCCCGGCAGATCGGCCTGCCACTGCGGCGTATGGAATTCGGTGACGAGATTCGCCGCCCACATCAAGGTGGCCATGTCCTGCACGACGACCTGTTTGGCCGTACCGCCCTCGCTGCGCCGCGGAACCTCCGCGGTCCGCACCCACGACGGCGTCCCCGGCGGCACGTTCTTCGCGAAGAACCGCTGGCCATCGGGCCCGTCGGGGAAGCGCAGAAACGACACCGGGCGGTTGTAGAGATGCGCGAGCAGCGACCCGGCCGTCACGGCGTAGTAGTGCAGCACCTCGCCCTTGGTGAAGCCGTGCGCGGGATAGAGCACCTTCTCGAGATTCGAGAGCGCGAGGCGCCGCCCCTCCACCTCTGTGATCGGCGTCATACGATGAGAATCCCACGTATAACGTCAGTCACCTCTCTTAAGGGGCGAAACGTGCGATCCATATGGAACGGCGCCATCTCCTTCGGCCTGGTCAGCATCCCGATCAAGCTGGTCAATGCCACCGAGAACCACAACGTCTCCTTCCGTCAGATCCACACCTCCGACGGCGGCCGCATCCGCTACCGCAAGGTGTGCGAGCTGGAGGAGAAGGAGGTCACCTCGGCGGAGATCGGCAAGGGATACGAGGACGCCGACGGCTCGATCATCCCGATCACCGACGAGGACCTGGCCGCGCTCCCGATCCCCACGGCCAAGACGATCGAGATCGTCTCCTTCGTCCCCGCCGAACGGATCGACCCGCTCCAGATGGACACGGCGTACTACCTGGCCGCGAACGGAGTCCCCGCCGCCAAGCCGTACACGCTCCTGCGCGAGGCACTCAAGCGTAGCCAGAAGGTCGCCATCGCCAAGTTCGCCCTGCGGGGCCGCGAACGCCTCGGCATGCTCCGCGTCGTCGACGATGTGATCGCCATGCACGGCCTGCTCTGGCCGGACGAGATCCGCGCGGCGTCCGACGTCGCCCCCGACACCCACGTCACCGTCCGCGACGCCGAACTCGACCTCGCGGACGCCCTGATGGAAACCCTCGGCGAGGTCGACCTCGACTCCCTCCGCGACGACTACCGTGTCGCGGTGGAGGAGATGATCGCGACGAAGACCGGCGGCGGCGTGCTGACCCCGGCCCCGGCCGAGCCCGCCGCCGGCGGCAAGGTGATCGACCTGATGGCCGCCCTGGAGAGCAGCGTCCGCGCGGCCCAGGCGGCCCGCGGCGAGACCCCGCCCGACACGGAGGGCGAGGTCGCCGCCGTCACCCCGATCAAGTCCCGCAAGAAGACGGCGGCGGCACCGAAGGCCCCGACGGCGCCGAAGACGGTCGGCGGCAAGAAGTCGACATCGGCGGCGACGAAGAAGACGGCGGCCAAGGCGACCAAGACCACGAAGACAGCCGGCAAGGCCACCAAGTCGGCGGCCAAGAAGTCGACCGCCGCGGCGACGGCCAAGAAGACCACCACCCGCAAAAAGGCATCGGCCTGACCGCGCCTTCCGCCGGAACGCCTCTTGTCACCCCCGGGCGACGGTGACGGCGAACAACCCGACCCTCTCCACCGCACTCTCCACCTCACCGAACCCGGCGGCCCGGGCCCAGCCCTCCACCTCCGCCACGCTCCGGCACCGCATCTCCCACAACTCGCCGTTGCGATTGGGCAGTACGTGCGCGATGAAGTCGAGCTGCGGATGCCGCGTCTGCGTGGTGAACACCAGCACACCCCCGGGCGCGAGCATCCCGCGCAACCGCTCCAGGGACCCCTGGATGACGGACTCGTCCAGCAGCAGCTCATACAGCCCGGACACGACGATCACATCCGGCGCCCCCGACGCGGGCGGCTTCGGATCAAGCGCGTCCCCGACCTCGTACGCAAGGACATCCGCCCCCAACCCCTGCTGCCGCGCGAGCACTTCCCCCTGCCGCAGCCCGGCCTCGGCCAGATCCCGGCACTCGACTCGTACGTGCCCACGAGGAAGCCCCGCGATCAACTGCTGCAAATACCGCCCGGGCCCACCGGCCACATCCAGCACGAACACTTGACGCGCCGCTCGGCGCCGCCGCCTCTGAACCTCCCCATCCAGGGTGGCGACGAGTAACTCCCGCCGCGCCCGAATCCCCCGCCACCCCACGGCATTGAGAAAGACCCGATCGATCACCCACCCGACCCCGGCGAACCCCCTCGCCTTGTTCTCATACACGTAATCCAGCATGGTCCCGCTGTCGAACCCATGCCGATACCCGACCCGAACCCCTTCGCTCAGCCGCCCGACACTCCCCAACAGGCCCCGCATCGCGGCCCACTTGACCCGGCCTAGCGGACCGGGACGCGTCACGTGTGAAGTCATGGGGCAACGGTGCCGCTCGGATTGTGGCCGCGTATCCGTACAGGTACTCGCTTGTACGTGGGTACTGGGCGCGCCTGCCCTGCTTACTCCACCGGGCTGCGCCTGCTTGCTCCACCGGGCTGCGCCTGCTTGCTCCACCGGGCTGCGCCTGCTTGCTCCACCGGGCTGCGCCTGCCTGCCCCACCGGGCTGCGCCCGCCGGCCCTATCGGGGACTGCGTCCGCCGGCCCTATCGGGGACTGCGTCCGCCGGCCCTATCGGGGACTGCGTCCGCCGGCCCTCTCCTCGGCACCGGCCGGAGACTCCACGAGGCTCCGCACGAGCGCCACCAGCTCGGCCGGCTCGAACGGCTTCGCGAGGAAGGCATCCACCCCGACCTCGAGCCCGCTCTCCACCTCCTGCTGGGTGCAGGCACTCACTATCACCAGCGGCAGCTCACGCGTCCGCGGATCATTCCGCAGCTGCGCCGCGGTCCGCAGCCCGTCGAGCCGCGGCATCACCACGTCGAGCGTGACCGCATCGGGCCTGACCTGCTCCACGATGTCCAGCGCCTCGGCACCATCAGCCGCGGTCACGACCTCGAAGCCCTCCAGCTCGAGGTTGACCCTGATCAGCTGCCGGATCACCTTGTTGTCATCCACGACAAGGACCCGGCCGGACGCCCCTGGCACGGTTCCGAGGGTAGGTCCGCCCTGCCCACCGCGTCCGGCTTTTCCCCACTTCCACCCACCCCACCCCGCAAAACAGGTTCCGGCACACCCTTGGTGAGCTGGTAGGGTTCTACCCGTCGCCGCTCACCAGAGCCACCGACACGCCCCCGTAGCTCAGGGGATAGAGCAACGGCCTCCGGAGCCGTGTGCGCAGGTTCGAATCCTGCCGGGGGCACCTTGCAGAAGGTGCCTAAAGACCCCGTCACCAGCGGAAACGCTGAGGCGGGGTCTTCTTGCGTATGCAGGCAAGTGTCGCCGGATGCAGCCGTATGACAGTGGCCGCGGCGTATTTGCGGGATGGATCTTGGGGCGTTTTCGCAGGTCGCCCCAAGGAATCACTGAAGCGCGTCTCACCGGCCCTGGTGCCTGCGGCGGAAGAGGTACGAACTACAGTCCCAGCTCGTGACCGATGCCGCGCACCGCACCGCTGCGGACGATGACGAACTCCTGGAGCGATTGCACGCAATCGCACGGGGATCGGAGACGGTTCCCGTCTCCCGCGGGTGCCTCCCGGATCATCCATTCCCGGCGCTCACGAACACTGAAGTGGACCTTGCTGAACGTCGCATCGGTTATCCCCTGCCCCCGTTGCTTCGCCGCATCTACACAGAGGTCGCCGATGGCGGGTTCGGGCCGGAAGACGGCCTTGCATCACTGGCACCGCGCCGTGTTCCCCAGTGGCAACAGCCGGACTGGCATTGCGCAACGACCCTCCACGCCCAGCGGGCGGAGCGAGGGCCGTCGGCATCGTGGCTCTTCTTGACGGGCGGTGGCTGCACGATGGAGTGGTACGTCTCGCTGATAGCGGTCGACCACCCGGTGCTGCTCTGGGACGCCGACGGCTGGGAGGCGGACTGGGGCGAAGACCCCCATGACGGCCTGCGGTATGCGGCGCCTTCGCTGCGCGAGTGGCTCTGGACCTGGGCCGATGGCGGCAATGTCTGGGATGAAGCGTTGGCTCTATTCGACTAACCCAGGTCGGCTGTGGGCGGAGCTTGAACCCCATCGCTGGTCCGTGCCGCCATTCGTACTCGCGCAACAACTCCTCGATCTTCCGGTTGGCGACCTCCTGCCGACCATCGATGCACTTGGCGTACCGACCGAGCAGTCGCGCTTCCCACCAGGCGCGGTAGTAGGTCGTCGAGTTTCCGGATGAGCCGGCAGAGGACCAGGACGGTGCCCAGTACCTGTTCCAGCTACTCACGGACCGTTCGCCGGAAGCATTCCAGCGATGGGCCGAGGACTACTACGGGCTCCAGATCGACCTGGAGGCCGTCCGCCACGTCTTCAGTTGCCATCCCCTGACCTATGCAGTGGTCAGCACCCTCAACCCGGAAATCACGCTGTCCGAACTCGCGGATGACATTGGGGAGATCGACTACCCGGAGAGCTGAAGTGACCGGCGAAGGTTCAGCCCTGGGCCAGGCCCGAGGGGCGCCGCGTCTCTGGTCCTGGCGGTCACTCGTAGTCGCGGAGCGGATCCGCTCGATTGCATGGCAGCCAATGAGCACGAAGCGAAGATGGCGCATCCGCGTATGGGGGACCCCGCGCCGCACGTGTTCCGACCTGGTGGTTAGCGTGGCTGTCACTGCGGCGTGCACCAACGTCGGAGCGAACCAGCACGTGGGGGTGTGGATCGTGGGTGAGGACAAACCGGAAGGTGGCGACATCGGGCTGCCCGAGCCGTCGGAGCTTCCGGTCTCACCTGATGAGCTGGAAGCGCACAGGGTGTTGCCCGGCTTCGAGGACTTCTACAAGGCGCCGCCCGCGGACAGCTACACCGACCCGCTGGACATGCCCCAATGGCAGCCGAACGGGCTCCAGCCTCACTATCCGCCTTTGCTTCCGGGTGCTCCGGGCACGGCGCCTCAGGATCGGCTGAAGATCAAGCCCTCGGTCCTGAGGGGTGCGGCCAACGGCGCCGACAAGATCTATGACGCCTTTCGCGCACCTGCCGCCTCTCTGGAGGATCCGGCGAAGAAGGCGACCAGTGCGCTGGCGGGCTGGGCGTCGGCCAAGGGCATCCACGCCGCGCATAAGCAGTGGGAACAGCAGGCGGGCACGGTGACGGGCTGGCTGGCCCACATAGCCGAGAGCCTACGGGCCGGCGCCAACGACTACGGCAAGACCGATGCCGCCGTGTACGACTCACTCAAGGCGATCCGCCCCCGATCAGGTCTGGACGACCTCTGATGCCCGACAGCTTCTACAAAGATCTCATGGACACTGACCTCGGCGCGCTGGACACGCTGGCGGACCAATGGCTCACCGTTCACGGGGAAATCAAGGGCCTGTCCCAGCGCGTCCACGATGAAATGCTCGTCCCCCTGCGCAACAAGGGCTACTGGGAGGGCGCTGCAGCACCGTACGCCTGGAAGATGATCGACGACATCGAGCGTCAGATCGCGGCTGCCACCAAGGTGGCCGATGCCACACGCAGCATGATCGACGATGCCGTCGGCGAACTCAAGGCAGTGCAGCGAGACCTCAAGGACGCCGTGCGGCGGGCCGGCGAACAGGGCGTCCAAGTGGGGCCCGACGGCGCGGTGACCCCGTATATGAGCCGAGACACCAAATTGATCAACGCCGTTCAGGATGAGATCAACGACATCGTCAAGCGCGGCATCACGGCCGACCAGAACCTTGCCTTCAGCCTGATGTCGAACATCGGGACCGGCCAGTGGTTCAACGACAAGCCCAAGCACCGCGACATCAACTCCACGAACAAGATCGGCGAGGACGAGTACAACGAGCTCAACCTCGCCCTGCAGGGCAAGAACCCCCACCCGCAGATCCAGGGCGACGATCCGTACTCACTTGGCTGGGACTGGGTCACCGGTGACGGAGCGCGCGACCGCACCTACCACGCCGGTGACAAGATGACCGAGCTGATCCGGGCCAGCGAGAGCATGAAACAACTCCGGGCGGACACCCTGCACGAGTGGCAGACCAAGGGGAACGCCGAGGGCAATGTCGCGTACTCCATCTCGGAGGACGGCAAGATCGGTGCCGCCAAGAAGCTCGTCACCACGGACCTGCCCGCGATCATCACGGGCGACCCGGAGCACCTCGGCGAGGCATTCGTCGGCTCCTACAACCTCGGCTACAAGGTGAAAGGCGAGGATCCCGACGGTTCACTCATCGTCGAGTACACCCTGGAGAACTCCACCAGCAACTCCTCGTTCCTCCACTACATCGGTTACTACGACTGGCTTGAGAACCTCAATCGGGATGACGGAGCCTTCTCCTCCGTCGACCAGAAGATCGTCTGGGCCGAGCGAATCCCCCCGACGGAGAAACAGCGATGACCCACTTCCTCGGCCTCGCGCGCCTACGCCTGCTTCCCGCAGCCCTGGTACTTGGTCTGCTCTCACCACTCAGTGCTTGCTCCCTCGGCGGCTCGGGCGCACGCTGCGTGCCGGCCGACGCGAACGGGGTGAGCACGGACGGCGATCTCGTCGGTACATACAAGGGCGAACGAGATGCGAAGGGAGTACGACTGACGCTGGAGGCCGGCACCGCGCAGAACGAAGGAAAGGCGAGCGTGCGGAACTGGCCGACCGGCGACTATCACCGCGACGCGCTGGGCGAGACCTTCAACGGCACCGGCACCTGGAGCGTCGACTGGGACTCAACTGGCAGCCCTCAGAACCCCGTACTGCAACTGGACTTCGAGAAACCGGACGTCTTCGCAGCTGGTGACACGCTCGATCGCCTGTCCATCGCGGCCGACTCGGACAGGACCGTATTCGCGCACGAGACAGACCCTGATATGTGCCCGAAGTTCCGCCTGGAGCGGCAGCGTCACTGACAAGGTGTCTCGCCCCGAGCCACGGCGAGCCTGGCACCATGGCGCGAAGTCGGCCTGATCCGGGCTGAGCACCAGGCAGAGCATGGGGATCTGGGGGCGCAGTGACGTGACAACTCGGAGCATGGGGCGGAGTGAGGCCATCCGGTTGGTGCGGCGGCTGATGGAGGGGGACTGCGGGGAAGACGAGGGCAGTCGCATGCTTCGAGAGCTGGAGCATGGGCTGGTCTGTCCTCACGTCAGTGACTACATCTTCTGGGACTTCGATCCGGCACTGACCGCCGAGAAGGTGGTCGATCGTGCTATGGCCTATGAGCCGATTGCCCTTTCGGCGTCGCCGGACAGGGACCGTCCCACCCCACCCTGACCTCACGCATCACGTGACCGTCTCCGTCGTACAGCTCCACCGTGCAGACCAGCCCGAACCGGCCGAGCAGCGCGACGAGTTCGTCGAAGTGGAGGGGGTCGATGACGCCGTTCAGGAGGATGTCGTTCTCGGACGGCTCCAGTTCGAGCTCGCACCAGCGCGTTCCCACCTCGTAGCCGTGCCAGGAGCATGAGCGGGATCGCCAGCCCGCGCGGACGAAGCGTTCGGCGATTGGGGCGGCGTTGTTGTGGGCGTGGAGGATGCCGGACACGTTGTTGTCCAGGTTGTGCCACTGGGCGTCGAGGGGTTCTCCCTCGTCGGACAGGTCCATTCCCCAAGTATGCGGACAGGTCAATTTCCCAAGTCTGCGGAGGCGTCGGTGTCATGGATACCGGCGACTGACACGTCAGGCATTCAGCACTGCCGTGATGCCCTCCCGGAGGTCCTCGACGAACGTGGCAGGGACTTCCAACGAGGGAAAATGGCCGCCCACGTCCGGTGAGTTCCAGCGGACGATGTTGCGGTAGCGCTGCGCAGACCAAGGGCGCGGGTACTTCTCGATGTCGCGTGGGTAGATCGTGATCGCCGTGGGGACGTCGACGCGGAGGTCGGGGGCGAGGGAGTTGTGGCTCTCGTAGTAGATGCGGGCGGCTGATGCGCCGCTGCGCGTCAGCCAGTAGAGCGTGACGTCGTCGAGGATGCGGTCCCTGGGGATCCGCTCGAAGGGGCTGTCCTTCGTGTCCGACCAGTCCGCGAACTTGTCGAGGATCCAGGCGAGCAGGCCGACGGGGGAGTCGACGAGGGAGTAGCCGATCGTCTGCGGGCGGGTTGCCTGTTGTTTGGCGTAGGCCGCTCGGTGGTGCCAGAAGTGGTGGGTATCCGAGGCCCATTGGGCTTCCGTGGGGGTGAGGCCCGCTGTTGAGGCGTTCGGCAGGCCCTCTGCGAACGTCGTGTGGATGCCGCGGACGTGCTGCGGGAAGCGGCCGGCCAGGACCGTGGTGATGTTGCCTCCCCAGTCGCCGCCGTGGGCGAGGAACGTGGGGTAGTCGAGGCGCTGCATGAGCTCGACCCAGGCGGCTGCGATCTTTTCCGTTCCCCAGCCCGTGGTGGCCGGCTTGTCGCTGTGGCCGAAGCCGGGGAGGGACGGGATGACCAGGTGGAAGGCCGGTGCGGACGGGTCGCTCGGCTCGGCCAGTTCGTCCACGACGTCGGTGAATTCGGCGACGCTGCCCGGCCAGCCGTGGGTCATCAGGAGTGGGGTGGCGTCCGGGCGGGTGGACCGACGGTGCAGGAAGTGGATGCCCAGGCCGTCGATCGTCGTACGGAACTGGCCGATCGCGTCGAGACGGGACTCGAACGCGCGCCAGTCGTACGCGGTGCGCCAGTAGGTGACGAGGTCGGTGAGGTCCGCGAGGGGGACGCCCTGGTCCCAGCGGCCGGGACCGGGCGGGGCGCCGAGGACCGTCTCGGCCTCGGGGAGGCGCGCCGCGGCCAACCTGGCGCGCAGATCGTCGAGTTCGGCCTCGGGTGCGTGGGCTTCGAATGCTTGGACGTCGCCGGTCGGGTGGGACATGAGACCTCCGGGTGGAGAGAACCGTCTTAGATGGTTCTAGCAGTCGGATCGGAGGCGTCGCAACCGGCTATGGTGGTTCCATGCGTGGTGAGTTCCCCGAGTTCCGGCTCGGTAGCGTTCTGGCGACCAGCTTCACGGGCACGCTCTCGGAGCGTCGCGGTGATGCGATCGAGCGCATTCCCGTGCCGCGGCGGCTCGTCGACTGGCTCGTGGTGAGCGGCTTCGCCATCGACGAGTGCAGTGGGGAACAGCTCCAACTCGCCCTTGAACTCAGGGAGGCGATTCACGCCACCGCGACGGCCGCCGCGACCGGGGATCCACTGCCGGACGCCGCCGTCGGCGTCATCAATGACTTCAGCGCGCGGGGCCGGGCCGTCGCGGTTCTGACGGCCGATGACAAGCGGGAGTGGCGGCTCAGCCCGGCGGCGAGCGTGGAGGACGCCCTTGGGGTGATCGCCGCCGACGCGATCGCCATCATCGCCGGCGAGCGCGACGGGCGGCTGGCTCTGTGCGCGTCACCGACCTGCCGGGCCGCCTTCTTCGATACGAGCCGGAGTCGCACCCGTAGGTGGTGCGAGATGAATACGTGCGGGAATCGCGAGAAGAAGGCGCGGTTCCAGGCCAATCGGCGGACCGGGCAGTAGCGGACCGGGCAGTAAGCGAGCCGCAGACGTCAGGTGTCAGACGTCAGGCGTCAGGCATCAGCATTCCCCGCATGCAGGGAGGGGCCGGCAAGCACCCCGTCCACCACCCCATGCAAATGCCGCCGGAACCGGTCGAACGCCGCCACGTCCCGCGGCCCCTGCCGATGCCCCGTCGCGTCGATCAGCCCGGCCTGGGCGAACGCGTGGGACGTCCACACCATCGTGAACACCAGCATCTCCACGTCGGTTTCGGCGCCCAGGTTCCCCCGGTCGAGGACCGCGCGGACCGCCGTGGCGACCTCCGCGACCAGCGGGCCCGAGAACTCGGCCTCGATGTCGGAGAGGTCCGCGCCCTCCGAGAGCCAGCGGCGCATCCAAAGGGCCGGGACCTCGGGGCGGTTGAGGCAGAACGTGAGGTACGCGTCGACGAAGGCGAGCAGCGCGGCGCGGGTCTCCTTCGGTGACGTGCCGCAGCCGTGCAGCTGCTCCAACGCGGCGGTGACCACCTCGCGTTGGGCCAGATGGGCCCGGCGCATCACCTCGCGGTACAGCTCGGGCTTCGCGCCCACGTGGTACGCGACCGTCGCGATGTTGAGCCCGACCGCCTCGCCGATCGCGCGCGTGCTCGTGGCGTCGTAACCGCGCTCCGCGAAGAGTTTCGTGGCCGCCGCCAGGATGCGCTCGCGGCTGGGTGCGTCCTCGGGCTTGGTGCTCATGACGGCGAGGCTACCCGAGGTCGCGCGGCGCCTGCAATCAGCCGCAATCAGGTGTTGGAGCGGAAAACCGCAGGTCAGAGTGGGTTGTGTTCGTCTCCATCATTCGATTGAATGAGCGCTCCGAGAGCGGAGGTTCAGGATGGGTGCAGGGGTGGCCTCGGCGCGTGTCGCCGTCATCGGTGCCGGTGCCGCCGGGCTCGCGGCGGCGAAGTCGCTGCTCGACGACGGGCTCGACGTCACCGTCATCGAACGCGGCGACCGGGCCGGCGGGCTCTGGGCTCAGGGCAACGCGAGCGGTCTGTCGCCCGCGTACGACAGCCTGCATCTCAACACCAGCAAGGGCCGCACCGAGTTCGCGGACTTCCCGATGCCCGAGGACTGGCCGGACTATCCGTCGGCGGCACGCGTGGCGGACTATCTCGCGCGGTACGCCGACCGCTTCGGGGTGACGGACCGGATCCGGTTCGGCGCGACGGTGACCGAGGTCAGCCGGTCGAAGGGCGGGTGGGAGCTCCGCGCGGAGGGAGGGGGCAGCGGTACGTACGACGCCGTCGTCGTCGCCAACGGCCATAACTGGGACCCCCGTTGGCCCGACCCCGGCTACCCGGGCGCCTTCGACGGCCGGCAGCTCCACGCCCACGACTACCGCAGCCCCGACGCTTTCGCGGGCAAGCGGGTGCTCGTCGTCGGCATGGGCAACTCCGCCATGGACATCGCCGTCGACGCCTCGTACGTCGCGCGCGGACCCGTACTGCTGTCCGCGCGGCACGGGACGCACATCGTGCCCAAGTACCTCTTCGGGCGGCCCGCCGACGCGACCGGTGGTGCGCTCGCGGTGCTGCCGTGGCGGCTGCGGCAGGGGCTCGCGCAGACGATGCTGCGGCTCGCGGTCGGCCGGCCCGAGCAGTACGGGCTGCCTGCGCCGGCTGGTGGGCTGTTCCAGAATCATCCGACGATCAGCGACACGATCCTGCATCGCCTCACCCACGGCGAGGTCGTCCCACGGCCCGGCATCGAGCGGCTCGACGGCGGGCGCGTGGTGTTCACGGACGGCAGCGCCGACGAGGTCGATGTCATCGTGTGGGCGACCGGGTACCGCGTCACCATCCCGTTCCTCGACCGCGAATGGCTGGGCGACGATGTCGAGGAACTCCCGCTCTACCAGCGCGTCTTCCATCTCGACGACCCGACGCTCGCCTTCGTCGGCCTGATGCAGTCGACCGGTGCCGCCCTGCCGGTGGCCGAGGCGCAGGCCAAGCTCGTCGCCGCGTATCTCGGCGGCCGCTACGCCCTGCCCTCGCCCGCCGAGCAGCGCGCGGCGGTCGGGCGCGCGCATGCCGCGGCCGTCCGTAGATGGGGTGCCAGACGTCCGATGATGCGGATCGACTTCGACCAGTACGTGGCGGCCCTGCCCCGCGAGATCCGTGCGGGCGTCCGCCGGGCCGCGCGCGGAGCCGCCGTACACCTGCCGACCCTGAAGGTGCGTTCCTGATGCCCCGACTCCCCGGGCGCAGGCGCCCTTCCGGCAGGAACGCGAGCGGTCGCCGCGGCGGCGACGCGAGTGGCCGCCGCGTCCTGATCACCGGCGCCTCCGGCACCATCGGCCGCGCACTCGGCGAGCGGCTGACCCGGGCCGGGGCGCAGGTCGTCGGCCTCGACGTACGGCCCGCGGGCGACGAGCCGTTCCCGGTGCTCGCCTGCGACGTCACCGACGACGCGAGCGTCGCGACCGCGGTCGGCGAGGCGCTACGGGTCCTCGGCGGGCTCGACGTCCTCGTCAACAACGCGGGCGTCGGCGGCCCCGCACCGGCCGAGTACGCGCCGGGCACCGAGGTGCGCCGCCAGCTCGACATCAACCTGCTCGGTACGTGGCGCGTGACGGCGGCTTGCGTCGACGCGCTGGTCGAGGCGCGCGGCCGGGTGGTGATGGTGGCCTCGCGGATGGCCGTCATGCAGCTGCCGCTCGCGGCCGCATACGGCGCGTCGAAGCGGGCGATGGTCGCGTACGCCGACGCGCTGCGGCTCGAACTCGCCGGTCATGTCGGCGTCAGCTGCGTCTACCCCTCGGCGGTCCGCAGCCCCATCCACGACTCGACGGCCGCGGCCGGACTCTCGCTCGAAGGCATGAGTGTGTACGAGCCGCTGGCCGGCGTCGTCGCCGCGATCGAGCGGGCGGCGCTCGCCCCGCGTGCGCCCCGGGACGTGACCACGACCCGCAAGGGCGCGGTGGAGTTCTTCCTGGCCCGCCATCTGCCCCGCCTCACCGACCGGATCGTCACCCGCACCCTCGCCGCCCGCGTCGGCGCCGGCGCCTTTGGGGGCGCGGAACTGGCCCGCGGCGTGGTGGCCCGCCACCGGAGCCGTACGTGAGCGGGCGGACGACCGCCGAACCAGGGACCGGGACCGGGGCCGCGACCGCGAGCCGCGGCGCGCTCACCGCGTACGCCACCGGCTCGCTGGGGATGGGCGTCTGGGTCACCGTGCCCGGACTGCTGCTGCTCTATTTCCTCACCGACGTCCTCGGCGTACCGGCCTTCGCGGCGGGCCTGACCCTCCTTCTGCCCAAGGCCGTCGACATCGTCGTGCACCCGCTGCTCGGCTCGCGCTCGGACCGCGAGGCCCGCCGGCACGGGCACCGGCGGCGGATGATGCGGCTCGGGCTGCTGCTCGGGGCCGCCATGGCCGCGATGTTCGCCGTGCCGCCGGGGCTCACCGGGTGGCCCGCGGCGCTCTGGGTGGGTGCCTGGTTCGTCGCCGGCAATCTGCTCTTCGCGAGCTTCCAGGTGCCGTATCTGACGACCGTGTCCGATCTGCTCGTCGGCTACCACGAGCGCACCCGCGTCTTCATGTTCCGGATGCTGTTCCTGACCGTGGGCCTGCTCGGCGCCGGTGTCGCCGCGCCCGCGCTCACCGCGGCGGGCGGCCGCGGCGACTACGCGCGGATGGCGCTGCTGCTCGCGCTGGTCATGGCCGCGACCGCGGTCGTCGCGCTGCTCGGCGTACGGCGGCTCACCGGCGAGTGCGGCTTCCGAGCACCCGACGCGCACGCGGGCCGCTCCACGGCGGCGGACCTCAAGGTGGCCTGGGCCGACCGCGACTACCGCGCGCTCGTGCTCTCGTACCTCCTCACCGGCACCACCACGCATCTCTTCCTCGCAGCGCTGCCGTACTTCACGGAGTACGTCTTCGGGAACAGCAAGCTGACCGCCCCGTACATGGGCCTGTTCCTCGGCCCCGCGCTCTTCGCGGGGCCGGTCTGGACGGTGTGGTCGCGCCGCACCGGGAAGCAGCGCGGACTGCTCCTGTCGCAGGGTGCCTTCGCGGCGGGCTCGCTCGCGCTGCTGCCGGGCGCAGCGCTCGACGGGACGCCCGGGATCGTCGTCACGGCCGTGATCGTGATGGCCATGGGTGTCGCGTTCGCGGGGCTGCAGCTCTTCGCGTTCTCGATGGTGCCGGACGCGGTCGCGGCGGCGGAGGCGACGGGGTCGTCGAAGGCGGGCGCGTACACGGGCGTCTGGACGGCGACCGAGGCGGCCGGCACCGCGATCGGCCCTTACGTCTACTCCGCGGTCCTCGCCCTCGGCGGCTTCGTGTCGAGCACTTCGGACACCCACGTCAGCCAGCCGGACGCGGCCCTGACGGCCCTCCTGCTCGGATTCACCGCGCTGCCGGCGGTGCTCATGACGGCTGCGGCGCTGTGCCAGCGGGGGTACTCGCTGGACGGGGCGCGGGCAGGGGCGGAGGTGGAGCCGAGCTGAGCCGAGCGCGTAACGCTGGTCACGATGACTTGCCACGCGACGTATGCCCGGTGTTAATGTGACGCCGATCGATCCCGATCACAGGGTTGTTACTCCCCGCGAGGACGACACGGCGACGTCGCCGTTCTCGTGCAGGTGAGGCAAGGCCTGGGAAACGCCTTCCGGCGTGGCCCGGGCCTTTTTTGTTGCCGCGAACCGGGCGTTTGGCCGGGTCCGTCAGCAATCCGACGGGTTCGGTCGCGGACCATGCAGGACGGCACGAGCAAGACCAGAGGATGCGAGGAAGCATCATGAGCACACCCGCGAAGGGGACCGATGTGCTGGCGGAGGAGATTCTCCGCGGCGTCGGCGGCCCCGGGAACATCGAGAGCCTCACGCACTGTGCGACGCGGCTGCGTTTCCAGCTGCACGACGGGGCGAAGGTGGACCAGGCCGCGCTCGACGGCCTCGCCGGTGTCATGGGCACCGTGCCGCAGTCCGGCGACCGCTTCCAGATCGTGGTCGGCGGCGCCGTCGCCCGCGTCTACGCGGAGATCATGAACCTGCCCGCGATGACCGCCGGCGGCACCCCGCGCCCGAAGTCCGACGCCGAGGTCAAGGCCGCGATCCGGGCCAAGGGCCGCGGCCGCTTCGCCTGGCTCGACAACTTCTTCGAGTACCTCTCGGACTCGTTCCGCCCGCTCATGGGCGTCCTGCTCGGCTCCTCGCTGATCATCGCCATCGCCTCCGTGCTCGACGCGCTCGGCGTGGTCGACTTCCGTGCCGCGGACAAGTCCGCGACCTGGGTGTTCGTCGACGCCATGTGGCGCTCGGTGCTCTACTTCCTGCCGATCTTCGTGGCGTACAACGCGGCGAAGAAGCTGAGGATCGACCCGTGGGTGGGCGCCGCCGTCATGGCCGCGGTGATGACCCCGAACTTCACGGGCATGCTCAACAAGGACTCCGGGATCCCCGGCATCACCTGTTCCACCAACGCCACGCTCGGCACCCAGGAGTGCGTGGCCCATGTCTTCGGGCTGCCGATGCAGCTCAACGACTACGGCGGCCAGGTCTTCGTACCGCTCCTGATGGTCGCCCTGCTCGCCCTGGTCTACAAGGGCCTGCAGCGGATCTTCCCGGAGAGCGTGCACATGGTGTTCGTGCCGTTCTTCAGCATGCTGATCATGATCCCGGTGACCGCCTTCCTCATCGGCCCGCTGGGCATCTGGGCCGGCAACGGTCTCGGCGAGGGCCTGTCCTGGCTGAACAACAACGCGCCGATCGTCTTCGCGATCATCATCCCGCTGATCTACCCGTTCCTGGTGCCGCTCGGTCTGCACTGGCCGCTCAACGCGCTGATGCTGCAGAACATCAACACCCTCGGATACGACTTCATCCAGGGCCCCATGGGCGCGTGGAACTTCGCCTGCTTCGGCGCGACCGCCGGTGTGCTGCTCCTCTCGCTGCGCCACCGCGAGAAGGAGATGCGGCAGACGGCGACGGGTGCGCTGGCCGCGGGTCTGTTCGGCGGTATCTCGGAGCCTTCGCTGTACGGCATCCACCTGCGCTTCAAGCGGATCTACCCGCGCATGCTCGTGGGCTGCCTCGTCGGCGGCGTCATCGTGGGTGTGCTCGGCGGTGTGGACACCGAGGCCTTCGCCTTCACGTCCCTGCTGACCATCCCGGTCTTCGACCCGATGGTCACCTACCTCATCGCGATCACCGCGGCTTTCTTCACCGCGATGGCGCTCGTGTACTTCTCCGACTTCCGTACGGCCGAGGAGCGCGCCGAGGTCAACGCGCAGCGTGACGCGGTCGAGGCCGCCGAGCGCGGCGACGACGCGCCGGCCGCCACGGCCACGGCAACGACGACGGCCACGGCCACCGCCACCGCCACCGCCACGACGACTGCCACGGCCACGAAGACGGCCCCCGCCCCCGCCCCCGCGAAGGGCCTCGACCTCGCGTCCCCCGTAGCGGGCCGTGTCGTCCCCCTGGACGAGGTCGGCGACCCGGTCTTCGCCTCCCGCGCCCTCGGCGAGGGTGTCGGTATCGAGCCGGCCGACGGCCATGTCGTCGCGCCCGTCGACGGTGAGCTGGTCACCGTCGTCGACACCGGCCACGCCTTCGGGATCCGGACCGACGACGGCGTCGAGGTGCTCGTGCACGTCGGCATCGACACGGTGCAGATGCAGGGCAAGGGCTTCGACGTCCGCGTCACCTCCGGCCAGAAGGTGACCGCCGGCGACCTGCTCGCGGAGGTCGACCTGGACGCCGTACGCGCCGCGAACCACCCGACCGTCACCCTCATGACGGTCACCAACACCGCGGACCTCGCCTCGGTCGAGCCGCACACCGGCCAGGACGTCGCCGCGGGCGCCCCCGTGGTGACCGTGCGCCGGTAGGACTCCACGGCACCGCGCGGCGGGGGGGGGCCCCCCCCCCCCGGGGGGGGGCCCCCCCCCCCCGCCCCGCCGGGGGGGGGGGGGGGGGGGGGGGGCGGCGCCCGCCGGGG